>JAFGPQ010000166.1 GCA_016936115.1 Spirochaetales bacterium | reverse complement strand
TGGCCGTTGAGACAACACCGAAGAACTATCCCCCGCCCCCGGAGACGGTCATTGCCATAGACTTGGCCACCTGCGAGGAGAGCATTCAGAAAAAAGTCGTCCTTTACGATAAGGAGGGGGACTACCATTTCGATACGATCAGCGCCTTCATCAAGTCGATCCGCGGCTCCGACCCGGATGCGGCCCTCTACTGGATGGCCCGTATGATACGGGCAGGGGAGGATCCACGGTTCATCCTGCGCCGCATGCTTATCTCCGCCAGCGAAGACATCGGCATGGCCGATCCCCATGCCCTGACCGTGGTCACCTCGGCGGCGGTCGCCTTTGACCGGGTGGGACTACCCGAGGGGCAGTTCCATCTGACCCAGGCCGCCCTTTATCTGGCTACGTCGCCCAAATCCAACTCCGCCCTGGCCTACTTCGACGCGGTCCGGGCCGTGGACAGGGAGCAGGCAGAGGTTCCCAACCATTTGAAAGACCCCAGCCGGGATAAACACGCCTTCGGCCACGGAGAGGGGTACAGCTATCCCCATGCCTATCGGGATCACTGGGTGGCCCAGCAATACCTGCCTACAGCTCTGAAGGGGCGCCTCTTCTATCAGCCCTCCTCCCAGGGTTACGAGGGAAAGATTCAGACCGATGTCATCCGCCGCCGGGAGGCTCAACTGGCGGTCATGCTGGATGAAACCCCGGAGGTGCTAACCTACTCCCCGGGAGACAAGGAGAGGGACCGCTGGCTCAAGCGAACCCTTTCGGGGGGAAACTCCCTTCCCGCGGAACTGTTTCAGGCCCTCTTCGAGGATCTGAAGATCAACCGGCATGACCGGCTGCTCGTGGCCCCCATCGTAACGGGGCAGATTTTCTGGGAAGCCTATCGGAATGTGCCCGAGGGCGGTCTATGGGGACTTGCCGACTCGGAGAAGGTGCGTGATCTCATCGGTTTCTCCCTGGAAAGCCTGCCCGAAGCGGAACGGCCCTTTCTGATCGGCCGGAATGAAGTGGACACCCTGCCCGATCTGGAGGGAATTTTCCTTTCCGAGCCTCAGCGCCGGGATATGGGTGACGTTCTGTTGAGCGTGCTTATCTCCCGTCTGGTTCCCGGGGGATTCCTGCGGGTTTGCGAAATTGACCGGAACCGGACCACCCGTCTGACCACTTTTCTGACGGACTGCGAAGAGATATCCCCTCCCCTTCTGGAAAAAATCCGCAACAGCGAAGAAGCCCTTTACGGGAATTTCGCCGCCGACAGCCGCCTGGGGGTCCTCCTGAGCAAGGAGCTGACCCGGGAGTCATCCCAATCGGTGGAAACCGGTGAAGAGCGGTTCATTTCCTCCTCCCTGCTGGAGAGCTGGATCGATCCGGAAAAATCGGCGAAAAACTGGGGATCCCTTGTGAAGAAGGATCTGTCCGATGAGGAGTGGTCCCTGCTGCAGGGGACACTCAAGGAGCAACTCGGTGACAGGAATGTGGAGTGGAGCCGATTCTGGAAGGTGGAGACCTACAACAAATAACAGTACGCCATCGACGACACAAGCCTCATCCATAGGTGACAAAGTAAGTTTTTCAAGGGTTAGAATCGTTGTTTCCAACCTTGAAACGGTCTTAAACGGTCAATGAAACTCGTCTCGCAGGAATCAAAGCCCACGAATACTCACGACCGCCATATCTTTTTCAGGATATCACAAATCCGGAGTACTTCCTGCTTCCGCTGTCCGTTGTCCGCTTTAACACATCGGCCCTTGACATTTTCCCGGGACGCCCTTATAGTGACTACTATGGTAGTCAGTATTGTAGAATTAATGGCGGAACTGGGATTCTCCGAATATGAAGCGCGCACCTATATCTCCCTTCTTCAGGAAAATCCGGTAACCGCTTACGAGGCGGCGAAGAACGGGGGACTCCCCACGGCGAAGATTTATCAGGTTCTGGCGAAGCTTCTGGATAAGGGAGTAGTTCTGGAACTGGTCGAAAGCGGGAAGAAGCGCTACGTCCCCATGGATCCGGAGGAGTTCATCGCCCGGCAGAGGGTCAGGATGAACACGAACCTCTCCGCTCTGAAACGGGAGATGGACAAAACCCGGGTGGAGACGAATGTCTCCTACATCTGGAACATCAACGAAAGGGAGGATTTCCTGCGCCAGGCGGAGCTGATGATCGCCCGGGCGGAGAAATCCCTGCTCATCTCCCTGTGCGAAGAGGAAATGGCTGTCCTCTACCCCTCCCTCAAGCAGAAGGAGGAACAGGGCCTGAATCTGGCGGTGGTGCTTTTCGGAGAAGAATCCTACCCCATCCGCCCCATCTTCCATCATCCCCTGGCCGATACGCTTCAGTCGGAAAAGGGGGGACGTAATTTCTCCCTCGTCTCCGATTCGAAACAGGCCATGGCTGCCACCATCATAGATGAGAAAACGGTGGAAGGAGCCTGGAGCGGGAACCGGGGATTCGTCACAGTCACAGAGGATTATATCAAACACGATATCTATATCATGAAAATTGTGAACCGCTTCGACGAGGATCTGATCGAACGGTTCGGACCCCATTACCATTACCTGAGAGATGTATTCCAGGACAGGGAGGAAAATCATGGCAGTCATTAATGTGGACGGGCAGTGGTGCCCGAAGGAAGAGGCGAAGATATCCGTATACGATCACGGCCTGCTCTACGGGGACGGTCTTTTCGAAGGGATAAGAATCTACGGCGGCAGGATTTTCAAGCTCCATGCCCATCTGGAGAGGCTTTACGAGGGAGCCCGGGCGATTCTTCTGGAAATCCCCCTGAATAGGGAAGAAATGGTTGCCCTTTTAGAGGAAGCGGTCCGCCGTTACGGAGAACAGGAGGGCTACATCAGACTTGTGATAACACGGGGAGCCGGTTCCCTGGGGATTTCCCCGGACTCCTGCCCCCGGGCCACGGTGATCGTCATTGCCGATGCCATCCAGCTCTACCCGAAGGAGCACTATGAGAAAGGCATCAAGGTGATTACCGCCGCCTCCCGCCGACTGACCGGGGACATCTTCGACCCCCGGATCAAATCGCTCAACTACCTGAACAACGTACTGGGGAAGCTGGAAGCGAAGCAGGCTGGCTGCCTGGAAGCGGTGTTCCTGAACCGGGAGGGTTATGTGTGCGAATGCACCGGTGACAATATCTTCGTAGTGAAAAAGGGGGTTCTCATGACGCCCCCCTCCTATCTGGGCATGCTCGAGGGCATTACACGGAATACCATGCTGGAACTGGCGGAGAAGGCAGGGATTCCCTGGGAGGAGAAGGTGATGACCCGGTTCGACCTGTATACGGCGGATGAGTGTTTCCTGACCGGTTCGGGAGCGGAAATCATTCCGGTCACGGCGGTGGACGGCAGGACGGTGGGAAGCGGTATGCCCGGCCCCTTATCCCTGCGGATGACCTCTTTATTCGGCGAGCTTGTTCTGGCCTAGGCTGTTGTCGTCCGGGACGAGGAGTGTCTTGTCAAAGGGGCACTCCTTCAGGCCGGAACTGTAGTAAACCGTGCCGCAGTGGGGACAGAGCAGATAGGATCCGTCCTGCTTGAAGGTAATCCTTTTCACCAGATTGTAGTGCATAAAAACGCGGGCGAAGGAACCGAAAGCAGGATCGAAGCCTCCCATGTAGCCCAGGGTATCCACGAAAACTTTGTAGGACTGACCATTGGTTAATGTCATTTCGGCGGGGGTGAAGTCATTCTCCGGGGTGCCGTAAAGATCAGTAAAGATTATCTCCTTAATTCTGTTTAGTTCCAGGGGGTAGGTAACCACCCCCGTTTCGGTTCCCCGGCGGATCCAGAAGAAGTACTTGAACTGATCCTCCATATTGTGAAAGGCGGCGGCTGTCAGGTTGATAATCTCCCCGTCGGCCAGCTCCATCTGGACATCGTAGAAGGGATCATAGGTCCGCTCACGGCCGAAACTCACCGGCTCCTGGGCGGTCAGAAATGGAAAGGACAGGAGAAAGAATCCCGTCGCGATAATCCTTCGCAGCATGGTGAACATTGTATCACTCATCGTAGGCGAAGACAACTCTTCTTTCGGGCAGGTCGGCGGACTGCACCTTCACCCGGACCACCGTATTGTAATCCCTCACATCCCTCAGAGCAATGCGGGGCTCCATGGCCAGTTCGGGAATAAGAAAAACCCCCAGCTTATCAGTTTTATCCACCAGAATCGCTTCCCCCACCCAGTCGGGACGCTCCAGAAGATAGTTGATTTTCCAGTGCTGATTGGAAGCCCTCTCCGCGGCGGTGACCTGGGACGCCAGGGATTCGCAGGCGGTGGTTCCCTCCAGCATCTCCTCTTCGTTACGGACAGTACCGCCGGTGATGAAGGCCCGCAGCTGCTGCATAGTCATAAGGTCTGAGTAACGCCGCAGGGGACTGGTGACACGGGTGTACACGTCCAGGCCCAGGCCGCTGTGCTTCGACGGAGACAGGGTTACCCGGCTGCGCTGCATGATCTTTCTCTTGGCGAATTCCCCCGCCGGGCCCTCCAGCTTCTGGGGATTGTTCTCCGGGGTGGGCTGGCTGACAAAGGGAACCGGAATGGCGTGGGCGATGGCAAAGGATGCCGCCGCGTTACCGGCGAGCATCATGCTCTCCGCCACCATCTCCCGACTTTCCAGACGGGGCAGGGGCTTAATGAGAATCTCCCCTCTTCCCTCATCCTCCACGCGGATCTTTACCTCGGGCAGGCTGATCTCCCGGGCTCCGTTATCCTTTCGCCGCTGCCGGGTTTTCCCCAGAAGGGCGGCAATAGTTTTGAAGGGCTCCTGCTCCATCATGGTGTCCGCCTGGGCATAGGAGAGCCGTTCCACCTTCACCCAGGAGAGACGAATGTCCACATCGGCCACGCTCCCCTCCTCGTCCATCAGAATGCCGAAGGAGAAACCCGGGGAACGGTCCGGCTGCAGGCCCATGCCCAGCTGATCGGTGACAGCCGGGGGGAGCATGGTCACCGTCTTTTCGGGGATATACAGGTTCGCCCCCCGGTCCCGTGCTTCAAAATCCAGGGGACTGTCCGGGGTCACCAGGGCGGCCGCATCGGCGATGTGCACCCATAGGCGCTCTCCGTCCCAACCGACCGCATCATCCGGGTCGGTATTGCCCTCGTCATCGATGGCATAGGAGGTGAAACCGGTCAGATCGGAGCGTTCCTCTTCGGGCAGAAGGGGTACGGCTATATCCGGGTTGCCAGTTTTGCAGTCGAAACGGGCGGGGTGGGGATTCCACCGGGAGTCCACCCGGCCCCACTTGAGCAGCAGTTTGTGGGCGTTCTCCGGAGTCTGCTCCCGCTTGAGCTCGGAAAGGACCGCGCTTCGCTTGATCCGCCCCAGGGCCATCTGTTCCACTTCCCTGAGCCAGGGCTCGTCCTCCTCCCGGAACTCCTCCTTTTTCAGGCGCGTCAGGAAATCGGCCCACCGCCCGGCGGCTTCCTCCTTCTCCCGTTCGGCGCTTTCCCGCTTCTCCCGTTCCTCGGCGGAGGTCACTTCGATCTCCTCCACGGTGCCCCGGAACCAGGCGGTCCGGTTTAACAGCAGAAAGACGGACCAGGCGGCGGAGGGGGTGAAATCACCGTAAATCAATTCCGCCAGATCCTTAAGGGAGGGGGTCTCCCCCTGAAATAGCTCCCAGGCCTCCTGGGGATCCCCTTCCAGAATCTCCAGAGCTCCCAGGGAGGAGAGAGGGCCCTCATGCAGCAGGACAATATCCTTCAAACGGACCTTTTTCTCTCCCTTTTCCAGGGTGATGGTGATTTTGTCGCTCTCCCGGCTTTTGATCAAAGCGGGACTCTGCTTATACAGAACCAGTGATTTTTCTTTCACAATATCCTCATTATGGTATTTCCCTAGGAGATGCGATGCTTCTCAAAATAACCGTCCAGCCTTTCCAGACTGCGGGAAACGTTTTGGTAAAGGGGCATGATATCACGGCCGTCGGGCTCTTTCAAGGCCGCTTCCAACGCCCGGGCCGCTTCGGAAAGCTCATCGGCCATAATGCTCAGTGCCCCCCCCTTCAGGGAGTGGGCGTTCCGGTGGGACCTCTCCCACTTCTGTAATTCCACATCCCGGAAAATCTCCTCCATCAGCTCCCGGGCGGACTCGATAAAGCCGGTGATGATCATATTACCGTCTTCCCGGCTCCCGATATCTTCGCAGAACTCCCCGTAGCGCAGAATCAGTTCCTCCGAATCCCCATCCCCCTGCTGCAGGCGGCACTCCCATGCCAGGGACCGGCTCAGAGAGTCGTTCTCTTTCCGACTCAGCCAGAAGTAGAGATGATCTATCAGCTTTTTCCGGCGGATCGGCTTGGAGAGGAAATCGCTCATACCCACCCTTCTGCAGGCCTCCCTGTCCGCAGTAAAAGCGCTGGCCGACACGCCGATGATGGGAATGTCCTTTCCCCGGACCATCTTTCGTATCTGGGTGGTCGCCTCCAGACCGCTCAGCAGGGGCATATGGACATCCATGATAATCAGATCGTAGTGATTCCGGGTGAATAGCAGAATCGCTTCCTCACCGTTTTCGGCCACATCGATAACCATGTTGAACGGTTCCAGATGAAGGAGCACCACGTCCTGATTGATCTTGTAATCCTCCACCAGGAGAATCCGGGCGGGGGGCAGATTATTCAGATCCGCTTCCTCTTCCGCCTCATCCACGGGGAATTCCGCCTGAACCTGACTGATGGCAAGGGGGATGGTAAAGGAGAATTCGGTTCCCTCCCCTTCCCGGCTTGTCAGGGCAATCTGACCGCCCATCAGTTCCACCAGCTCCTTACAGATAGCCACCCCCAGTCCGGTACCCCCGAACCGCCTCTGAATGGAGTTATCCGCCTGGACGAATTTCTCGAAAACCCGCTTCTGCATTTCACGGGGAATGCCGATGCCCGTGTCGGAGATAACAAAACGGATCCAGTCCCGGTTATCCTTATGTTCGTAAAGGGAGATGTTAAGGCTGATTTTTCCCCTATGGGTGAATTTCACCGCATTGGAGATCAGGTTGGTCAGAATCTGCCCCAGCCGAAAGGTATCACCCAGATAGCAGTCGGTCAGCCGGTCGTCCAGGGAGAGTCGGAAATCGAGCATTTTCCCCTTGAGGACGGGCATGAAGGAGTTCACCTGATCCCTCACCAGCCGGGAGAGGTAGAAGGGTTTCGCCTCCAGATGAATCTGATTGGCTTCGATCTTTGAAATATCCAGAAGCTGATTGATCAGGGTCATGAGACGGTCCGATTCGTCCAGGATGTTGTGGGCATACAGGGCGATATCCTTGTCCCCCGACTGCTGGATCAGTTCGGCGAAACCCACGATGCCGTTCAGGGGGGTGCGGATTTCATGGGACATATTGGCCAGGAAGAGGGATTTGGCGTGGTTGGCCTGCTCCGCCTCGCGAATGGCCTCGAGCATGCGCTTTTCCGCACTGACCAGGCTGGTAATATCCCGGGCGGCCCCTTCGATAACCTGGTATTCCACCTTGTACCGGGCGGAAAAACGGATCATCCTCTCCTCTTTGCCGATCAGCAGGGGGGAGGAGAAGGTGAGGGACTCCTCCCCGGAATAGGTGTCGTTCTTGAGTTCTTCCAGCTCCTCGAATATGCGGTATTTATGAAATAGGTAATCCAGCTCGACCAGCTCCTCCACACCGAAGGTACGGAGGAGCTCCTTATTCGCCGTGAGAACCCGGCTGGTCTTTACGTCTATCCGGAAAAGTCCCGCCAGGGCATTTTCAAAAAGATACTGATATTGTTCCTCCAGGGCCAGTTTTTGGTCTTCCAGCTGGAACATCTCCTGCTGGATAAGCCGTCTTTCCGATTCCCCCAGGAACTCTTCACTCATGGATGGCTTCTCTCAGAGCTCCCAGAATCTGGGAAAAGGTAACCGGCTTGGCCAGGTAGTGATCCGCCCCCATGGCGTAGCCCAGCTCGATATCCGATTCCTGGGCCCGGGCGCTCAACAGGATCAGGGGAATGGACGCGGTGTCCTCCTTCTCCTTCAGAAGACGGGCCACTTCCAGTCCGTCCTGACCGGGCATCTGCACGTCCATGATAATGGCATGGGGCTTTTCGCTCACCATGTCCAGGACCTCGTCCCCGCTGCCCGCTTCGTAAACGGTCAATCCCCGGGACCGGAGCCCCTTGGCGATATGCCTGCGGATATACTCCTCATCATCGGCGATGAGTACGGATTTCCCTTTCAGTTCGTCATCGGACAACACGGCGGGCCCCTAGTTCGTCAGCGCGGCGATGGCGGCTCCCAGAAGGGGGGCGTCTTCTACACGGACGATCTCATAATATCTCTGGTCCTCCCCTCCCAGGGCTTCCTTAAGATAGGATTCCACCCGGAACCGGAACCGGCAGTAGGCATAAAAGGTGGTGCCGTCCACGGTGAGGCAGAAGGGATGGAGGATGTTCTTGGCATAATCCGTCTTGAGCAGAACCGCGGCCATACTGCCCGCGGTCACCTTGGCTGCCCTTTCCAGGAGGAAATCGATCAGCCAGTAGACCTTCTCTTTCTCCTCCTCCGATTCGGCGGCCAATGCCTGGACAAGGCGGTTGGTGCTGTCCTGGGGATTATGCAGATAGTTGTCCCCGTCTATGGTTGTCAGCGCACCCAGAGCGGCGATTTTCTCTGCTGTGCCGGCAGCCAGAAAACTCTCTGAGGCGGCCAGTTCCAGGGTTTCCTGAACAATGGCCCCGAAGTATCCCCCGCTGGAGAGCTTTTCCTGAAAATAATCCCCGGGGCAGACCGTTTTCCTATCCAGGGAGTCGTCGGCGGTTCCCCGGGCGAGGCGGGCATAACCGCCCGATTCGGTATTGATGATCTGATGGGAGAATTTCCCCTCCTTTCCCTTGATCTTGGGAATGTTGGCGGTACTTTCCAGATAGCAGCTGTTCAGCCCGGTACCCAGAATGTATCCCATGTATCCGTCGTAGCTCCTGTCGGGATGGGCGGCCATACCGGTGAGCAGGGTGGCCACCGTATCGTTCAGAACGACCACGCGCTGGTCCCCTCGGGCGCCGGCTTTCTTCAGATAGGCCCGCAGGTTGTCCGCCACTGATTTGCCCAGAACCTCGGGGGCTTTGATCTCCTTGGTGAAAACCGTGGGAATCGCATCGCATTCGGGTGTGATGTCCGCGGGATAGGAGAAACAGAAACCGATGGCGTCGCTCTCATCGGCGAACTCTTTGATCCGGTCGGCGAAGACCGTGTAGAACTCATCAAGGGACACTTGCCGCTCGTAACCGGGCATGCGGATTTTAGAGAATTTCTCGATAACCCCTTTGCCCTCAACGTCAAAGTGAACCAGAGCTGATCGCAGGTTTGTTCCCCCCGCGTCCAGAACAACGACTTTTTTATTCCGGGGAATCTCCGGCTTCGCGTCGATATAGGTGGGAATCATGGCCAGAGAGGATTTTTCCCCGGCCAGTCCCTTATTCATTTCATCCTGAAAATCCCTGATATATCCGGTAAGATCAAAATCGTCGCACAGCATGCCGTGGCGGCTCAGAAAATCAGCCGCAGCCTTCTTCATCCCCATTGCTTTTTCTCCTAGGCTTGATGGTAAGTATCCTTTAAGTCTATAGTTAATCGAGGGGGAAGGTCAAGTTATGAACATTACGATTCTCTGTGTGGGAAAGCTTAAGGAAAAATACCTGAAACAGGGGGTCGAGGAGTACCTGAAACGGCTTCAGGCCTACGGAAAAGTCAGTCTGATCGAGGTGGATGACGAAAAGTGCCCCGACCGGGGGAGCGACCGGGAAAAGGAGCAGACCCGCCGGAAAGAGGGGGATAAAATCCTGGCCAAACTGCCTAAGGACGCCTACCCCATAACCCTGGAAATCGGGGGGAAAACGCTCTCCAGCGAAGAACTGGCCCGGGAACTGGACGGCCTGCCTCACAAGGGCGTCAGCCACGTGGCCTTCATCATCGGCGGGTCCCTGGGACTGGATACACGGGTAACGCAGATCAGCCAGACGGCCCTTTCCTTCTCCCGGATGACCTTTCCCCATCAGCTGATGCGGCTCATACTGGCGGAACAGATTTACCGGGCTTTTACTATCATCCAGGGCACCGCCTACCACAAATAATATTCACTCTTCAAAATCAAGGAAGGGACCGAACATCCAGCCCTTGATGAAAGTCTCTTTGGAAACGATTTTGTACCAGTAATCCCTATCGGAACCGATGGTCTCCTGTTCGGGACTCCGTTCCATGACTATCACCTCTTCCCCCCTGTTGCCGTGACCTAGGATTCCCGTATCCAGGGTATGGTCTTCTCGGATGCGGACCCGGTCGTCATTGACCCGGGCCAGGCTCGCCGGCGGGGCGTAGGGGTCTTCGGTGAAGCGGAAGGTGGCCATGGACTCGTTGAGAAGGTGCATGAGCCGGATGGAAGGGTCGTTCTGATCCGGGTAGGCGTCCAGTTCGGCGTTGGTCATGGTGTAGAGTTCCGAGATGTGCTGATCTCCGTTTGGTGGATCGAAATCTTCGAGTTTTGGGGAGAGGAGGGAATCGTCGTGGTATTCTCGAAAAGAGTCCCAGATCCCGGTGAATTCGATGATGTATTCTGAGTAAATGCTATGGTTACCTTTAAAATAGTAGGTGAGCCGGTCCTCTTCCCCCGTTTCCTCCCAGAATCCTCTTGAATAATCCCGTTCGATACGGGTTCCATCCATACCGTAGAGTATGTCTGATTGATAGTCTGAGAGGTAGGGAAGACCTCGGGGTTTATAATCTTCAGCAAATGATAGCAATTCCACTCTACTATTTTTATCTTGAATATTAGCATAGTCTTTTACTAGTACATTATTAATCTCTGAAAAATATTTTTGCAGTATTTGTAAAGACTTCTCATTGAAATTGAGGTAAGAGGAATCAAGCCTGCAATAGATCATCATTCTAATCTTTTTTGAATCAAATTTTATCCTCTTTGATCTAGCAAGTAGAAACTGTTTACCATTTAATTGGTCCATGATTGCAAAGGATTCTCTTTCATCAAAGTTTATAAATTGAGCATCAATATTTTCTTGGATTGTGAACGGAAGTAGGTCAAAAGGATAAACATAAAAAAAACAAAATACTATAGAGCATCTTTCAAAACTTAGAAATAACGTAATTTTATTAATGGATAGAAAGCTCAATCTTTTATATGATTTGTTTACCAGAAC
>JAFGPQ010000165.1 GCA_016936115.1 Spirochaetales bacterium | reverse complement strand
GGGGCTCTCCCTTGTGAAGTCTCAGAAGGGCCGAAGCCAGGAGTTCGTCCGCATGGGCTTTTCCCGCATGGGTTATGATGGTATATGACATGGTATAATTATGACACGGAGAGGGGATTGGATCAATTCCCGGGGATAGGTGTTCGCCTTTTTCTGAGGAGATCCCCTATGGTCGCCGCCAGAAGATTCTTTTCCACCGGTTTCCTGAGGACTATGTCAACGGCCAGTGACGATTCTTTTTCCCCCGGCGGATCGGAATAGCCCGTACACATGATGACGGGAAGGGAGCGGCGCTGGGATTTTATACGGCGGGCGAGTTCGTAGCCGTCCATACCGGGCATGGTTCTGTCGGTGATGACCAGGTCGGCCGAATCGGGATCGTTCCGGAATTGCTCAAACGCTTCGGTGCTGTCCGAAGAAGACCAGACGCGGTAGCCCAGAGAGATGAGGTTCCGCGTCAGGATATCGAGAATTGCCGGTTCGTCATCAACGAGGAAGATCATTTCTCCCCCTCCCCGTTGGGCCGCGGCTATCGGATCCGTATTGCCGTCCCCCGGTTTGTCTGAGAGCGGGAGATAGACGTGGAACATCGTGCCGACGCCGTATTCGCTCTCAACAGAGATGAATCCTCCATAGGATTTTACTATATCATGGGTGATGAAAAGTCCGAGTCCGGTACCCATCGTCTTATCCTTAGTACTGAAGTAAGGTTCGAATATCTTTTTCAAAACCTCCTGCCTGATCCCCGCCCCGTTGTCCCCTATGGAAAGACGGGCGAACGGGAGGTCGCTACCTTCCGGGGCAGCCCGCTCCAGGGATATGCTTATCTCCCCTCCGTTTCCGGTGATGGCATGGGAAGCATTGGTTATCAGGTTGAGAAGAATCTGATGGATCTGGCTGGAGTCGGCGTGGATAATGAGATCCGAATCTGTCAGCAGGCTGATGATTTTTATACTGGAGGGGATAACCGCTTTCAGCATCTTTATCGAATCCTGGAGCAGTATGTTCAGGCTGATGTGTTTTCTGGCTATTTCGTCATGCCGGCTTATGCTGAGTATGCGGGATACTATATCCTGAGCTCTCGAGGAAGCGTTTAGTACTTCCACAAGGTGAGCGTAAGACTGATCCTGTTCGTTCAGGCCTTCCATGGCCAGGTCCGTATAACCGATAATAGCGGACAGGATGTTGTTGAAGTCGTGGGCGATTCCCCCGGCTAGAGTACCGATGGCTTCCATTTTCTGTGCATGATGAAGCTGTTCGCTGATCCTCTTCTCCTTCATGATATCCCTGAAGATGAGAACGGCGCCCATGACGGTCTTGTCATCCTTTATCGGTGCGCAGCTCAGGGATATAGGGATATCCTCGCCCCCGCGGGATCTAAGAAGGGCCTCCCTGCCGGCAACTGATAATCCCGATTTCAAAACCACGTCAACGGGATCCCGGTTTTCCCCTTCGTTATCCCCGTCAACGAGATGGAAAGCATCCTGGATGGGAAGGCCCATCGCCCTGGCTTCGCTCCATCCGGTAAGGGTTTCCGCTATCCCGTTGGCCATGAGGATCCTGCCTTGGCTGTCCGTGGCGAAAACCCCCTCCCCTATGCTCTGCAGGGTGACGCGGAGCCTCTCCTTCTCATCGCCGAGAAGCTGGAGGGCCCTGGATTTCTCTTCCGCTTCAATCCGGAGATTCCTTGTCCGGCTGTCTACCCTTCTTTTGAGGATGATGCTCGTAGCGGTCAGGAAAAGACCGAAGAAGAGGAGCATCCCTCCTCCGATCCATATCCAGGCGGGTATATTCACGGCCGTGCTCCGCCTCATCCATTTGTGATAGATCCTCGAGTATTCCCCGTCCGGATCATCCATCGTTCCATCCAGAATGCGGTTTATCCCGTCTATGATATCCCCGTTTCTTCCCGACCATACGGCATAGTGGAGGGCCAGAGGGGAAAAGCTTATGGTGGTTATGTCTACGGGGTAGTTTTTCGCCAACACCGTGCCCAGGGAATAGATGCATACGCCCGCATCGGCGTCTCCCCTGGCGATTGCTTCCATGACTTCATTATTGTCCTTCGTATAGATCATGGGGCAATCAATTCCGAAGGAAGAGGCGTATTCCTGAAAACCCGTTGTGAATACGCTTTCGCCCAGAGCCGCCACTGTTTTATTTTGGAGATCAAATACGGTCTTGGGCTGAAAGTTTTCGCTCGTGAAGAGTACACCGCTATCCACGAAAACCACTCGGTCGTTGTATTGGTAGAACCGCGCTCTTTCCTGGGTATATCCCACAGAGGGCAGGAGATCGATTTCTCCTGCCTCCAGGCGGTCCAGGGTTTCCCCCCAGGTCCCCTCTACGTATATGAGGTCCCAATCCAGGACGGCGGCGAAATATTCGGCCAATTCAATGAATAGACCGGTTGCATGCCCCTCGTCCATATATACCATAGGCTCCGCGGGGAACACACCTATCCGTACGGTTCTGGCTTCTCCGCGAACTACACCTACAGGCGTAATCAGAAGTAGTGAGAAGAGTATGGGAAAGGAAACGTTATGTTTTTTTACCCTCATTGTCCCAATTCGTCAGATCGAAATAAACCCCTGTTTCCATTGTAACCCCTTCCCCTTTATTTGGCAAATGTTTAGGCGGCCTGAATAGGCCGTCCTTGACAAATCCCCATAACTCCCTAGAATGGAGGCATGAAAGAGACGAAACAGGAGGTGATCTCCTTTAAGGTTGATGAGGATCTGGCGAAAGTCATTAGGGAGATTCCCAATAGGTCCGAATTTATCCGCAAGGCCCTGTTGAACGCCCTGGACAACACCTGCCCCCTCTGCCGGGGAACCGGCATCATAACCCCGAAGCAGAAAATCCACTGGGAGGAGTTCTCCCATCATCACCGGGTGGAAGTGTGCGATGACTGCCATGCGGTCCATCTGGTCTGTGAGAACGATGAAGAGACCGGTGATTCCTAGGTCCTTCTGAAGATACCCTTAAGGATGAGATAGGCCGCCCCCGCCAGGACGATAGTAGTGGAGCCGGTGGGCAGATTCAGGACATAGCTGAGAGCCAGGCCTGCCGAATTCAGAACCATTCCGATAAGCACCGACAGGAGCATCATCTGCCACAGCTTGCGGGTGAAGATTCCCGCCATGGCCGGGGGAATGGTGAGAAGGGCTATGACCATCACGATGCCCACGGTGGATACCATGAGCACCACGGTCAGAGCCGTCAATATAATCAGATAGGTTTCGTAGAACCCCGTATTCAGACCCCGGGTACGGGCGAACTCCTCATCGAAGGCGATGCTGTGAAAAGCCCGGTAGAAGAATACCACCGAGAGCAGTACCAATAGATCCAGGACGGAAATGAGCAGCAGGTCCCCCTTCTGCAGAAGGAGAATATTGCCGAAAATGTAGCTCATGGGGTCCGTATAGCCCGGTGTTTTTGCGATAAACAGAAGCCCGATTCCCATGCCCACGGCCCAGATCGTGCCGATGACCGTGTCGGAACGCTCCCGGTTCCCCTGGCTGATGCGGGCGATGATGACCGCCGCGGTCAGGGCGGTGAGTATGGCTCCGATAAGGGGAGAGAGGTGCCATCCCCGGGTCTCGTTCAGAAAAACCGCCGCTCCCAGGCCCGCCAGGGAGGCATGGCTGATGGCGCCGGCGATGTAGGAGATGCGCTTCACCACCACCAGTGATCCCACCGCCCCGAAGGAGGCGCTCGCCAGAATGCCCGCGATGAGGGCGTAGCGGATGAAAGGCACGGCGGGGTTGATCAGGGCTGCCAGAAAATCGCTCATTCCTTCTCTCCTGTATGGTGATGCCCGGCCAGTTCGTGATCGTGTCTGACCGCCATGACCGGCCGGCCGTAGCTGGCGGTGATGATATCCTCGTTCACCTTCTCAACGGGATGCTCCTTCAGGCCGTGATTCACGCAGAAAACCCGGTTCACATCCCGGTCGACGAAGCCGAAATCGTGGGTCACCAGGACGATGGTCAGGGACTTGTTCAGCCGGGAGAGGAGCTCCCTGAGCTGTCTCTGCACCTCCGTATCCACGCTGGCGGTGGGTTCGTCGAGAATCAGAATCTCAGGACGGGAGGCCAGGGCCCGGGCGATGAGGGTTCTCTGCCGCTGGCCGCCGGAAATTTCTGAAAAGGAGCGGGCACCCTCCCGGTCCAGTCCGACCTGCTCCAGGGCTTCCCGGGCCGCTTCCCTGTTCTGTTTCGTGTAAAAGCCCCATCCCCGGGTCAGGGTTCCCGTGAGTACCGCCTCTTCCACGGTAGCGGGAAAGAGGGCGTCGAAATTTACGTACTGGGGAACGTAACCGATAAGGGGAGTGTTTCGGTTCTCCCGGTTCTCGCCAATGGTAATGGATCCCCCCGTGGGAGTCAGGAGCCCGGTGATTAGTTTGATCAGGGTGGATTTGCCCCCCCCGTTGGGGCCCACCACAGTTATGTAGTCCCCCCGGTGGATGCAGCCGTTGATTCCCGAAAAGAGAGGAACTCCTCCGTAGGAAAAGGCGAGATCCTGTATCTGTATGACCGGTTTGCCGTCCATGGGGCTATTTTAGCCCGTCCCGCAGATGGTTGGCAAGATCCCTCAGGTTGTTCAGGTAGTCCCCGTTCAGGGTCTCCACGGGAATAACCGCTCCCCCGATAGCTTTAGCTACGGCATTGGCGCTGGAGAGGGAGAATTCCGGCTGAACCAGTATGATCCGGACCCCGTCGTTCCGGGCTTCGGAGATGATTTTTTCCAGGTCCGCCGGTGTGGGTTCTTTACCGCCCAGCTCAATGGCCTCCTGCTGCAGGCCGTAGCGGTCGGCGAAGTAGCCGAAGGAGGGGTGGTAGACGAAGAGGGTTTCTCCGGCAAAAGGGGCCAGGGTCTCTTCAAGTTCCCCGTCCAGGCTTTCAAGATCCGCCAGAAGGGATGAGAGGTTTTTCTCGTAGCCGGTGCTGCCTTCAGGGTCCTTTTCCATGAGAACCCGAGTCATATTCCGGGCGATTTGTTCGGCCAGAACCGGGGAAAGCCAGATATGGGGATCTTCCGTACCCTCATCATGATCCTCCTCTTCCCCGTCATGGTGGTGGGAATCCAGATGGCGCCTTTCAATTCCCTCCGACGCATCGGCGATGTAAAGGCCGGCCAGGGATCCCTTGAGTGAGGGGAGGAAATTCCTTTCGAAGGGCACCCCCAGAATAAAGAAGGCTTCCGCTCCGCCCAGGGCCATAACCTGACGGGGCGTGGGCTCGTAGGTGGCGGGGCTTTTGCCGGGAGGCACCATCACCTGTACATCTATACGGTCTCCCCCGATTCTTTCGAGAAGGTAAGCCTGTGGCAGGATTGAGACGAAGTAGGTTTTTTTAAGGCTCTCTTCCCCCTGGCCCCCCGCAGAAAGAAAGGGCAGGATGAGAACAAGCATATTTAGGATGAAAGGGATTCTGAATTTCATAGACTCTCCATTGGTAATACAAAGTAATACCTAATAATACTTAGGAGAGCCTAAACGGTCAAGCCTTTTTTCGAAATTATCTCCCTAAGCCAGGAGGGAAGAGGTGTGCTCCCGGCGGAATTGGCTGGTGTACAGGTGGTGGTAGTGCCCCCCCAGACGCAGGAGTTCCCCGTGGCTGCCCTCTTCGGTAATCTTCCCGTCCTCGATCACGATGATCCGGTCCGCGTTGCGGATGGTGGAGAGCCGGTGGGCGATGACCACGCTGGTCCGGTCCTTGAGCAGCTCCTCCATCCCCTGCTGGATATTCTGTTCCGTCAGTGTGTCGATGGAGCTGGTCGCCTCGTCCATGATGATAATGTCCGGATTGGCCAGAATCGTCCGGGCCAGACTGATCAGCTGCTTCTGCCCCACCGACAACAGGGTGCCGTCCTCACCGACCTGCTCCTCATAACCGCCGGGGAGGTTCAGAATCATCTCGTGGGCGTGGGCCCGGCGGGAGGCTGCCAGAACTTCTTCCTGACTTGCCCCGGGGGCGCCGTAGCGGATGTTCTCCTCTATGGTGCCCGAAAAAAGATGGGGTGTCTGAAGGACCACGCCGATGCGGCTCTGCAGGGCCTTCTGGGTATACTTTCGAAAATCCACATCATCCAGATAGACCGTGCCCTGCCCGGGATCGTAGTAGCGGGAGATCAGGCTGGCCAGGGTGGTCTTTCCTCCCCCCGTGGGGCCTACGATAGCCAGGGTCTGGCCGGCGGGAACGGTCAGATTGAAGCCGGTCAAAACGGGGGTATCTTCCACGTAGGAGAAGTCCACATCCCGAAATTCGATCTTCCCTTTGAAAGATGCCTCCTGCGAGGCGTCCGGTTCGTCGCCGATCTCCGGCTCCATGTCCATCAGGGTGAAAACCCGCTCCGCGCTGGCGATGGCCTGCTGCATCTCGCTGAAGACCCGGGCCAGATCCTGAATGGGCCAGATCATGAAGGCTACGAAGGCGATGAAGGCCCGGAATCCCCCTATGGTCATGCCCCCCAGATTGATTTCCCAGCCTCCGTAGAGAATGATGAATCCCATGGCCTGGGAGGTGATGAACTGCACCACGGGCATGAAGAGCCCGGAGAGCCAGGCCGCCCGGTAGGACGCCTGGTACATTTCGGTAGTCAGATTCCCGAAAATCCTGGCATTGGCCCTCTCCCGGGTCAGAGCTTTGACGATTTTTACGCCGTTTATGTTCTCGCTATAGGCCGATGTAATTCGTGAGTTGATGGACCGGACCTTGCGGAATTCCTTGATGATATAGGATTTGAACTTCACCGCGGACCAGGCCAGGAAGGGAACGATGACCAGCATGATAAGGGCGAGCTTCACGTTTATCATGCCCATGTAGATGAGAGAGGCGATGATATTGAAGGTGGCCCATATCACGTCCAGGAGCATCCAGCTGGCCAGCTCGGCAATGCGCCGGGTATCGCTGGTCACCCGGGCCAACAGCCATCCCGAAGAGGTCCTGTCGAAGAAGGAGAAGGAGAGTTCCTGCAGATGGTTGAAGAGTTTCTCCCTCATGTCGAACTGAAGCAGCTGGCCCAGCCGTCCGGCAAAGTAGATAAAACCGAAGACGAAGAGACTGGTAGCCAGAAAGCATCCCAGATGGATAAGGGAGAGATTGAAAAGGACCTGGTAGTTCTTCGCCAGGATTCCCTTGTCAATGATGATCTTCGTCAGATAAGTGGCCGTGGATTCGGTGATCGCCGTCAGGGCGATACACAGGGAGAATCCCAGAAGCATCTTCCAGTGGGGCAGGGTCAGGGAGAGAATCCTTCGGATGGTCCTGCCCGAAAAATCCCCGGAGAAGTTCATATTTTCCAGTTTATTCGTATCACTCATGGCTCAGTACCTTAGCCGCTCCGGCGGCGCTCAGTTCATCCTGCAGTTCCTGCTCCATGCGGGTCTGCAGATCAAATACTTCCCGGTAGAATCCCTCCCGGCCGATAAGTTCCTCGTGGGAACCCTCCTGAACGATCCGCCCTTCGTCCAGAACGAAGATGCGGTCCGCCTTCTTGAGAGTCTGTATGCGGTGGGCGATGATGAAGGTGGTCCGTTTCTCCATCAGCTTCTCCAGGGACTCCTTGATCTTATCCTCCGTGTCCGCATCCACCGCTGAAGTTGAATCGTCCAGGATAAGGATGCGGGGATTTTTCAGGAGAGTCCGGGCGATGGTGATCCGCTGCTTCTGGCCTCCCGACAGGCTGACCCCCTTCTCGCCCACCATGGTGTCGTAGCCCTTGGGGAACTTCATGATCGAGTCGTGAATAGCCGCGGCCCGGGCGACCTCTTCCACCTCTTCCTGGGTTACCTCCCTGTTCAGGCTGTAGGTGATGTTCTCCCTCACCGTCATGGAGAAGAGAAAGGGCTCCTGCTCCACAATCCCGATGTTCTGGCGCAGGAAGTGGCGGCTGTAGTGGGTGAGGGGCTTGTCGTCCAGAAGGATTTCCCCACCGGTATAGTCGTAGAAACGGGGGAGAAGATTCACCAGGGATGTCTTGCCCGAGCCGGTGGCCCCCAGAAGGGCGATCTTGCTGCCCGGTTCGCAGACCAGGGAGATGTTGTCCAGCACGGGAACCCCCTCCACATAGTGAAAGGAGACATCCCGGAATTCCAGTTTTCCCTGAACATTGCTGTCCCGGGTCAGAGCGGCACTGGTCAGGTCCTCCTGGTCCTCATCCAGGATTTCCGCGATACGGGCGAAGGAGACGTAGCTCTTGGATACCTCCTTCAGGGATCGCCCCAGCTCCTGCATGGGCCAGATAAGCGCATTGATCATGGAGGAGAAGGCGATGAAGGTCCCCGGGGAGATGGTTCCCCTGATGGCCATGACCCCGCCCACGAAAACGGTGGCGGCGAACTGGAACCCGCAGACCCCGTGGCCGAAGGGCCAGTAGAAACTGTCCCAGAAATTCAGGCGGTAGCCCAGATCCAGCTGCTTCTGGTTGATCCGGCGGAAATTCTCCTTCTCCCAGTCCTGCCGGGCGAAGGCCCGCACCACCCTTATCCCGTTCAGGTTTTCCTGAATACGGGCGGTCATATTTCCTTCGTGGTCCTGGAACTTGTCGTAGGCCGAAAAAATCTTTCCGAAGAAAAACCAGGACAGGAGAATGATGAGGGGAATGGCGATGACCGAGAAAAGGGCCAGCCGCCACTCCAGGGTAAGAAGGATGGCGAAGTTGATCAGGAAGAGGAAGAGGGTGTTGGCCAGCCCCGGGATCTGGTCAGCATAGAACCGGCGCACCGTATCCACGTCGCTGGTGGATCTCTGAATCAGCTCGCCGGTCTTGTTCGTGTCATGGTAACTGAAAGAGAGGCGCTGAAGATGGTCGAAGACCCTGTCCCGGATGGTCCGGGCGATCTCCTCCGATGTCCTGGACTTTCCCAGGCTCTGGAGGAAGTTCAGAATACCCCGGACCATGGCCATTACCATGAAGAGGCCTGCCCACAGGGCGAAGGTTTTGAGTCCCGCTTTCGCAATAATGACGTTGTCCACCACATGGCGGATGATGAGGTTTCCCGCGGACTCCGCCCCGATGGAGAGGGCCAGGGCGATGAGGGCGCCCACGAAAACGAATCTTGTAGGGCCGATCATGGCAAAAAGGCGCAGTATGACCGGTCTGTTCTTCTCTTTTTGTTCCTTTCTGCTCATCCTCTGATCCTTCCTGTATGTTTAGGGACAGAAAAAACACCGCAGATAGGATCCGCGGTGTTTTTTAATTGAAAATAATAGAAAAAATGTACTCCCCCTGCCTATTGCTGTCAAGGGAGAGAATGTTTAGAGGGGAACTTTCCCGGAATTCCTTTTTTTTTCTCGATTATTACACGTTTGTAATCCCTCGGAAAGGTTACCGCAAGGCCTGTGGATTATATTATGATCAACAGCACAGGGACGACAGTCCCTAAGAGAACATGAACTTTTTTTCATAAGAACTCCCTCCTTTTAAAGGGGCCCGTCGTTGGCGGGTCCCTTTTTTATAGGCAGTCCCGAAGAAGGTTGAGAATCTCACCGGCCCTTTCCCATTCCATCCCCGAAGGATCAAGGGAGCGGGAGAGGATAATCCCCAACAGGAGGAGATAGGTCCCGTCCGCGGCGGGAGATCCCGGTTCCGAAGCCGTACTGTCTGCGATGAATCGGCGGTAGCCATCCAGGGAATCCGCCAGGGATGTTTTGTCGGCACCCTCCCCGTCGCGGAGAAAATCAAAGAGTAGGGCTACCTCGGCGGTAAGTTCCTCCTCCTGTTCACTTAGAGCTTTGAAGAGATTGCCCCCTTCCTTCGCCGCTTCCCGGGATATTTGGGAGAATAGGGAACCGGTAACCAGGGAGCCGCAGTATTCGAACAGGGCCTGCTTGCTGGGGAAGTAGTGGTACAGGGTGCTTTTGGGCACATGCAGGTAATCGGCCAGCTTCCTCATACTCAGCGTCCGGTACCCTTCCGCTCTGAAAAGGGCTATAGCTCTGGTCCCCAGTTCTTTCCTGTATTCCCCATGGTCTATAATCTTCGGCATTTTTTTTCGTCCACCCTGACCATAACACTTGACCCGGAGATTGGCAATATGTCATATTTATTTCGACCGATTGGACGAAATAAAAGGGTGGGAGATGAAGCGAATTGCTATAGCCGGAGCGACGGGGTATCTGGGCAGCCGCCTGGTGAAGGAAGCTTGCCGCCGGGGATACCCGGTCAGAGCCCTGGTGCGTGATTCCTCCCGGGCCGGGGAGCTTCGTCAGGCGGGAGCGGAAATCTATGTAGGGAAAGCCACCGAGCCGACGACCCTTTCCGGTTTCTGCGAGGGGGCGGAGTGGGTTATCAGCAGCCTGGGCATTACCCGGCAGCGGGACGGCTTAAGCTATGCAGATGTGGATTACGGAGCGAATCGGAATGTTCTGGATGAAGCCCTGGCTGCGGGGGTGCGGAAATTCGCTTACGTGTCACTGTTTCGGGGGCCGGAGCTGCGGTCGTCCGAACTGGTTGATGCCAAGGAAAGGTTTGTGGATGAGCTGGTCCGGGCGCCCCTGGCGAGCTGCGTGATAAGACCCACGGGTTTTTTTTCCGACATGGGTGATTTTTTGGAGATGGCCCGGAAGGGGCGGGTTTTTCTATTCGGCGACGGTATGAATACCCTGAACCCCATAGACGGGGGCGATTTGGCGACGGCCATTCTTGACGCCCTGGAAGGGGAGGTGGCGGAGCTTCCCATCGGCGGACCGGAAACTATGACTCTGCGGGAGATCGGAGAAGCCGCTTTTGCCGCCCTGGGAAAAGAGCCGCGCATAACCTGTTTGCCCGATGGGATTCGCCGATTTGCCCTTTGGATCCTGCCTAAAGTCACTCCCCAGCGCGTTTACGGTCCTGTCCAGTTCTTCCTGACCGGAATGGCCCTCTCCCTGGCGGCACCCGAATACGGAGTGAAAAGACTGGAGGAGTTTTTCCGAAAGGGGAAATGAAAAACCGGAGATTTCCTATTTGTAATTATCAGGAAAGGTTACTGCAATCCTGATTGATTATACTTAGTTCAACAGCACAGGGGCGTAAGTCCCGAAAAACAACAAAAGCAGGTGCGAAAAGCTCATCACTTTTCTTTTCCTGCAGATTATGAACTTATTTTTCATAAGAACTCCCTCCTTTTAAAGGGACCCGTCGTTGGCGGGTCTCTTTTTTTTAAAAAAAGGGATGGGAAATCTTGAATGGAATCGTTTCCAAGCTTATAGTTATTCCCAGTGTAAGGAGAAGAACGTGGAAAGAGTCTGGTGGAAAGAAGCGGTCATATATCAGGTTTACGTCAGGAGTTTTATGGATTCCAACGGAGACGGGGTAGGAGATATTCCCGGTTTGATCTCCCGGCTTGACTATCTGAAGGAACTGGGTATCGATGTTATCTGGCTGAATCCCGTTTACAAGTCTCCCAATGATGACAACGGCTACGACATATCGGACTACCGGGATATTATGGATGAATTCGGAACCATGGCGGACTGGGAGAAGCTTCTGGCTGAGTGTCATCACCGGGGGATAAAAATTATCATGGACCTGGTGGTGAACCACTCCTCCGACGAGCACTCCTGGTTTCTGGAATCCCGTAAGTCGAAGGAGAGTCCCTACCGGGATTACTATATCTGGCGCCCGGGGCGTGAGGAGAACGGGGTCAGACGTCCCCCGAATAACTGGGAATCCCTCTTCTCCGGTTCCGCCTGGGAGTATGACGAAAGATGCGGGGAGTACTATCTGCACCTTTTCAGCCGTAAGCAGCCAGATCTGAACTGGGACAGCCCCCGCCTGCGGGAAGAGATATTCGAAATGATGGCCTGGTGGCTGGATAAGGGAATCGACGGATTCCGCATGGATGCGGTCCACCTGATGCAAAAGCCCGCAGGATTTCCCGACGCGGCGGGTAAACCCACCCATAGGGACGGCTATGTCTACGACGAGAAGCTCTACTCCCATAATCCGGGACTGCACCGCATCTTTCATGAGATGAATACCCGGGTCCTGAGTAAGTACGACTGCATGACCGTGGCGGAGATGAACATGACCACTCCCGAAATGGCCAGTGACTATGTGGCTCCCGAGCGGGAGGAGCTGAATATGATCTTTCACTTCGAAATCTGCAGTCTCCCCCGGTATACGAAGGAGAGAAAACGAATTCGGACGCTGAACAGCATTCAGGACCGGTGGTACCGGGCGACCTGGGGGAAGGGGTGGAACAGTCAGTTTTTCAATAACCACGACCTTCCCCGTCAGGTATCCGTTTGGGGGGATGACGACCGCTTCCGGGTGGAGTCGGCCAAGCTGCTGGGAACCTATCTTCATACCATGCCCGGTTCACCCTATATCTATCAGGGCGAGGAGATAGGCATGACCAATTATCCCTTCAAAAGCATGGGAGAGATAAACGATGTGGCCCTGAAAAACCAGTGGGCCAAATGCGCCGCCGAGGGAGAGTCGGAAGAGCATTTTCTCAAGCGGAACCTCAAATGGACCAGAGAGAACGGACGGACCCCTATGCAGTGGGACGCTACGGAAAACGGAGGGTTCACATCCGGTTCGCCCTGGCTCAAGGTGAATCCCAATTATAAAGAGATAAACGTACAGGCCGCCCGTAGGGATGAAAACTCCGTCTTTCACTACTATAAGAGACTTATCTCCCTCAGAAAGTCCCATCCGGTTATGGTCTACGGCGATTACCGCCTGCTCACGCCCCGCAGCAGGAAAATCGTCGCCTATACGAGAAACCTGGAAGGGACCTCCCTGCTTGTTATGCTGAATTTCTCCGGAACACCCCTGTCTGTCCGCCTTCCCCGATCACTGAGAAAAACGCAGGGTTCCCTCTTGTTGAGCAACTACGGCGAGGAGAACAGTCCGGTTAAGACACGGCTCCGGCCCTGGGAAGCGGCGGTTTTTATGCTCGTGAAGAACTGACTTCGACCCTGTTCCGCCCCTTATCTTTCGCCCGGTAGAGAGCCGCATCGGATTGTCTGAGCAGATCATCGAAGTCGGCAGGATGAAAGTCCCTATGGGAGAGGCCGATACTGGTTGTTATGCTTATGGGCTCTGTTCCCCACATAATGGCTTGCTTTTCCACTTTGCAGCGCAGATCCTCCGCTACCACGGCGGCGGCGTCGGGATCTATATCGAGCAGGATAAGGGCGAACTCCTCGCCGCCGTACCGGGAGAGGAAGTCCTTTTCCCGGATGTTTTCCGAGAGGCGCTTCGTCATTTCCTGCAGAACCACATCGCCGGCGCTGTGGCCGAATGTATCATTCACATTTTTGAAATGGTCAAGGTCAAAGATAAGAAGGGCGAATCCGTTCTTACCGTCCAGAGGCTGCTGGAAGAGGGATTTTCCCATGGCAATGAGAGCTCTCCGGTTGTAAATGCCCGTCAGTCCGTCCGTCTGGGCCAGCAGATCCAGTTTTCGGTGCTGCCGGGAGATGTTTTTTTCGTACATATAAAGAACAGCCGCAGTGGCCCCGATCGAGGAAATAACGGACATAACCGATATCAGGAGATTCAGGGAGGGGGTCGTGGTAATCTTGGGCTGGGATATCTGTACGAACTCGTTGATACAGATCAGGATTGTGGAGAGAGCAGAGAAAAAAACGATGCCCTGCCGCTCCTTTTCCCTTTCGCTGTTAAAGATGAGAAATGATATAGGCACGATGATAAAGAAGAAATACTTAAGATTTGCGTCAGGGGAGAACCAAAGAAAAACGAGAAGCATTTCCTGCAGCAGTATGGCGGTGCAAAGAAGGATTTTTGCGGCAAAGTAACCTCTATTCTTCAGGAGAAGAATCACAGTCAGAAGGAGCAGGAAAAAGAAGAGCGCAGACAGGGTGAGAATCGCTGATTTAATTATTAATATGTAGATGGCCAGGAACGGCGTCAGTATGGATATGGTAAAACCGGCAATTATATAGGCGAACTTATCCTTAGTCTCAAGATCTCTGCTGTATCCAATTGCTTTTTGAAAAGATATCAATCCATACTCCTTTCGTAATTGTAATTCCCTCAAATGGGGTATATCAAGGAAAAAATGGTTTTCGTTGACAGAAGGGACGTCTCCCACTAGAATGGGGAAGCAGTGCGTACTCTTCCGGGAACGTGCTTCCGGAGGTAATTCATGATTAAACGACTATTCGCGCCCCTTCTGGGGATTCTTATGCTCCTTTCCCTGTCCTGTTCGTCGGGCCCCGCTAAAGAGGATCTGGCCGATCTGGTAGGGAATGTCTTCGGTTTTCAGTCCATGACCTTTATGATGCTCATGTACGGCATGCCCATTGAGAACGCCGCCATGGAGATGAATGAGGAGCAGACCGAGGCGACCATCACCTATACCGATTACGAGGTGGCGAAGACTCTGGAAGCCATGGGGACGTCTCTTGAAGAAGCGGGGGATCTGCCCTTCGCCACCATGAACGGAACCGTGCGTGTCACCGATACGGGCACCATGGAATTCGATCTTACCCTGACCGAAGCGGTGGTTACGGCCATCTCCTTCTCCTTTGACAACGCCACTCAGGAAGTCACCGGTCTGGTGGCCGACGGCAAAGAGTATGATATCAGCGAGACTCTCAAGAAAATGGCTGAAAAAAGGATGCAGGAGCAGCAGGCTGCCGATGAAGCGGCACAGGCCGAACTGCCTCAGGTGCAGACAACCGTAGAGTAAAGTTCTTTCAAACATCCCAGGATAAAAAAGTGACGCTCCCTTGACGGGAGCTTTCTTTTATCCTATATTTGACCATATGGTCAAACCGATTGGTATATAGGAGGATGTTCCCGTGATGCTGTTTGATGATGTGACATCGGAAGAGGGTTCCAAGGAGAAGATTATCCTGGAAGCCGCCATGGATGAGTTCATCGCCGAAGGCTGGGCCGGGGCGCGTATGCAATCCATAGCGGACCGGGCCGGAATCAACAAGCCCCTGCTCCACTACTACTTTCGTTCCAAGGAAAAGCTCTACAATCAGACCGTTTACAGGGTGATGGCCTATTTTTTCGGGTTTGTCCTGGGAAATGTGGAGGGGAAGGATTCCTTTCAGGAATTTCTCCGGGCTTTCATTGATTCGGTGATAGACGAAACGGCGGAGAATCCCCGCATCCCCCTGTTTATCATGCAGGAGCTCTCCCGGGGGGGAGAGACAATACGGGGAATTCTGAGTCAGGTTCTGAGTGAGCAGAATCCGCCGGTGACCGAGGTCATGAGAACGAATCTCATCAGGGCAATGGAGACGGGGGAGATCCGGCCTGTGAATCCTATTCAGTTCATCATGAGTCTTCTGGGCTCCTGCCTCTATTTCGTCATGGCCGAACCGATCATTATGGAGCTTGGGAAGCAGACGGGTCTTCTGGGTAATTTCGACAGGAGCCGTTTTCTTGAGGAGAGGAAAGAGGCTGTCTTTACGCTTCTCTATAACGGAGTAAGGAGTTGAATATGAAAAACGGGGGAATACTGATTGCCGCCCTGCTGGCGGTTTCCTGCTCTGCAGGCAAGGGCGAATCGGTTTATATGGGCAGGCTGGAAGCGGAAAAAACGGTTATCTCCGCCCGGGTGGCCGGTGAGATAAGGGAGCTAACCGTACGGGAAGGGGATCTCATAGAAGAGGGGCAGATTCTGGGACGGATAGATACGGAAAGTCTGGAGATTCAGAAAATCCAGCAGGACGCCCGGATAAAGGAGCTGAAAAAGCAGCAGCAGACTGCCCTTTATCAACTGGATCAGGCCCGGGTTCAGCAGAAACTGAACCGGGACACCCTGGCGAAGACGGAGAATCTTCTGGCCAGCGGGGGAGCGACGGAGCAGAAGCGGGATGAACTGGATGTTCAGGTGAAAGTGGGGGAGACGAATCTGCAGATCCTCCAGACCCAGTATGAGCTCCTTCTCGTTCAGGAGCAGGAACTGCGGGCGGGGATGGACCTGCTCACCCTTTCCCTGCGGAAGGCAGCCCTGGAGGCTCCCGCCGCAGGAACCGTACTGAACCGCTACCATCAGCCGGGAGAACTTGTCGGCCAGGGGGCTGCCCTTCTGGAGACGGCGGATCTCTCCGCGCTGGACCTGTATATCTATCTGCCCCTGGTCGTGCTGCCCCGGGTGACCATTGGCCAGAAGGTTACCGTTGACATTACAGGGGGATCCGGATCCTACGAGGGTACCGTGGCCTGGATTGCCTCGGAGGGGGAGTTCACCCCCAAAACCATCCTGACCGACGAGACAAAGGATACTCTGGTTTACGAAGTGAAGATACGGGTCGCCAACGATCGGGGCGAACTGAAGATAGGAATGCCCGCCGATGTGCGCTTCTAGCAGCGGAGCCGCGCTGGAGGCCCGCCGGTTCTCCCGGAATTACGGGAAAGTGCAGGCGGTCCGGGAGGTTTCCTTCTCTGTGGAGAAGGGGGAGGTTTTCGGCCTGATCGGTCCCGACGGGGGAGGGAAAACCACCCTGCTGCGCTCCCTGGTTTCCCTTATCCATCGAGGAGGGGGAACTCTTTTTCGAAGGGCGTTCCGTCCGAGAGGAGCCGGATTACGTTCGCCGGCAGATCGGCTATATGCCCCAGCGTTTCAGCCTCTACCAGGATCTCACCGTGGAGGAGAATCTGCACTTTTTCGCCGATCTGTTTAATGTGCCCCGGGGGGAAGCCCGGAAAAGGATCGATGATCTCTACGGATTTTCAGGGCTCAGGGATTTTGCCGACCGCCGGGCGGGGGCCCTGTCCGGGGGGATGAAGCAGAAGCTGGCCCTCTCCTGCATGCTGGTCCACTCCCCCGGGACCATCATCCTGGATGAGCCGACCTTCGGGGTGGATCCGGTCTCCCGCAACGAATTCTGGCAAATCCTCTTTCGCCTGAGGGAAGAGGGCACCACGATACTCGTCAGCACCGCCTATATGGACGAAGCGGGTCTCTGCGACCGGGTAGGTCTCATGTACGGCGGGCATTTGCTGGCTGTTGACGAACCGGAAGCCCTGCGCACCCGTTATCCCGGGACACTCTACGGACTGCGCACGGAGCAGCCCCATCTGGCCCTGGACGCTCTGGAGGAGTCCGGCCTGTGCGGGGAGTGCCATCTCTTCGGGGAGGGGGTGCATCTAACCCTTGCCGATGAGGTATCTTCCGAAGGGATCGAATCGTATCTGGGGGAGAAAGGGCTGACGTGGGAATCTTTCGCTCCTATACGGGCGGGTATCGAGGACCTGTTCCTGCTGCTGATGAAAGAGGGGAGCCATGGAAGCGAAGCTTAGGGATTCCATCGTGGAAGTACGGGAACTGACGAAGTGTTTCGGCGATTTCACCGCGGTGGACCGGGTGAGCTTTTCCGTGGGCAGGGGGGAGATTTTCGGTTTTCTGGGGGCCAACGGGGCGGGGAAAACCACCACCATCCGCATGCTCTGCGGCCTGCTGGCTCCCAGCGGAGGCGAAGGGGCCGTGGCCGGTTACGACATCAACCGGGAATACGGGAAAATCAAGGGGCGCATCGGGTACATGAGCCAGAAGTTCAGTCTCTACAACGACCTGACCGTGAAGGAGAATATCCAGTTCTATGGGGGAATCTACGGGCTCTCCCCCCGGGAAACCGAGGAAAGGAGCGCAGAGCTCTTTGGAATCATCGGCCTGGAGGATCTTAAGGACAAGCTGACCGCCTCCCTGCCCATGGGGTGGAAGCAGCGCCTGGCCCTGTGCGCCAGTCTGATCCACGATCCTGCGATTATCTTTCTGGACGAACCCACCAGCGGGGTGGATCCCCTGTCCCGGCGGAATTTCTGGAAACTCATCTACCGTCTCTCCGATATGGGAAAAACGGTCTTCGTCACTACCCATTACATGGATGAGGCGGAGTACTGCCACCGCCTGTCCATCATGAAGAACGGCCGAATTCTGGAGATGAGCCGCCCCCACGATCTGAAGGTTAAGTATGCAGTGGAATCGATGCAGGAGGTCTTTCTGGCCTCTTTGAAGGAGCAGTCATGAAGAAATCCCTGGGCGCCGTTTTCCGAAAAGAACTGATACACATCCTGCGGGACAAGCAGAGCCTCTTCATGGTGCTGTCCATGCCCCTGCTCATGCTTCTCCTCTACGGGTATGCCATCAATCTGGATATGAGGGGCATCGAGATTGTCGTCTCGGACCGCTCCCTGAGTCCCGAAAGCCGGGAACTGATCCGTCATCTGGAGGCGACCGAGTTCTTCCATGTCACCGTTGCCCCGGGGGGCGTTTCCGACGTGGGGGATCTCTTCCGGAGCCGCAAAGCCCAGTGCGTTCTGGAAATCCCCCCCGAGGAAGGTCCCCTGCTCCTGGCTATCGACGCCAGTGATCCGAACAGTGCGAGCTTCATTCAGAACTACGTCACCCGGGTGGTCTCCCTCTCCGCGGGGGCCCGGGCCGGTCTTTTCACCCTGGAACCGCGCATCTTCTATAATCCGGATATGCGTTCCGCTCCCTTTTTCGTCCCCGGGCTCATCGCCCTGATCCTCCTGCTCATCTGCGCCCTTCTGACGAGCATCGCCATTGTGAGGGAGAAGGAGACCGGCTCCATGGAACAGCTTCTGGTCAGCCCTGTCAAACCGCACCAGATCATACTGGGGAAAGTGCTGCCCTATACCTTTCTGGGGTTCTTCGACGGGCTGGTGATTCTGGGAGCGGGGCGATTGCTCTTCAGGGTTCCCGTGGAGGGCTCCCTGCTTCTGGTTATGGCCATGATGCTCATCTACGTGGTTACCGGCCTGAGCCTGGGCATGCTCGTTTCCACCATGGCCGGTACCCAGGCCGTGGCCATGCTCGTCACCGTGTCCCTGACCGTGCTGCCCTCCATGCTTATGAGCGGTTTCATTTTTCCCGTATTCAGCATGCCCCCGGTTTTTCAGCTGGTAAGCCGCATCATTCCGGCGACCTATTTTCTGGAGATTATCCGGGGGATTCTTCTCAAGGGGAACAGTCTTGCCGACCTGCTGCGGCCCGCGGGGACACTTCTGGGACTGGATGCCCTTTTAATACTTCTGAGTATACGGGCTTTTCGGATCCGTTTGGAGTAGGGGGAGTCATGGGAAGAATCAAGGCATTGGTACAAAAGGAATTCCGTCAGATCCGGCGAACGAAGGCTTATTTCGGACTGATCTTCATCGCCCCCTTCGTTCAGCTCATCGTCATGGGGTCGGCCATCACCAACGAGGTAAAGGATATCCCCCTGGTCATTGTGGATCAGGACAGAACACCTTCCAGCCGGGAGATCATCAACCGGTTTGACGCGGTCCCTCTCTTTGATTTTCGGGGGATTGCCGACTCACCGGTTCGGGCGGAAAGGCTCATCAATCGGGGAGAGGTGAAGGCGGCTCTGGTCATTCCCCGGGGATTCGAGGGGGAGATGATCCGGGGGCTTATGCCGGAAGTGCAGGTCCTTATCGACGGGGTGGACGGCAACTCCGCCGGGGTGAGTCTGGGATATATCACCAGTATGGCCGCCCTGATTCAGAAAGGTTGGGCCTCGGGTATGGCCGGGGCCGGGGGTATGGAGATCATCCCCCGCTACTTCTACAATCCCGGTCTGGAGAGCAAACTGAATTTCGTTCCCGGTCTCCTGGGCATTCTGCTCTTCATGATGACCACCATGCTCACGGCCATCAATATCGTGCGTGAGAAGGAGCTGGGCACCCTGGAGCAGCTCATGGCTACGCCCCCGGGAGGGGTTCAGCTCATCATCGGAAAGATCATCCCCTTTACAGTTCTGGGACTGGTACAGTTCTCCATGGGGCTGATTGCGGCTCGAGTTGTTTTCGGTATTCCCGTGGCGGGACGGCTCTCCCTGCTCTACTTGATGACTCTGCTCTTTATCATGTCCACCCTGGGTCTGGGAATATTCATCTCCACAGTCACGAGCACCCAGCAGCAGGCCATGTTCGTGGCCTGGTTCTCCATGATATTCGCCCTGCTCCTGTCCGGCTTCTTCGTCCCCGTCAGGAACATGCCTCCCCCCGTTCAGATTCTGACACTGCTGAATCCTCTGCGCTACTTCATGAGCGTATTAAGAGAAATCTATCTTAAGGGGACACCACTGCGCTATCTGCTGCCGGAAGCGGCCGCTATGGGGGGGATGGGGCTTGTGCTGATTACCGCGGCAACCCTGCGATTTCACCGCAGGTTGGAGTAGAACCGGATTCCCCCCGGTTGCGGCCCCTCTCCCGAATGCTGCCGGATACGGTATGGGTTATCTCCCGCAGGACCAGATCCCCGCGCTGTATCCGCAGGTATCATTAACCGCCTTGAAATGGTCCAGGTCGAAAATCAGGAGGGAAATGCTTCTCTCTGTCAGACTGCTTTCCCTGAGAAGGAGATCTCCCTGGGAGAAAAGGGCCCGTCTGTTATAGATCCCGGTCAGGCTGTCCGTCTGGGCCGGCAGTTCAGGTTCCTTTCTTTTCTTATCTCGAAGTCATACATGGTATAGGTGACCGGAGCAATGAGAAAGAAATAATACTGAAGATTCGCCGAAGCCGGAAAAAGGATCAGCACCAGGAACAGCTCCGGCAACATAAAGTCTGCGGTCAGGAGAATCTTCGCCGCCGTACCATGTCCCGATCTGAGAAGAAGCTGAACCGGGAAGAGCAGAGCGAAACAGAGGGGAAAAAAGCAGATTCGCCAGGAAAGAGGGAATCAGGACAAGATAGATCCACAGGGCTGATTGAGGCAAGGGTAAGAAGCTCTTTCTAATCAGTCAGGGGCGATCTTTTCGGTAGACGGAAGTACCGTGGCTTTCCGTAACCCAGGGTAAAGATCATACCGATCTCCCGGTCAGGGCTTACTCCCAGTGCTTTCCTGCCCTTGCCCCTCTTGCCGGCGACTTCGGCGAATCCTATGACGCAGGACTCTATGCCCAGAGCGTGGGCGTAGAGCATCATGCTCTGCCCTGCCAGAACCGCATTGGTCCGGCCGAAGCGGGGATCCCGGCGGGGGTAGGTGACTACAACCACGGCGGGGGCCTTGAAGAAGAGGGGATCCCCGGTGCCCT
>JAFGPQ010000164.1 GCA_016936115.1 Spirochaetales bacterium | reverse complement strand
GGCTGTCCCATTAAGGGGGACCTGAAATACGGCGCCCCCCGTTCCAACAAGGGGGGAGGGATCGGCCTGCACGCCCGGCGTATCTCCTTCATACATCCCGTGAAAAAAGAGCGCATCACCGTAACCGCCCCGGTGCCCGAAGAGGATCCCCTGTGGATGTTCTTCGAAGAGAAAGCGGGAAGGGAAGACTGAGTGAAGGACAGCTCCTATCTGCGGGGACACCGGTATTTCCAGAACCTGAAGCCGGCGGAGCTGGATGAGCTGGCCGCCCTTTTTTCTGTGCTGGACTGCCGGGCCGGCGCCTGCCTGTTCCCCGTAGGCAGCCCGGTGGAAGGGCTTTATCTTGTCGAAAAAGGCCTGATCAAGGAAACCCTGCCTCCCGGGGAAACCACCCCTGTGCGGGAAACCTTTTATACCGATGGGAAAGTACTGGGGCTGGAGGCTCTGCTCTCCCCCTATGTCTCCACTACCCGGGCTGACGTTCTGGAAGAGTGCCGCATCCTTACCCTGAGGCGGAGTGATTTTCTTCTCTGGGCCGGCCGCCGCCCCCGGGCTTACCGCCGCCTGGCCTCTTCCCTGCCGGGGCAGCTCTTTCTGACGAAGGGGCCTGTCCTCTCCGCATCGGTTTTGCGGGAGAACCGCCTGTTCTGGATCGCCAAAACCATCCCCACAATCCTCTTTCCCCCCTTGCTTTTAATGCGCCTCATCCTGCGCAAAAGGAACGGCACCTTTGTGGAAGGGGATCGGCTCACCTGCCGCTACTTCCGCTGGAAGACCCTGAAAAACATCAATCTGACCATTCCCCTTGAGCAGATTCAGTCGGTGGAGGTGAGCCAGAACGGCCTGATATCCCGTATCATGAAGACGGGCAACCTGATGATCCGGGTAAACGGGGCGGAAGGGCACGTTCTGGTGCGGAATATCCCCCGCCCCGGGGCGGAGCAGGAGAAGATCCTGCGCCTGAAAAGACGGGCCGATGAAACGGCCCAGGCGGCGAAGCACCGGCGGATCCGGCAGGATATCTCCCGGTGGCTTCAGAAGGAGGAGGGGATTACTCTGACCGAAGAGAGCGAGGGCACCCGTTCCGCCCAACCCCAAAAGGTCGTCTTTCGAAAATCCCTCTGGGTTCTTATCGCCCATATCTGGTGGCTCTTTCCCCTGGCCGGGGGGGCGGTCTATCTGATCCTGCGGAGCCGGACCGGGGAGGGGACCCCCTTGCTCTGGTCCTTTCTGGGGCTGACTGTCATGCTCTTTCTTTACGAGTTGGCGGACTGGGCGAACGACCTCTACAAGGTGGAGGGGGGATTCCTTCTCGATTTGAATAAAAAGCCCCTGGGCAAGGAGAGAAGCAGCCGTCAGGCGGAGCTGTCGGTCATTCAGAACGTTATCGCCGAACAGAAAGGGATCTGGGCCAATCTCTGGGATTACGGCAGTCTGCGCATCATCATCCCCGGATCGGGCGAGGGGATCCTGTGGGAGGGGATCAAAAATCCCGAACGGGCCCAGAGTCTCATCCTGCGGGAACGGCGGGCCTGGATGGATTCCCTGAGCGAAAAGGAGAGGCAGGAACAGCAGAAGGATCTCATGCTCTACTGCCGCATCCTCTCTCAAGAACTCTCCGAAAATAACCGATCCTGAAAGAATGAAAAGAATTTTCTTTTTTTTGATGACAGTATTGGTGACGGGCCTTCTTTTTTCCGGGGAGCCCCGCTATTTCCGGCGTATAGATTTTGACGGCTTCGGCCGGGTTCTCGGCGAGTCTCCCCTTGATGAGAGAGAGAGCGGGGAAGTCAACTGCTACCGCTTCTCCTATGACGACCGGGACAGACCGGTTCTGGTGGAGTACCTGAACCGGGGGCGGGCTCTGGATAATCCCATCGGCGGGGTTCTGAAGAGGGAACTCGTTTACGGCGAAGGGTTTACCGAGATGATCAACCTGACCCGCACGGGACAGCCCGCCGCCGATGACCGGGGCGTCAACCGCTACCGGCTGATACTGGACAAGGACGGCCGGCCCGCGGCCTCCTTTTCTTACGACCGTTACGGGAACCTCTTCCCCGACGACTCGGGAGTCTCTTCCCGGCGCTGGGAGTTCGATGACAGAAAGAGAATCTCCTCGGTCATCTACTTCGACCGGAATGGGGCCCGCATCAGCAATAAGGAGGGGGTCTGGGAAGAGAGACGGTTCTACGACTACTCCTCCCGTCTCTCCGAATCGGTCTGGCTCGACGAGAATCTCCTGCCCCTGGGCGGTGTGACCTATGAGTGGGACGACAGGAACAACCTGACCGCCCGGGTCCTTCTTGATGCTTCCCTGGAACCGGGGGCCGATCCCATGGGGGTCTCCCGAACTGCCCGGACCTACGATCGGCAGGGAAACTGCCTCGAAAAGGAGCTCTTCAACACCGGAGGGGAACTCACCACCGATGAGAACGGCATCGCCCTGTATCTTTACAGCTACGACGAATGGGGCAATCTGCTCATGGAGGAGCGCTACGGGGCGGACGGGGAACCGAGCGATGCCATGGGGGGCATCTTCCGCATCGCCTGGACTGCCTATGATCAGGGACGGGTTCTGGAAAAAAACCTGTTCACCACGGAAGGGAAACCGGCGGTGGACGAATGGGGCGCCTCCAGCTACCGGTGGGTTATCAATGACGCGGGACTGGTGGGTGAAGAAAAATACTACGGCCCCGATAACAGTCTGATCCGGGACACCTGGGGCATCGCCATCTACCAGTGGGACTACGACGAAGAGGGGAACCGCATCGAAGCCCGCTGTTATGACGACTGGGAAAGCCTGAAAGAGGATACCCGGGGGGTCGCCCTCTACCGGTGGGACTACGACGGGGATAACAGAATGACCGCGGAACACCACTACAACGCCTCCGGGGAACTGGCCGAGGACAGGCAGGGCATCGCCCGGCTCATCTGGGAATACGACGGGGAAGGGAACCGCATAAAGCAGGAGCAGTACGGTCTGTACGGGCAGCTGCGGGCGGACAAATCGGGGGTCGCCGTCTACCACTGGGATTACGACAAGTACGGAAATGTGCTGAACGAGGCCTACAGCGGTATAGACGGCAGTCTCCTGGCGGACGCCCATGAATAAGTATTTCGCCGCCGCGCCCCGCCACATAGAAGACCTGGCCTCCCGGGAAGCGGAAGCGGCGGGGGGCCTTAATATCGCCCTGACCCGGGGAGGGGTCTCCTTTGAGGGGGATCTGGCCTGCGCCTACCGCTTCTGTCTCTGGTCCCGGGTCTCCTCCCGTCTGCTGCTCGAGATCGGCCGCTGGGAGGGTGCCGAAGAGGATCCCTACTACCGGAACCTGCTGAACTATCCCTGGGAGACCCTCTTTACGGTGGACGACGGCTTCCTGTGCGATATGACCGGCTCCGGACAGCCCCCCTTCGCCGACCGTTTCGCCCTGCTCAAGCTCAAGGACGCCATTGTGGACCGTTTCCGGGAACAGACCGGCCGCCGTCCCTCGGTGGACCGGGAGAATCCCTCGGTTCGGGTGGAGTGCCACCGCAAAAACAACGAGTTCACCTTCTATCTGGATCTTTCCGGGGAGAGTCTGCATAAAAGGGGATACCGCCGGGACAAGGGGGGCGCCGCCTTAAGGGAAAACACCGCCGCCGCCTTCCTGATCCGTTCCGGCTGGACAGGCCCAACGGACAGGGCCTTTCTGGATCCCATGTGCGGCAGCGGCACCCTGTGCATCGAAGCGGCCATGATCGCCGGCGACCGGGCCCCCGCCCTGGAGAGAACCCGCTGGGGCTTCCGGGGCTGGAAAGGGCACCGGGAGGAGCTGTGGGAAGAGATCCTTGATGAGGCCCGGGACCGCTATGAGAAGGGCCGCCCGAAGATGGGGCCGATTCTGGGCTGCGACAAGGACGAAGAGGTGATCCGCAAGGCCCGGTCCAATTTCAACCGGAGCGGCATGAAGGGTGTCCGCTTCGAAGCGATTCCCCTGGAAAAACTCAAGGCCCCCGCCGATCTGGCCGGGAAAGAGGGGCTCATCGCCGTCAATCCCCCCTACGGCATCCGGCTGGAGGAGCGGGTCGGCCTGGAAGCGCTCTACCGCAAGCTGGGAGATTTTTACCGGACCCAGCTCCCGGCCTGGCAGCTCTCGATCATCACCCCGGACAAGGAGCTGGGAATGGCCGTGAAGATCCGGGCTTTTCGGGAGAACAAGCTGGATAACGGGGGCCTGCCCTGTCTGCTGCTCCACTTTCATGATCCGGAAAACAGCCGGCTCCTGACTCTGCTGAGCCCTCAGGCGGAACAGTTTAAAAACCGCCTGGCCAAGAATGTGAAGCGCCTGGGCAAATGGGCCCGGAAAAACGAAATAACGAGCTACCGTATCTACGACGCGGATCTGCCCGACTACAACTTCGCCCTGGACTGGTACGAGGGAAAGTGGATTCACTTTCAGGAGTACGCCCCCACCGTTCAGATCGATCAGAACAAGGCGGAGAAGCGGGTACGCGAGGGCATTCAGGCCCTGTGCGAGGTCCTGGAGATCGAGCGTTCCGCCGTCTTCGTGAAGACTCGGCGTCGGCAGAAGGGGGCCTCCCAGTATAAAAAGGGGGAGAACCGTCCCGCCGCCGACCGGAAAGAGACGGAAAAACTGATCGCCCGGGAGTCGGGATCCCTCTTTCTGGTCAACCTCTCCGATTATGTGGACACGGGACTTTTCCTGGACCACCGGCCGGTCAGGAAATGGATTCGCGATAATAGCGGGGACAGGGATTTCCTGAATCTCTTCGCCTATACGGGCAGCGCCACGGTCCTGGCCGCCGCCGGGGGCGCCCGATCCACCACCACCGTGGACGGTTCCCGCACCTATACCGCCTGGGCTCAGGAGAACCTGGCCTTCAACAGGCTGAGCGGGGATCAGCACCGCTTTTACTGTGACGACTGCTTTCACTGGCTCGAGAAGGACCGGGGTTCCTACGATCTGATTTTTCTGGATCCCCCCACCTTTTCGAACAGCAAGAGCGGCAAGACCACCTTTGACATTCAGAAGGACCATGTGAGACTGATCGATCTGGCCCTGGCCCGGCTCAAACCGGAAGGGACCCTGATCTTTTCCAATAACTTCAGAAAATTCCAGATGGAGTTTGAAAGGGAAGGGTTCGAACTGAAAGAGGTGACCAGCTGGAGCGTCCCGGAGGACTTCAAAAACACCCGGGGCATTCACCGGTGCTGGTTTATCTCTTCTCCCGGCAGATAGTGCAGCCCAGCACGTGAACCTGGGTCTTCCCCGGTTTCTCGAAGACCCGGGCTATTACGTAATCCTCCGGACCCAGAGGCTCCCCGCAGTAGGGGCAGTAGCGCTTTAGTTTCCCTTCCCCCGTTTCCTCGCTGTAGCAGTGGGGGCAGCCGAAGATGTGCATGAGTCCGTCCGGTTTCCCCGAAAAGAGGTGGGAATGCACCCTCTCGCCCCGGTTCAGCCACTCCTTGCACAGGGGGCACCGGGTTCCGAAGGGTTTTTCTTCGGGCGAATCCTCCTCCCTTATCATCATCTCCTCCCCGGCGGGGCGGGGCTTTTTGCCTCCCAGCAGAAGAATCAGTATGAGGAGGGTTATGAGTAGAATAATTATGACTACGATTTCGGTGACCATGGGAACCGTCTTTCCGTAAAGGATATCTTTCCGGCCATGTAGGCCCCCGCGCTTCCCTGGGCCAGAATCAGGGGCAGGTAGACGAGAAGTACAAATCCGTTATCCTGGGCCATCCCCGGCAGAAAGCGAAGCATAAGGGAGATGAACACCAGCAGAGCCTGAATATCCCACATGCGCCGGTAGTGGTTCTTTCCCAAAGGCAGCAGGGCCGCCAGAAGAACGGGACAGGTAATCAGGGCGTTCAGATTGCCCCGGGTCACCAGATGGTCCGTGAAAAACATCATGAAGCTCAGGAAAATCCCGGGCAGGGCGGTTATGAGTACACTGAATACATTCCAGAATCCCCTGAGCCTCCCCCTGTGGAAGCGGAGCACCATTGACAGGAAAAAGAGGGCCATACCCCACAGAAAGGCCTGGGCCGTGCGGGGGAAAGGGGCGGGGGGAAGATAAATCTCCGGTCCTTCCTGAAGAATATGGATTTCCGATACCAGGGGAGTCCCGTCGCTTCGAACGAATTGTTCCGTCCATTTTTCCAGCTCCGTGGGAAGATACAGGGCGTCCCACAGGGAGATAGGTTTATCCACCGGGGTTCCCTGCAGGTAGTTCAACAGAAAATAGGCCCAGAAGGGACGGATGAACCGGTTGGCCTGGTCCCGGTAGGAGAGGGCGTATCCTTCAGCCCCCCGGCGCAGTTCCCCCTCCATCACATAATCCAGGGCGTCCCTGACCCGGGTGGAGCAGTTATCCTCGTAGTGGTGGTATAAATAGGTCCGGTTCTCCGGCTTGACCCCCTCTTCCAGGTAATCGAGGAGCCGGATCTTTTCATCGGGGCTCAGGTTCAGATCGTAGACGGTGACCGATCTGTCGAAGAGGGAAAGATACCTCTGGTAGGAGGGGGCATGGGCTTTCATTGCCAGATAATAGAGCCGCCCCATGGCGAAATTCCGGTAGAAATGGTCCTCCTCAAAGGAGAAGTTTCCGAAATCGTAGAAATAGGACCATCCCTTTTTTTCGCTCTCCACGATCAGTCCGATATGGCCCCACCAGACATAGAGGGGTTTCCCCGGGCCCACGGTCATTAAGGATACGGTCAAATCCTCTCCCCCGACAGCGGAAAGGGCGTTCAGGCGGGGCAGGGGCAGGGCGAGAAAAAGAAGTAAAACCAGGACCGGCGCAGGAGGAATTCGCATTAGCTAGAGAATAGGCTATGAGGCCGTTCCTGTCCATAGGGTCCCGTAAAATAGGACGAGAAGGCCGGATGGGCTCAAAAAAACGAAAAAAAAGGGTGAATTCTCTCGACTTATCACTTGAAAGTGCTATAATCTTTAGCATTGAACTTCTCGGGAGGGAATGTTCTTAACTGAAAGACAAGGAGATTTTTAATTATGGCCGAAAAAGAAACATTGGTTATTGCATCTAAAGTAAAAAGCTACATTAAGGCTACCGGCGACATGAAATGTTCCGCCGCTGTTATCGAAGTCCTTTCTGACAAAATCAGAGAGATGTGTGATGAAGCTATCCAGTCCGCTCAGAAAGCCAAAAGAAAAACCGTTCAAGATAAGGACTTCTAAGGATCTCTCTTATTGGATAAAAAGCTGCCCCGGGGCAGCTTTTTTTTTAATCCCAGCCGATATCCAGCTTAATCATATTCAAAAGGGTGTCCTTGCGGATCTCTTCGGGAATGTCCAGATCAAGGAGCAGTTCCATGGTCTGCCGGGCTTCCTTTCTGTTGTCGAATTCCCGGTGCACGTAGGAGAGAGCGTAGAGGGTCCTGAAGTCGTAGGGACTCATGTCCAGGGCCTTCTTGAGCATATCGTAACCCAGTTCCCGTTCCCCCTTCACACCGAAGAGAACCCCCAGATTACGGATGACCGAAGGATTCTGGGGGGCCAGTTTCTGGGCTTCCCTCAGATGGCGGTAGGCGGCGGCGTAATCCTTTCTTCTGAAATAGGCGCAGCCCAGAGCCTCCCAGGCCCGGGGATTATCCTGTATGCGTCCGGTATAGTACTCCAGCGCCCGGATCGCCTTGATATTCTCTCCCGTCTCCGTATAGGCGATCCCTATGTTGCAGATGGCCTCCGCGTCGTCGGGACTGTGGGCGAGTATCTGTTCAAGTATTTCCTTGGCTTCGGCATATTTGCCCGATTGCATATAGGTTTCCGCATCTTTTATGGACATCATCATAGGGATATTATCGAAGGATGGGGTTTTTTTGTGAAGAATAAATTGTTTTTTTTAAGGCTAAAGCGGTCAAATGACGTATAATAGAAGTATGAAAAGAACGGTCTTTCCCCTGCTATTCATTCTCGCCGTACCGGTTCTGCTCTTTTCCCAGGAAAAGGGGCTTACCTATATGACCGGTATGTCCTACACGGATACCATCCTTTTCGGAGATACCGCCTGGGATCATCTGGATCAGATAAACATGCAGACCGGACTTATCATATCCTATCCTCTGGAAGGCACGGACAAGTACAAGAGCCGCATCCGAACCGCCTTCGATTACCCCGTATGGGCCCGGATCAGGCAGCTGGACGGGGCCGCGCCGGTGATACAGATTCCCGACTCTTCCCTGCGCTACGGGGCCAGCTTTTTCGCCGGCCTGGAAATTCCCCGGGAGTCCCGGACCTCTCTCTTCGACACTACCATGGCCGTGGGGCCTACCGTGGATTTTCAATCCCTCTCCCAATCCATGATCATAACCCTGGGGGTCGAGGGGCAGATCGAGGGGAGCATCTCCCTGGGTAAGGACTGGTCCTTTCTTATGGGAATGACCCTTTACTACAACTACTGGGGCCTGCATACGGCGGGGGACTCCACCCGATACAAAATCTATATCAGGAACGGTTGGGGCGCTATGATCTATCCGGGGTTCCGCTACTCCTACTGACCGGCGGGAAAGAACCGGTTTTTAAACTCTTCCCACTTCTTATCATTCAGAGCTGTGAGGATAATCTCTTCTTTTCCGATGACCGTAGTGAGGGAAGATGTTGCTTCGTCCCAGGTGAATGAGGCGAATTCCCCCCAGCTGTCCGTAATGAAGAGCCGTTTTCCCGTCCTTTCGAAATACCACTTTTCATCTATCGTCTCCCTTTCGAAGGGGACCGTTTCTCCCTTTCTGATGTAGGCATGCCAGGTGCGGCAGTTCCCTGCGGGCAGCAGTTCCACCACGAGAAGGGCTTCCATGGCGGAATTCGAGGCGAGACTGTACCAGCGGGTATTCTCCTCTACTTGGGAGAACAGGGGGAGAGAAAGGGTAAAAAACACAAAAAATCTAATAATTATTCCTTTTTTCACCAATAATATATGATAGACAGTTTTGAAAAGATAAACAAGTTATTTGTATTGCTTGTAAAATCATAAAGGGTATGGTAAACTTGGAAAGTGTTTTGTACCCGTACTCTGGGAGTTGTGTGAATGAGAAGCAAGAGGGTAATACCTTCAGATCTAGATAGAGAAAGCAGACGTCTGTTGCGAAAGGGGAGGAAGCGGTTTACCGTGATGATTGTTCCCCATTCCGAAAATAAGGGGATCAGTTTCCATATTTCCCTCTTCAGCCTCATCTTCTTTTTTGTCCTTCTGGGAGGACTCCTCTTCGGGTTTTTCTTCTTCTCCGCCAACTATACGGGAAAGAACCGGACCATGGCTCTTCAGAAGAAAAGCCTGATGGATACGGAAGCGAGTCTGGACGTGGTTCTGGGAGAAGTGAGTTCCCTGGTGAAGGCCTCCGGGTTCTTCGAAGACGCCCTGGACAGTACCCTCAGCACGATTCAGACGGATAAAGCGGAGGGGGATCTTTTCCTTAACTCCGGGGGAGATCTCTCATCCCTCCTCGATCTGAGGGAGACCGATGAGAACTCCTTTAACGAAGTGGTCGAGCTGCAGCGGCTTAAAACGTCCCTGGAAAGTTCTGTGACCTCCCTGAACGAGATCAGCCAGATCATCGAACGTCAGCGTTTTCTCATGGCCGACGTTCCCAACCTCTGGCCGGTAGCCGGGGGCGGCGGTCATATTTCGGCTCTCTTCGGGCCGGACATCCATCCCTTCGGCGGTTACTGGTACATTCACAAGGGCGTGGATATCGGCAGTTTTTCCGGGGCTCCTCTGGTGGCCACGGCGAACGGCGAAGTCTACGAAGTGGGTTATGATAAAAACGGGTACGGCTACTACGTTATCCTCCGCCACAAATACGGCTTCTACACCATGTACGGCCATATGCAGAGGTACCTTGTCAAAGAAGGGCAGACCGTTACCCAGGGGGAGCGCATCGGGCTGATGGGAAGCACTGGCCTTTCCACCGGACCCCATGTCCATTATGAGATTCGCGTGGGCACCGACGTGGTGGATCCCATGTCCTACCTCAACATAATGGAGGTCCGAACCGGTTCGGCCGCATCCCGATAAGGAATCACTATGAAAGAAGTCAGCGAAACCGCCTCAAAGAACTTTCTCAGTTCCATTGTAGGCGACGGGGCGCATTTTTCCGGAAATCTGGAAATGTCCGGTCTTTTGAGGCTGGACGGGGATTTCGACGGTATTATAAAGAACAACGACCGCATCCTGATCGGCAAAAACGGCCGGGTGCAGGGGACGGCCTATTCCGATACGATTATTATCGGGGGTGTATTCAAGGGGGAGCTGTACGCTTCGGAGAAGGTGGTTATCCTCTCTTCCGGGATCGTGTTCGGCCATATATACTCCTCCCGCATCGTTATCGAAGAGGGGGCCTTCTGGGACGGGAAGAGCATCGTCTCCCTGCAGGAGAAGGAGATCAAGAAGGAGAGCATCCTCAGGGGGTCTTTCAAGCTTGACTGGAATAAGGTCGGTTCGGTCCAGCCCCTGTACACGGGCGGATTCTAGGAAATGGCCAAAATCGGGCAGCTTGGCATCGGGGCCTATGTTCCCACCCAGCTGAGAAATGAGAAGAAAGAGGACAAAAAGGCCTCCGCCCCGGGGAAGGCCGCCTTTCACTCTCTTATTAATACGGGCGAAGAGGAGCATGAAAAGCTGATGATCGGTTCAGCTGAACTGTCTCCCCTGGAGAATCCCGCCCTTTTCGAAGACCTGATCGACCGACTTTTCGAGAGCGGAGAAGAGTTGAAGAGATCTCCCGTTGAGGAGAATCTGGAAGAGTATAAGAAGAATATCCGTCTGCTTCTTAATTTTGTGTCGAATAAGAGTTTCAATGTTGTGAGGGAAAAGGGGGTTATCAATCCCAGAACTTTCAAACAGAAAGAATTCGTCAATGTTGAACTTATAGATAAAAAACTGGACAGCCTGGCCGTTTATATTATATCCCGTCAGAATAATCAGCTGGAAATCCTCCGGCGGGTTGACGAGATCAACGGCCTGGTGATAAATGTAGTCCGGTAAAAAAGGGGACTTTCGTGTCGGAACGAAAAAGAAAAAGAAGAAATCCCGGTTATTCCGGAGAAAATAAAAGGAGCGGGGCCTCGAATGAGGGCGCGATGCTGGAAGGCAACATCTTTCGTGCCCGATTTCTCTACTCCTGCGAAATGGAGTATTGCCGCCTGCCCGATGATTACGAGGCGGGTGCCGGCGATTATGTGGTCATGCATACCCGTTACGGCAAGGATCTTGTTCAGCTGCTGGGCCAGGTGAAGGATACGGTTACCGTGGCTCCCGATTCCTTAAGGAAGATCGAGCGTATCGCCACGCCGGAGGATATGAAAAAGAGGGAGACCTACGAGGAGAGGGAGGAGGAAGCCTTTTCCATCTGTAAGGAGAAAATCTCCCGTCACGGGCTGGACATGAAGCTGGTTACGGCCCATTATCTGCTGGAAGAGTCGAAGGTGATGTTTTTCTTCACCGCCGATAACAGGATCGATTTCAGGGAACTGGTCAAGGATCTGGTTTCGGTCTTTCGCATGAGGATCGAACTGCGGCAGATCGGCGTCCGGGATGAGGCCCGCTTCCTCGGGGGCATGGCCGTCTGCGGTAGAAGTTTCTGCTGCCACGGGGTGATGGACTACCTCAAGCCCGTGTCTATCAAGATGGCCAAGGAACAGAATCTGTCCCTGAACTCTCTGAAAATCTCCGGTCCCTGCGGCCGGCTGCTGTGCTGTCTCTCCTATGAATTCGATTATTATGAAGAGGAAAAGGGGCAGTTCCCCCCGGAAGGCTATAAATTCCGCGTCAAGGACTTGAATTTAAAGATTACCGACGTTAATATCTTTTCCAAGAAGATTTCCCTTGCCGGATCGGAAGGGGTCAGGCTCGAATTGAAACAGGGCGATTTCAAAAAGAAAGAAGACGGCCGGTGGATAATAACTAAAAAGATTGAAATTTGAGTTCCGGGCTTAATTTCTTATTGACAGTGTAATTGTTCTTTGTTATATTCATTCTGCTGTTCAAATGGTTTATTGAATGGAGTGGTCAGGCCTTTTTTCGGCCTGTTGTATGTCTTACAAGTATTTAATGTTGGAGTATAGATATGGCTGGAGTAAGTAAGAATGCCCGTATAGGTTCGGGAACTCATAAGTTTCTCTGTTCCTGCGGCGGGGAAATTAAAATGAAATCGGTTTTTGCCAAAGGCAGAATGAAGCATCACGCTGAATGCGACAAATGTAAAAGGACTGAGCGTCGTCCCAGTGATTTTAAATAAATCGGCACGCTTGGATAGGGAGGAAAAAATTGCCTAATAATAAGAGTACCGCAAAAAGACTCAAGCAGAGTCTTAAGAAGAGACTTCATAACAGATCCATTAAGAGTAGAGTCAGAACGAGTGAAAAGCATTTCGATGCGGCCGTCGCCAAACATGACAAGGCTACTGCAGAAAGCTGTTTCAAGGAATTCGTGAAACTGGCTGATACGGCTGCAGGCAAAGGCATCTACCACAAGAATACCATTGCCAGAAAGAAGTCCAGACTGAACAATGTCCTGGCAGGTATGAATTAATCTTATATAAGAGAGTGGTTTTGTTATGGCTAACAAGAAAATGACCAAAGCGGAGATTATCGAGAATATTTTTGAGGATACCAATATCAGCAGAAAGGATATCCATGAAATCATCGATAATTTCTTTGACGAAGTGAAGGCGGCATTAACCGATGACCGCGTGGTTGAGCTGAGAGGCTTTGGCACATTCGAAATTAGAACGAGAAAGGGCAGGGAGAAAGCGAGAAATCCGAAAACCGGAGAAATCGTCCCTGTCAACACCCATGGTGTTACCGTCTTCCGCCCCGGCAAGGAGCTGAAGCAGATGGCATGGGATCTTAGAAAATGAGAGAGAACCCGGTCTGCCTGGAAGATCGGGTTTTTTTGTTCCTGTCCCCGATGGGAACATCACTTTTACCTGCAGTAATGGTTTGCAGGGTTATTTACTGCCCGTCGAGAATTCTTTCGCCGAGTTGATTACCTGAAAAAAACACAGCCCGTAACAGTGCGGGTTCTGTTAGTCAGCGGGAGGGCCTGATCATGGTTTCCGATGAAAAAAAAATGGTTTTGGCTCTTTTCGCCGAAGGGAGAGAGCTTTATAAGAAGCAGGATTTTCCCATGGCTAAAAGGAAATTCGCCGAAGCCCTGAAAATTGATTCCTCCGACGGCCCCTCGCAGGTTTATTTTATGAGATGCGACCATTACATTAAAAATCCCCCCCCTCCCGGCTGGGACGGTGTGTTTGTCATGAATACCAAGTAATTATAGTTGTAGCAGAGGATTGATTTGGGCAAGACGAAAATAGCCACGGAATTTGGTTTGGGCGAGGACACCTTTTTCAAGGGTGTTCTGAGATTTGACGATTCTCTTCGCATTTCAGGGAAGTTTGAAGGTTCCATTGAATCGGACGGCTTTCTCTATGTCGAAAGGGGAGCCGAGATTTCCGCGGATATCAATGTTAATTCCGTTGTAGTGGGCGGCACCATCCATGGTGATATCAAAGCGAAAAAGAATCTTGTCATGTTGGAAACGGGCAAGGTTTTTGGGAATATAGAAACCGGATGCCTCAAGGCCAACGACGGTTTTGAGTTCAAGGGAAAGTGTGAAATGGTAAACGACAGGGTTCCTGCGGATATCTTTTCCGTGACACCGACTCAGCTCCGGAAGAGTCTGAATGAGAATCGTTGATTTGAAAGGTCTGGCGGAAAAATCTGTTTCACTTCTTTTACAGAAATCGGCAACCCTTGCTGTCGCCGAATCCTGTACGGGCGGTCTGATCGGTAAAACCATCACCGACATTGCGGGAAGTTCCGCTGTTTTTTACGGGGGATTCCTGCTGTACAGCAATGAAGCGAAAATGAATCTGGCCGGGGTTTCATCGGAAACCTTGGAATCCCATGGCGCCGTTTCGGAAGAAACGGCAGGCGAGATGGCTCAAGGCACCAGGACGAAGTGCGGGACCGACTTCGCTCTGGCCGTGTCCGGTGTGGCCGGCCCCGGAGGGGGAACGGACGCCAAACCCGTGGGAACCGTCTGGATCGCCCTGGATTCGAAAGAAGGCACGGTCGCCCGAAAATTTCTGTTCCCCGGTGATCGGGAACAGGTTCGGCAGGAAACGGTCAGAGAAGCTCTGAACCTTTTAAATAATACAATTTAGACAAAAGATTCCCCTGTTGAGGCGGAATAAATGAGAATTTGCAAAGGGTTAGTCAGTTGTCTGCCCTTTCAGGAGAGAACATGGCTATTATCCGAAAAAAGAAACTTGTGGAAAATCCGGCCGAATTGCCGGAACAGCCTGAACTGGGCCTGGCCCCGGCACCGGCCAAGGTGACCGTTAAGAAGAAGAAACCCGTCGCCGTAGAGAAGACGGATGCCCCGGAGAAAGGGGATGCTCCGGAGAAGGCAAAGGCCTCTGACGCGGCAAAAGCCCCCGAAACGGCAGAAGCGGCTCCTTCTGTGGACTTCGCCTCCGCCGGCGACCGGGATGAGGCTTCCGCAAAGGGCGAGGGTAAGCCTTCGTCCGGCAAAAAGAGCGGCGGAGCCAAGAACACCGGCAGTCGGGATAATCGGGATAACCGGGACAACCGGAATAATCAGAAGAACTACCGGAATGGTTCTCCGAAAGCCCAGGGCAAGAATAATCAGAACCGGAATAAAAAGAATAATAACAACAATAATAATTTCAATTATAATGCTATCAATAACGCCCCCCTTCCCACGGACGATCAGCCCCGGATGCTGATAAACGATCTTTCCAAAACCACCATGCCCGAACTGCGGAAGATGGCCGAGGATGCCGGTCTGGACCGGGAAGAGCTCATCGTTCTCAAGAAGCAGGAAGTTATTTTTCAGATTCTTAAAAAGCATATCGAAAATAACGGAGTTATCTTTGCCCACGGATCTCTTGAGATCCTTCCCGACGGATACGGTTTCCTGCGTTCACCGGAGAACTCCTATCTTCCCGGAAGCGACGATATCTATGTGGCTCCCGCCCAGATAAGGCTTTTCAATCTTAAGACGGGAGACACCGTTTACGGACAGATCCGTTCCCCCAAGGAGAGCGAGCGCTTTTTCGCCATGCTCCGGGTGGAAAAGGTTAACTACGATGATCCCAGCGTGGCCCAGCAGAGGGTTTCCTTTGAAAACCTGACCCCCCTGTTTCCCACGGAACGGCTGGATATGGAAACGAAAGTTCCCGATCCCGGCACCAGAATGATCAATCTCTTCTGCCCCATCGGTAAGGGACAGCGGGGACTTATCGTATCACCTCCCCGTACGGGTAAGACGGTGCTGCTCAAAAAGGTGGCCAACGCGATCATGGAGAATCAGCCCGATGTGCACCTTATCGTGCTGCTTATTGATGAACGCCCCGAGGAAGTGACCGATATGAAGCGGAGCGTCAACGGGGAGGTTATCGCCTCTACCTTTGACGAGCAGGCCACGAGACACGTACAGGTTGCCGAAATGGTTCTGGAAAAAGCCCGCCGCCTTGTGGAGCATAAGAAGGATGTTGTCATTCTGCTGGACTCTATCACCAGACTGGCCCGGGCTTACAACCAGACTGTTCCCACTTCCGGTAAGATTCTGTCCGGCGGTGTGGACTCCAACGCTCTGCACCGTCCCAAGAGATTCTTCGGTGCGGCGAGAAATATCGAGAACGGGGGCAGTCTGACCATCGTGGCCACGGCCCTGATCGAGACGGGAAGCCGCATGGACGAGGTTATCTTTGAGGAATTCAAGGGTACCGGTAACATGGAGCTCGTTCTGGACCGCCGTCTGGCCGATAAGAGGGTGTTTCCCTCTTTGAATATCAAGAAGTCCGGAACCAGACGGGAAGACCTGCTGCTCACCAATGACGAGCTGAACAAGATGTGGGTGCTCCGAAAGGTTTTGAATCCCCTTGATGATATGGAAGCCACCGAGATGATAGTTGACAAAATGCGCAAAACAAAGAATAATGAAGCGTTTCTAGCGTCAATGAACACCACCCGCTATGATGATGCCTGAGGCGGTCTGAAAAAGAACTTAAACGGGGCCTTTGAATCGGAGGCACCCTGGAGGATAGAGTAATGAGAGAGGGTATACATCCCAAATATGATGAGGCCAAGATCACTTGCGCCTGCGGTAACGTAGTGGAGACCAAATCCACTGCCGGAGATCTCGAAGTGGAAATCTGTTCCAGCTGCCATCCCTTCTTCACGGGTAAGCAGAAACTTGTCGACACGGCGGGCCGTGTTGAGAGATTTAACAGAAAGTACGGTATCAAATCCAATAACTAAGGTTTTTTGCCTGTGCTATGAAGAGACTCCCCCGGGGAGTCTCTTTTTTTTCATACGAATTCCACCCGGTTGCGGCCCTTCTCCTTGGCCCGGTAGAGGGCGTCATCCGCCTCTTTGATAATTCCTTCCAGATCCACTTCCGTATCAAGGGATTTTATGGTACATCCCAGGGAGACGGAAAGGCGGCCGGTGGGACTCTTCTCATGTGTGATCTTTTTTTCCTGCAGTCCGTCCAGTATGGCCCGGCAGAAATCCTTTGAGGTTTTTTCATCGGCCCCGTAGAGAAAGAGACAGAACTCCTCTCCCCCGTATCGGAACACATAATCCGTTTTTCTTCTTTTGAGACCTTTCAGGATTTCCCCGAAGGTAATAAGCGCTTCGTCACCCTTCTGATGGCCGTAGGTATCGTTATAGGATCTGAAAAAGTCCAGGTCGGCCATGATAAAGGCGATATTCTTATCGGGCGGTTCATAATCCCTTTTCAGAAAGGCCCAGATCTCATTCAGATGTCTCCTGTTGTAAAGTCCTGTCAGACCGTCCCGATTAGCTTTCTCCTGCAGTTCTCCCAAGGCTTTCTCTAGGAGAACCTGGGATCCATCCCGTGAGGTCTCGTATATATAGACGAGCGAGGTCAGGACCAGGTAACTGACCAGAAGCCTGAGCCCCAGACGGGGAGCATAGGCCTGGGGAAACCGGGAAGGGAAAAGAAAGGGGAGCATGGCAAGCGCGATCTGCGCAAGAGAGAAAAAAAGACCCTTGCCACCCCCCTTAAGGAACTGTGTCACCACGGGCACTATGAAAAACCATACGAAGCTTACTCCCCCCGCCTTGCCGCTGAGGAAGAGATAAAGGAAGAAACTCTGCACCAGGATGAGAGAGAAGTTGATAATTCCCTCGGAAGCCCCTTTCTTCCGGACCCAGAGAAGCAGGGCCGACAGGATCACGGCAAAGGAGTAATCCGAGATGGCCAGTATACGGGTGCCGTTCAAAAGGGAGATGGTTCCGAAAAGGAGAAGCGCCCCGATACAGGCGAAGGTCATGATATTGTACATGAAGCGCTTGCGCTCCCGGTCATCGGTGAGGGAAAACTTCATGGAGAACCATAAAGAGGAGAGAAAATGGGATTTCTTGATTTTTTTCATACTAACATTATAGGCGATGGAGCGGGGGTACGCAAAAATAAAGGGGAATAATTCATCCCTCAGGAGCTACCTCAGGGGATCATATTTTTTCGTTGCAAAAAAAGTCATAATAGCTTACTATATTTATGAATGGATACAATCGCCGGCCTGCATCAAAAGGAATACAGAGAAGATCCTCACATCATCGTATCCGCCCCCGGACAGGTTAATTTCATGGGCGAAAGAAACGAGTTCGCCGATGCTTATGTCATGGGTATGGCCCTGGATAAGCGTCTTTTCCTGTCCCTTTCCCCCTCTCCGGACAATACCCTTTTCCTCTTTTCCGATACCCTGGGGGAGCGGAAGCGGGTCAATCTTTCCACCCTCAAATACAAGCGGGAAGACCGGTGGGCGAACTATTTCAAAGGAATTATCGTTGCTTTCCAGCAACAGGGAGCCGAACCGGGCGGGGTCAGAGTGGTCATAAGCGGGGATATTCCCCCGGGAATCGGCCTGGGATCCTCATCGGCCATGCAGGTCGCCTTCGCCTATGCTCTGAACGAACTTTACGACTGCGGCTTCTCCCTTATTCAGCTTGCCGATATCGCCCGGCTGGCGGACTATCAGTTCCTGAAGGAGGACACGGGAATAGCCTCTCCCCTCCTGAGCTGTCTCGGGTCAGAGGGACGTCTGCTCATGATCGATACTAAGGATCTCACCACCGTGGAGTATCCCGTTCATTTCGATAACTACTCCCTGATCATCACCAACTCCCATGTCCCCTTTCATCTGGACAAGGAAGATCTGGTGGATTTCCGAAGGGAGTATAGCGAGGCTGCCGAGATCATCCGCCGCCATAAAGTGGGATCCTCTATCAAGGATCTGACCGGGAAAGATATCTCCCAGTCCGTAGAGATCCTTACCGAAGACGCCCGAAGATACTGCCTGCATCTGATAGAGGAGAACCAGCGGGTTCTGGAGATGGGGGACGCCCTGAAAAGCGGGGACAGCGAATACGCCAGCCGCCTTCTGATCCGCTCTCATGAGAGCTTGCGCGACCTTCTCGAAATCACCTGTCCCGAACTGGACTGGCTCGTCAAACGGGTGCAGGAGATGTCCCCTCTCTCGGGCAGCCGCATGTTTGGCCCCGGCTTCGGCGGGTGTACAATTTCCCTGATCCATGATAGTAATATACCCAAGTATGAAGAGATACTGGATGAGTACGAGCGGATTTTCGGATTCAAAGCGGACTACTTCATCTGCCGTCCTTCTGCAGGGGTAAGGAAAGAATGAACATCCTTTTGACAAACGATGACGGTTACGACAGGAAGGGAATCTCCCTGCTGGCCCGGGAACTGGGAAAGGATCACAGCGTCTGCATCGTAGCTCCCGACGGGAACAGAAGCGGATTCGCCCATGGCCTCACCCTGCACGATCCGGTCCGTTTCAGACGGGTGGCGGAGAGCGTCTGGGCCTGCAGCGGCACCCCGGCGGACTGCGTTTCCATTACCACCCACGGCATCTTCAGCTTTGACCCGGATCTTATCATTTCCGGTATAAACTACGGTCCCAATCTGGGAACCGATATCATCTATTCGGGAACCGCCGCCGCCGCCCGGGAAGGGGCTTTGAAGGGGATTCCCTCGGTGGCCGTCTCCCTGGCCCGGCTGGAACCGCCCTACGATTTCACCGCCGCCGTGGACTTCGTAAAGAGCAATGTGCAGAATTTCCTGACTTTCCTGGATCGGGATCATTTCCTGAATATCAATATTCCCCAGGAGTTTAAGTCCCCCGCCGAGATACGCATCACCAGTCCCTGCCTGAGAAAGTACGTGGACAGTTTTCAGGTCTTTACCGGCCCCCGGGGAGATCTCTACACCTTCATGGACGGGGATATCGATGTCTCCCGCCCCGAGGAGGGCTCCGATCTGGAGGCGGTTGAGAAGGGGGCGGTTTCCCTGTCCCCCATTGCCATTCATCCGGAGAACAGCCGGCAGGTTTTGAAGGAGTACCGCCGGGTATGGCTGAAGGAGTCATGACATGGGAAAAGAAGAGGGCATACAGGCATATGTGGACGGGCGTTTTGAAGATGCCCTGGAGCAGTTCCTTCTAGAAAACACCGATCCCGCAGACGATGTGGAGCTGGCCTATTACATGGGGCTCTGCTACACCCGCATGGATGACTATGATACGGCCCAGCTCTATCTGAACCGGGTTCTCGAGGCGGATTTCAATCTGATCCGGGTCTACCAGTCCCGGATGATACTCAGCTACATTTACGCCATGACCGAACGGTTCGACAGCGCCCGGTATCAGTTGGAGCAGATTATCCAGGAGGGGTTTGAATCGCCCCAGGTCTTCGCCTCCCTGGGGTACAACTGCTGGGCCCTGGGAGAAACGGATGAGGCGGTGGAGTACTACCGCAAAGCCATAGAGATAGATAGCGAGAATGTGACCAGCCATAACTCTCTGGGATATATTCTGGCCGATGAGAATGTCAACCTGCGTGAGGCCATGACCCACTGCCGCCGGGCGGTGGAGATTAATCCGGAAAACAGCAACTATCTGGACTCCCTGGGCTGGACTTACTACCGCATGGGGAATTATAAACTGGCCCATCAGTATCTGAAGCGGGCCGATTCCCTGGACCGGGAGAACAGCGCCGTTAAGCAGCACCTTTCCGCCGTGGAGAAGCATCTTGAATAGAATCCCCCCGATAATCTTCCTTCTTCTCAGTATCCTGCCCACTCTCATGGGACAGAATATCGATATGGATCAGGTGAATGCGGATGAGGAATTCCGCATAGGGGTGAACGCCTTTCACCAGGGGTACTTCAACAAGGCCATTCTGGCTATGGAACGGTCCCTGGCGCTTAAGCCGGAAAACCGCCTTGTCCGGGAGTGGCTGGGCCGGAGCTACTACCAGTCCGGTTACGAGAATGCCGCCCTGAACGAGTGGGATAATCTGATCCGCACGGGAAACGCCGGGGAAGCCCTGACCAATTACAGGAATATGGTGTACGAAAGGCGGGGACTTCTGAAGGAGCTGAAAGAGAGGGATCCCTGGGTGGAGCTGCTCCAGCTGAATCTGAATCAGAGCGGGGAACCCCTTTTTTCCCGGCCCACTTCGGTGGACGCCCAGAGAAACGGAACAGGCGCCTATTACGTGGTGAACTTCGCCGGCGACCGGATTCAGAAATACGACGCCAACGGCAATCTGGTCGACCGTTTCGACGGGGGTATCGACAGCTTTAATCATCCCTTTGACCTGAAGGTTCTGTCCGACGGGAGAATGCTGGTGTCGGAGTACTCCGGAGACAGGATCACCGTTACCACCGATCAGGGTTACCGTGATCTGACCATCGGATCCACAGGTACCGGGGAGGGGCAGCTGCTCGGTCCTCAGTATCTGGCCCTGTCGGGCAGTTATTTTTACATAACCGACTGGGGTAACGCCCGGGTGGTCAAGTTCAATATGGAGGGGGAATTCATCCTGCAGTTCGGACGGAGCACCACCTGGTTCGAAGGGCTAAAGGGCCCCTCGGGAATCGTGGTGACAGAGGGAACCGTCTTTGTGGCGGATGCGGATCGGGGAAAAATCTTCGCCTTTGACGAAAGCGGGAACTATCTCTATACCCTGGTGAATGAGGGACTTACCGCCCCTGAAGGGCTGACCCTGCGGGATAACGGGGATCTTCTCATCGCCGACGGGAACCGGATCCTGAACTTCGATTTCGCCACAGAGACTCTGAAGGTGATCTACGAACTGCCGGAAAGCGAAAAGGGCCGCATCATGAAAACCGCCTTCGATGAGAACAATAATCTCATTGTCCCCGATTTTAACAATAACCGCATCTCCCTGATGACGGAACTCTCCACCCTTTACGGGGGGCTTTTCGTCACCATCAACCGGATCGATACATCCGCTTTTCCCGAAGTCCTGGTGGACTTCACCGTTCAGGACCGCTACGGCGAACCCTGCGTGGGACTGGATATCTCCAACTTTCTCATTAAGGAGAACCAGAATTATCTGAACCGGATGGACCAGTACGAACGGGGAACCGATCTGGCCGTATCCTTTCTTTTCCAGTCCTCTGCCGATGTGGTCGGTGCCCGGGACAGGATACGGGAATCCCTTTTAGAGCTTCTTAACAGCAAGAAGGGGGCGGACCGATTCACCTACAAGGCTACCGCGGAAACCCCCTACGAGCTGGTGCAGGAGGGGGAAAATCCCCTGGTAGGACTGGAGAATAACTGGTCCGTACAGGAGAATTACCAGCTCGACACGGCCCTGCGCCTGGCTTCTACCGAACTGATAGATGACCGCAGAAGAAGAACACTCTTCTTTTTTACCGACGGGAAGATCTACGAAGATGCCTTTGATACCTACGGTCTTGTGGAAACGGCCCAGTTCATGAAGAACAACAGTATTCTCTTCTACCCCATTTACGTGGACGGGGCCGTACGCAGCGAAGAGCTGGACTATCTGGCCGAGGAAACCGGAGGGGAGGGGACCTACCTTCTAAGGGACAGGGGCCTGGGAGAGATTCTCGAAAGCATCAGAAAGAAAAGAATGGGAACCTACACCCTGTCATTCGTGTCATTGAGTATGAATGATTTCGGCAGAGCCTATCTGCCCCTGAGCGTGGAAGTGAATTATCTGAAGAAAAGCGGCAGGGACGAAACGGGATATTTCGCCCCCCTGGATTTTTCCTACTAGAGGATCGCGAAAACTATCCAGCCCTTGGGGGCTCTCTTAAAGTAGAACTTCTGAACGTCTTTCCAGAATATAACCTTATCAAGGGGAGTGCCGGCTCCGGAGAAGGCGGCTTTCGCTTCTACTATCACCGTATCCTCTGACTGGCTGTCCCTATAGGAAAAGGAGAGATCCTCCATATTATAGAGGTCTTCCATATCGTAGATCGTCAGGTCGTAGGCGGAAAAAATCGTATCCAGATCGGCTTCGATTTTCTCACGGGGAACACCGGCGAGATAACCTTCCATGGCCAGGGGGTTATCCAGCAGGGATAGGACCTTATCCTTATTCTCGGCCAGCAGGGCCCGTACCAGTTTTCTGAAGTAGTAGCCCACCGCTTTCTGATCCTCATCGGACACTTTTGTTACGGCGGGAGCAGCCGGTGATGTATAAGCTGCCTGCTGCTGATTCTTCTGCATCTCCCGGGCCGCTTCGGAAAGGTCGGCGATCTGATTCCTCAGAACGTCGGCGGTTCTTTCGTAGGATCGGCCCCGGTCCTCTTCTCCCGTTTGGATGAAGTGCTCCCCCACCGCCTGATAGGCTTCGGAAAGGGCCAGCTTCTGCGCGTCATTCAAGCCGGAAAAGTGGTCTTCCCCGGCAAACAGAATGGGGGAAAAACTCAGTAAAAGGGGGATTAATAATAGCCGTTTTCTCATGATTACCTCCAGTTGAGACGCGTCCCGACAGCTGCGAAAAGAGCATGGCCGGTTCAACAATACTATAAAGGATATCACATTTTCTGTCCATTGACAAAGTTTCATTAATAAATAAATATGGAAGCCGACATGGCGAGAATCGTAGTAAAAATAGGAACCAATACTCTCACCGGAGAACAGGGAATTGACCGGGATTATCTGGATTCCCTGGCCGATCAGGTTAAAGAGCTCCGCGAGGGGGGGCATCAGGTCATGATCGTCACCTCCGGGGCAATCGGGGCGGGCTCACGGCACATGGGTGTGCAGAAGCGTGTGCGCAAGATCGAATACCGCCAGGCCTATGCCGCCATAGGCCAGCCCCTTCTCATGCACAGCTATCAGAGGGCTTTTCAGCGCCATGGGATTCCCATCGCCCAGGTCCTGGTGACCCGGGAGATCTTCAACAACCGCGATTCCTATCTGAATGTGCGCAATTCGGTGGAAACCCTGCTCAAGATGGACGTGATACCCATCTTCAATGAGAACGACTCCATCTCCACCCGGGAGATCGGTCCGGTCTTCGGGGACAACGATTCCCTGAGCGCCCATGTGGCGAGCAAGCTCGATGCGGACGATCTGATCATTCTGAGCGATATCGAAGGGCTTTACGATAAAAATCCCCGGGAACATGAAGACGCCCGTCTCATTCCCTTAGTGGAGCATCTCACCGATGAGATCATGGCCATGGCCGGGGAGGGGGGATCGGAATTCTCCACCGGGGGCATGACGACAAAGCTGAGCGCGGTCAAAGTCGCCTCCCGGGCGGGCTGCCAGGTAATCCTGGCCCACGGCCGCCGGGAACGAATCATCTGCCGCATCATGGAAGGGGAAGGGATCGGTACCCGTTTCATGGCGGGGGAGCGGATGAACAGCCGCAACCGGTGGATCCTCAATGCGGAACCGGCGGGCACTATTTTTGTGGACGAGGGGGCCGTCAAAGCTCTGAAAAAACATAAGAGCCTGCTCCCCTCGGGCATCACCGGGGCGGAGGGATTCTTCCATGCGGGGGACGTGGTTCTGATCAACTCAAGTTTCAAGGCTGTGAGTAATCTCTCTTCCGATGAGATCCGCCTGCTGCTGGGACGCCACTCCCGGGAGATTCAGAAGCTTCTGGGACCGGACAAACGGGACGATGTGGCCCGCCCCGAGGACATCGTTTCTATCGAAGATTAGCCGATACCCAACCCTTCGCCTCACGACAGAAAAGGTCCGGATCATCTATTCTCTTCATCCTTTCCAGCTCCCCCGGCGGGATGCGGGCGAAGGAAGAGAAATAAGTCCAGAGCCCCTTGAGACGGGCAAATGATTTGGGGCGGGTCCGCATCTCCCCGGAGATATCCTCATGAAAATCGATGAACCGCTCCCGCTTCTCTGCCCATTCCAGGGACGTGCCTTTTTTTATCTCCTCCGCCAGGAAGGGGTTGTGAAAAATTCCCCGCCCGATCATGACACCGGATAGGTTTTCCTTCAGCAGGGCAATAATCCGGTCGTAGTCCTCCCGGTCGCAGATATCCCCGTTGTAGATAATCGGGCGGCCCCACTCCCGGGCGCAGAGAAGGGTCTCTTCCCGGTTCACCGGTCCCGTATAGCCCTGGACAGCGCTGCGGGCGTGGATAATCAGCTCAGTAATCGGTAGATCCTTCCAGTTTTTCAGCTGGGGCCTGAGTTCATTCGTGTCATAGTATCCCAGGCGGGTTTTGACCGAAAAGGGGAGGGGCGATTGGGAGGACAGTTCCGTCAGCAGGGAAGAGAGCCGCTCCGGTTCTGCCAGAAGGGCGGACCCCTTGCTCTTTTTTATCACCACCCGGGCGGGACAGCCCAGATTCAGATTGAACCGGTCAAATCCCTCATCCCGCAGAAGTCCGGCAAAGGAGATAAGCTGCTCCGTCCTGTTGCCCAGCAGCTGGGGGATCAGGGGAACCGGACCGGCCGTCCCCTCCCTCTGGGCTCTGAGAGCCTCATCCTCCGAAGAGAGAAGAAAAGGGGCTACCGCCCCGTCGAATCCGTGAAAATGGCGGAAGAAGAAGGAGCGGAAGTGGGCGTCGGTCAGCCCCTTGAGGGGGGCGAAGAGAATTTTCATGGCCCCAGTATATACGGGGCAGGGGCTCTATTCTAGAGCCAGGCGGGAGAGATACTCCTTAACCGTGGTGATATTCCGGCCAGCCGAAGAGGAGCTTTTCCCGGTCAGGCGGCCTACCTCTTCGGTGGAGGGGGTCATCTTGATGCGGTCAATACGCTTCTGAAGCATCGCCATCTTGTGCTTGAGCGCCCCCATCCGCTCCTGAATCTCCTCCCTGGCGGCTCGATCCTCGGTCAGTTTCAGCCTCATTTCCTGATAACAGTGGTCTATGAAATAGGAGCGCCGT
>JAFGPQ010000163.1 GCA_016936115.1 Spirochaetales bacterium | reverse complement strand
GCACGGTCGCCGGATCGGGGAAGGATGTGGAGACCCTGGCCAGGGAAACCTGCGCCCGGCTGGGTATGGGGGAAGAGGAAAGAATTATCCGGGCAATTTATAAATGCATTAGGAATTTCCTTTACCAAAAGAGCGAAAGCGGGGCATAATAGGCCCATTACGGGAGGGGGCACCATGGGAAATTTCGTTCATCTGCATAATCATTCTGACTATTCGCTCCTGGACGGAGCCGTTAAAATAGACTGGTACGTGAAGGAAGCCCAGAAGCAGGGTATGACTCACCTGGGACTGACCGATCACGGGAATCTTTTCGGGGCTTTGCGCTTCGAACAGGCCTGTCACAGCGCGGGGATCAATCCGGTCATAGGCATGGAAGCCTACGTGGCTGCCGGGTCCCGGCACATCAAGACAAAGAACACCGAAACAAAGGGGCGGATGTACTACCATCTCTGCCTTTACTGTAAAAATGAGACGGGCTATCGGAATCTCATGGTACTCGCATCACGGGGATATACGGAGGGCTTTTACTATAAACCCCGAATCGACGACGAGCTTCTGGCTCAGTACCACGAGGGCCTCATCGCATCCAGCGCCTGCATTGCCGGGGAAGTTCCCAATATGATTATCCAGGGCCAGTACGAGAGGGCGAAGGAGAGGGCCATTTTCTACCGGGATCTCTTCGGGGAGGACAATTACTACCTGGAAGTGATGGATCACAATCTACCCGACGAAAGGGTGGCCAACGAAGGGCTCATCCGTCTTTCCCGGGAGCTGAATATTCCCCTTATCGCAACGAATGACATCCACTTCTATAAGAAGGAGCATGCCAACGCCCACGATATCATGCTCTGCATCGGTACTCAACGCAAGAAAAATGAGACAAACCGCATGACCCTGAGCAAAGAACTTTACTTCAAGACGGAGGAGGAGATGGCCGCCCTTTTCTCCCATATTCCGGAAGCTCTGGAGAATACGGCGAAACTGGCGGAAAAGTGCGACCTGAGGATACCCCAGCCCGGCCCGATCCTGCCTGACTACTATATTCCGGAAGAGTTCCCCATGCCCATGGACTATCTGTCCCATCTGGTTTATGAGGGGCTGGAAAAGCGTTATACCCATGTCACCGAAGAGATAAAGGAAAGGGCCGATTTCGAACTGGCGACCATAGAGGAGATGGGCTTTCCCGGCTACTTTCTCATCGTATGGGACTTCATCGACTGGGCGAAAAGAAACGATATTCCCGTAGGTCCGGGACGCGGTTCAGGAGCCGGATCCATCGTGGCCTACGCCCTGGGTATCACCGATATCGATCCCCTTCTCTATGATCTGCTCTTCGAGCGATTCCTGAATCCGGAGCGGGTCTCCATGCCCGACTTTGACGTGGACTTCTGCAACGAGCGCCGGGGTGAAGTGGTCGATTACGTTACGAGAAAGTACGGTTACGATCAAGTGGGAGGTATCTGTACTTTCGGAACCCTTAAGACCAAGGCGGTACTGAAGGATGTGGCCCGGGTGCTGGATATCGACTTTAACGAATCCAATGCGATTACCAAGGTAGTCCCCGACGACAAGCCTCCCAAGGACTGGACGAAAAGCAAGGTGGAGTACTATGTGGAGTCCGTTCCGGAGCTGAAGGCGTTCTATGACCGTGGCGGCGTCTATAAGGAGCTTTTCGAAACAGCGGCCATTCTGGAGGGAATGAACCGCAACATCTCCACCCACGCCTGCGGCAAGGTTATCGGAAAATCCATGCTCACCGATTTCGTTCCCCTTTACAAGGATCAGAAATCCGGGGAAATCACCAGCGAATACACCATGGACATTATCGAGCCCTGCGGTCTGGTTAAGATGGACTTTCTGGGGCTCAAGACTCTGGACGTTCTGAAGAATACGGAGAATCTGGTCAGGAAAACCATCCCGAACTTCTGCGTGGATACCGTATCGGAGGATGATAAGAACACCTTCGATATGCTTTCCCGGGGGGACAGTACGGCCATATTTCAGTTTGAAAGCGCGGGCATGCAGAAGATCCTGCGGGACGCCAAGCCGGAATGCATCGAAGACATGATCGCCTTGAACGCCCTTTACCGGCCGGGACCCATGCAGTTCATTCCCCAGTACATCGAAGGAAAAAAGAATCCCGCTTCTATCAAATATCCCGATCCCGACCTGGAAGAGCTTCTGAAGCCGACCTACGGGGTTATCGTCTATCAGGAACAGGTTATGAAGGTAGCCCAGATTATCGGGGGATTCAGCCTGGGTAAAGCGGATATTCTTCGCCGGGCCATGGGAAAGAAGAAAGTCAAGGACATGGAGAAGATGAAGGTGGAGTTTGTGGCCGGAGCCAAGGAGCGCGGCAAGGACGAAAAGCATGCCACCTATATCTTTGAGATGCTCGAACCCTTTGCGGGCTACGGTTTCAACAAATCCCATGCGGCAGCCTATTCTGTAGTAGCCTATAAGACGGCCTACTGCAAAGCCAACCATCCCGCCGAATTCATGGCGGCCAACCTGACAAACGAAATCAGCAGCCCCGACGCATTCAAGCTGTACATGGACACCTGCCATGACATGGGCCTTGAGATCATGCCCCCGGATATCAATATCTCGGAGAAATATTTCACCGTAAATGACGGCAAGATCTATTACGGGCTTGTGGGCATCAAGGGTATGGGAAGCGCTGCTGTTGACAATATTATGCGGGAGCGGGATGCCAACGGTCCCTTCACGTCCTTTCTGGATTTTCTGGAACGGATGGACTCGGGCAGCGTAAATAAGAAAGTTGTGGAAGTATCCATACAGTCCGGTCTCTTCGATAAGATAGAGACCCATAACCGGGCGACTCTGCTTCTGAACATGGAAAGGATCATGGAGATTGTTTCCCGCCGTAAGGACATGGTCAAGTACGGCCAGTCCTCCCTCTTCGGAGACTGCGATGAGGAGATCAATCCGGATATCGAATACGAAATCTGCGATCCCTGGCCCAAGAAGGAGATGCTCCGTATAGAAAAGGAGAATCTGGGCTTTTATTTCTCAGGGCATCCTCTGGATGATTACCGGAAGACCTGGAAAAAGGCGACCACCCTGGATATGAATCATCTTGAAAGGGCTATGGCCAATAAGGAGTATACCGTTCTGGGTATGATCAAGGACCATAAGGTTCTCCTATCCAAGGCGGGAAAGCGAATGGCCTTCGGAACGATTGAAGACTTTAACGGGCAGATAGAGTTCGCCCTCTTCGGCAGACAATTCGAAGAATTCGGCCACCTTCTGGAAGCTGATGCGGTTCTGGGATTCTGCGGTAAGGTCGACACGAGAAGAGACAACCCGTCTTTAAGAATTGAGCGGCTTATCTCCCCGGAGGAGCTGAAAGAACAGTCGGTGAGGGAGATCCACCTGGAAATGAACACCGACAATATAGAGGATGACGACCTGATTGATTTCGCTTCGTTCCTGACGGCGAATCCGGGAAACTGCTCCGTCTTTTTCCATCTGGCCCACAATGTGGAACCCACCATCGTCAGGGCTTCGCCCCAGTTTTCGGTTTCCAGCGGCTCCGAAGCCCTGGAGCGCTATATGGGCCATCCTCTGGTGACTTCCGTATGGAAAGAATAGACGGAACGGACGTTTTTTAGTATTTTCTATAAAACCAAAGGCTGGTTTACAGTCAAGGAGATCCTTAATGATATTTCAGAAAACTATGGCCGTGTTGGCATACATACTCCAGTTTTACTCGCTTCTGCTCTTCCTCAGAGTCCTGCTGACCTGGTTTCATCATCCCGTTCTGGATAAGCCCAAAATGTATCTGGGCGCTGTTGTGGATCCCTATCTGGATAAATTCCGCGGCTTCGAATGGCTTCGCTTCGGCATGCTGGATTTCTCTCCGGTCATGGCTTTTATTCTCCTGGCTCTGGGGATACAGATCACTTCGGCACTGGCGAACGGGCAATCCGTTACCATCGGTATGATTCTCGCGGTTCTTATCGGGAATATCTGGAGTTTCGCAGGGTTCTTCATAAATCTTATCATTATCATGCTGATTGTTTTTCTTGTCGCTAATCTTATGGGCAAAAACATTATGCTGGGAGGGCTGAACAATCTTCTCTACCGCATTACCGACAGGATCATGGCCCTTTTCGGTCAGCAGTCCTATCATATGACCCAGGGCATTATTATTTCCCTGGTGACTGTCTTTGCCCTTCGGATTCTTCTGGGCTTCGGTTTTAACTGGCTCCTCCATTTTCTCTACAGACTGTAAGGGGGTAATCCTCCCTTGTTTCTGGCCGAACTGAAGCAGAACGTTTCCCGTCTCAACGGTATCGGAAAAGCCGCCATGGGGGATCTCTCCCATCTGGGCATTCACTCCATAGGGAATCTTCTGACCCACTACCCGGTCCGATACGACGACAGGAAAACGGTACGCCCCTTCTTTCCCGTTCCTCCGGAGGGATCGGTTAATACCCGGTGCCGGGTTTTGGCCCATGAGTGGATCGGTTTCGGCAGCAAAAGAGCCCTGAAAGTTATCGTAGAGGATGATACGGGCTCGGCGGCCCTGGTCTGCTTCGGCAGGAATTTCCTGGAACGGCGACTCGCCGTGGGAACGGAGATTTTTCTGTCCGGACAGTTCCAGCAGAAATACGGGGAACTGCAGACGGGAACCTTTGAATTTGAGGAAGTTTCCGAACATCCGGCGGACTTCGGGATGATACTTCCCGTCTATCCCCTTTCGGGGAAGCTTCAGCAGAAATCGCTTCGTAAGGCAATGAGACAGGCTCTAAATGACTGGGCCCTGAATATCGATAACGAACTCCCCTCCTCGCTTTGCCGGGAGTACGGGATTCCCGATAAGGCAGTACTCCTGCAGCACATTCATATTCCCCAAACACACGGAGAGATTGAGAAAGCACGGGAAGCCCTTGTCAGGGAGGAACTCCTTCATTTGCAGTTGACTATTGGCCGCAAGGGACTGGAAAAGCGGCAGGGCAAGGAAAAAGGGCCCCCCCTGCCGGAGAACACACTCCGTAAACTTATAGAGAATCTCCCCTTCGATCTTACCGCGGATCAAACGCACGCCGTAGCGGATATTATAAAGGATATGAACAGCGAGCGGGTTATGAATCGGCTTGTCCAGGGAGAGGTGGGTTCCGGTAAAACTCTTGTGGCCTTTCTCTCGGCTCTTCCGGTCATTGAAGGGGGCGGACAGGTCGCCATGATGGCCCCCACGGAACTTCTGGCCCGGCAGCACGGGGAGAATGCGGCCCGGATGCTGGAACCCCTGGGCATACGTCTGGCCTTTCTCTCCGGACAGATCGGAAAGGATGAGCGAGCCCGTCTTCTGGAGGAGCTCCGGGCGGGAAATATCGACCTGATACTGGGAACTCACGCCCTGTTTACAGAGGATGTTCTCTTCGGAAATCTTCGCCTCGTCATCGTGGATGAACAGCATCGTTTCGGCGTCAAACAGCGTCTTTCCCTGGCGGAAAAGGGGATACATCCCGATCTGCTTCTCATGACGGCCACTCCTATTCCCCGCACCCTATCCCTGACCGCCTTCGGCGATCTGGACATCAGCACCATAAAGACCATGCCCCGGGGAAGACAGCCCATCATCACCCATCTGGCGAAGAGGGGTAATGAGTTTAAGGTCTATGATTTCGTCCACGGGGAGCTTTCCAAGGGACGTCAGGCCTATTTTGTCTATCCCCTGATTGAGCAGTCGGATAAACTCGCCCTCAAGGATGCGGAAACCATGTTCGCTTTCATCAAGGAAAAGGCTTTCCCCGATGCCCGCTGCGCCCTGATTCATTCACGTATCGGGGAGGATGAAAAGAAAAGAACCATGGCTGCCTTTGCCGACGGGACACTGGATATTCTGGTAGCCACGAGCGTTGTGGAAGTCGGCGTGGATGTTCCCAATGCCACGGTTATGGTGGTGGAGCAGGCGGAACGTTTCGGTCTGTCCGCTCTGCATCAGCTCAGGGGAAGGATCGGACGGGGAGAGCATCAATCCTACTGCTTTCTCGTATACGATGAAAACCTGACAGAAGAGGGAAAACAGCGGATGCGGATTATGAAGGATAACCGGGACGGTTTTATCATTGCCGAAGAGGATATGAAGTTGCGCGGTATGGGAGATATCTCGGGATGCCGCCAATCCGGATTCATGAAGTTCGCCATTGCCGATCTTATCCGGGACAGGGAGATTCTCCTCTGGGCCCGGGATATTTCGGAAAGAATACTAAGAGAAGACCCGGGTCTACTGGGGAAGGATAACACTCCCCTGCGCCTGCTTTTTCAGAATGCGCCTCCCTTTGATTCGGAACTGATATCCCAGGGGTAAAAAAGATCTCCACGCCGGATTATTTCTTTTTACAAGCGGTTGACAATAGTTCCGGTCTGGTTTATATTACTGCTCGTGCTAATAAGCAACGGGCTGTAGCGCAGGGGTTTAGCGTACTTGTCTGGGGGACAAGGGGTCGCCGGTTCAAATCCGGCCAGCCCGACTAATAAAGTCTTGTAATCAGGTGATTTACACTTGGTAGCAAGACTTTTTTTATACCCTGTGAGCCTGCTTGTAGTCCGATTATACCCCTCTTCCTCCACCTATGGCCTGCTTTTGCCCCTGACCGTATGCTGGATACACTTACGGCTTTACCGCATCAAGAGTTATCGATGAAATGATTCCGCATCCGATAATGATTCCTATAATTAGGGATTGCCGTGCTAATTAACCCGGTAGCTTCCCATGGGATGGAAGACGGGGGATCCTCACTGGATTATACTTGCATATAGAAGCACGGGATCGATATTTCCTGAAACCGGAAGAATCTTTCAACATAAAAGAAGTGACAAACCTCCATGAAATGATTAATATTATAAACGGATAATGAAGGACAATTGAATATGGACGAAAACTATCTGAATATATTGGAGAATCTCTGTGCCCTTAATGGAAAATTGGAAGCAATTGTAGAGTCAAGTACCAATGGAATCGCAGAGATTGATATCACCGGGAAAATCCTTGCCTATAATCCCTCTTTTCAGAAGATGTTCCATGTTCCCAACAGCTCACCGGAGAATCACGGGATTTTTCATTATATCAAAGCCCGGGAAGGGTTTTCCCCGGAGATGCTTCCTGTGCTTCATAAATCACAGACCGTCTATTTTAATGACATTCTGGCCGAGGAGACCGAAGGGAGGGATCGACTGTTTCTTGAAGTGAAAATAGTTCCCCTGAATATCCTGGAAGGGGTAGATTTCATTGTCATTATAAAGGATAAGACCGATATTCTGACGGCTCTCCATAACCGGGAAATTTTCATAACCACCCTACTGGACCTGATTGAGGACATCAAAATTGATAACAGGAAAACCATATATAACCTGGCATCTCTTGTAGAGCTTCGGGATACGGCTACAGGGAAACACCTGGAAAGGGTGGAAGCCTTCACGAGGATTCTGGCCACGGGCTACTACCACCGTTTCGGGAAGCGGGACAGATGGATAACCGATGCCTATATAGAGGATATGGCCGTCTCTGCAGTTCTCCATGATATAGGGAAAGTGGGAATTTCCGATTCCATACTTCTAAAGCCGGATAGACTCTCCGATCTGGAAATGGACGCCATGAAACAGCATACCTACATTGCGGGAAAGGCTCTTGAAAAACATCAGGGGAAGAAGGATTTTCTTGCGATGGGCCGGGAAATTGCCCTGACACACCATGAAAAATGGAACGGGAAAGGCTATCCGCGACAGCTCGCGGGGAAAGAGATACCCCTGAGCGGCCGTATTGTAGCCCTGTGCGATACTTATGACGCCATAACGAATGACCGTCCCTATAAGAAAGCCCTTCCCCACGAAATGGCCTGCAAAATCATCAAAGCAGAAAAAGGCCTTGCCTTTGATCCGGAAATTGTCTCTGTGTTCCTTGGACTGGAGCAGGATTTTAAACGGATTAACATGGCTATGCAGTAAACAGGAAGAATCCCGACCTCAGCATTCTGAACAGATAAAAGAGAAGAGTAATCATAACAGCCTGCTGCAGGAGTATGATCAGGATGCTCCCCCAAAGTTTCCCGTAAGATTTCATAGGAATAATAAAGCAAGGTTCATGCCAAGCCTCTATGGTCTGTCAAAGCTCCCGATAAGACACAGGAGAAAGCATCTGTGGGAAAATAACCAAGGAATAGGAAAGTTACGACTTACTCTTCCCGATACCTTTGCTGAATTTTCCTGATATCATCCAGATTTTCAAAAAAGACATCGACAATATCCGGGTCAAACTGTTTACCCGACTTTTCCCTCAGATAGGATAGGGTTTTTTCCTCGCTCCAGGGGTCCTTGTAGGGACGTTTACTCCTGAGCGCATCATAGACATCGGCCACGGCCGTGATTCTCGCCTCAATGGGGATCTCACTTCCCTTCAATCCCATAGGATACCCGTTTCCATCCCAGCACTCGTGATGGCTCAGGGCTATGTTAGCGGCCGTTTCCATCAGGGTGAAACTGGCTCCTTCAAGATCAAGAAGATTCTCCTCTATCTCGTTTCTGAGAAAATTATCGGTTCCCAGTATATTCTTCCCGAAGAGGCAGTGCTCCTTCATTATATGCCACTCGTCATCGTTCAGTCTTCCCGGTTTGAGAAGAATGCTGTCCGGGATCCCGATCTTTCCGATGTCATGGACCGGAGATGCCAACTGAAGGTTGAGAACCCGCTCCTCATCCCAACCCAGACCCTTGGCCATTACCGCCGCCATTTCGGAAACCCTCTGAAAATGATTCCCCGTTTCAAAATCCTTATATTCGGCAGCCTGGGAGAGGATGCCGATTATCTGCCTTCGGGAAAGATCGAGCTGGCGGTTCCGTCTCTCCAGCTGCCTTGTCCTGGCTTCGACCAATTCCTCAAGTTTCTCCCGATAGGCCCTGTTCTCTTTTATAAGGCGTGCCTTCTCCAGACATTCGGAAACGGTGTAACCGAGCAGATTCAGATCCTGAACCGGCTTTATCAGATAATTCCAGGCGCCCAGTCTTAACGCCTGAACCGCATCATTAAGACTGTTCGCCCCGGATATCACGACTATGGGGATCTCGTCCGATTTGCTTCTCACATGTTCGAGGACTTCAAGACCATCCGCTTCGGGCATTCTCAGATCAGTCAGCACCACATCCGGATTATGACTGTCGAACAGCTCTATACCCGCTTTTCCGTTGTCAGCTGTGATGACGGTGTACTCCTTATCCTCAAGATAATAGGAAAAGACCTGTCTTATGATCTTTTCATCATCAATTATCAGTATGGTTATTTCATCATCCTGCATCATGACCTCCCGTTTCAACGATACTGTGCATTACCGGTAAATGAATGGTAAATACGGTTCCCCTTCCCGGTTCGGATCTGACGTCAATCGTACCGTGATGGCCTTCCCTGACTATAAAGAAAGCCACCGACAGCCCGAGACCTGTTCCGCCTCCCACCTGCTTCGTGGTGAAAAAGGGATCAAAGACCCGGTTTTTCACATCCTTATCCATTCCCGGGCCGTTATCTTCAATTTCAATTCTGACCATTCTCAGATTTTCCTCATAGGATAAACGTATGAAGAACAGAGGAGAGGAGAGGAAGAGCCCTGAGGATTGCTGAACATGGCTTCCGCCCCATTCAGAAGTATACTTTGAAAAACCTGTTCGATTCTTCTCCTCTCGCAGGTGACCAGAGGCAGATCGTTCCCGTAATTCTTCTCTATTCCTATTTCATCAAATCGATTCTTGCCCCGGTAGTTCCGAGAAGCCATATTCAGAGCATTATCCATCAGTTCCTCCAGGGAGTGAAGGGACAGGTCCGGTTTCTCATTTTCAGCAAAGCTGAGCATGTTCTCAACGATTCCCGCCGCCTTTGCTCCCGAGTCCCGGATAGACTCAAGCATGGTCAGGATATTTCTCTCCTCCATATAGTCCCGCAACTTATCAAGATCAATTCCCGCCTTATCCGCCGCTTTTCTATTAGCCGCGATATCGGGGGAGTTCAGCCGATTGAGAATGACTTCGGAGGCTTGGATCATACCGGCCAGGGGATTATTAATCTCATGGGCCATACCGGTGGCCAGTCCTCTCACCGACATCATTTTCTCTTTCTGCACCCTCAGGGTTTCATCCCGATAGGCTTCTGTAACATCATCGATGAGTATAACCCATCCCCTGCTGTCACTGAAATTGAGAGGAGTGACCATAATTTTCTCGTATATTTCCCTGTCCGACTCTCTGATCTCACATTTTCCCGAAAAGACGGAACCGGCGGAAAGGGTCCTTTTCATTTCCAATTCCGAAGTGAGATACCGGGGAAAGAGCTCAAAGAAGTTTCTGCCAGTATACTGCTGCTCATTACTCAGTGAAAGATTTTTCCTGGCCCTTTTATTCGCCAATGAAACGGCCCATTCCGAATCGGTTACGATAACCCGGGCGGCAAGGGAGTTTATGACGCTTTCCAGGAATTGTTTGAATTGACGGGATTTCTCTTCAGTCATCCGGCTCTGTGTAATGTCTTTACCCTCTACAAGAATACGGGTCACCTCCCCCTTTCCATCGGGGACTGGATTAACGGAGACATCGGAGATGACCCGATTCCCGTTCATATCGTAATGCAGGGCCTCAAACAGGGTGGTCCTGCCTTTCTGAGCGAGAAGAAAGGCCTTCTCTATGCGCTCCTGTAGTTCCCGGGAATGATTCCACCAGGGTGTGTCGGCAAAATTTATTCCCTTGAGATTCTCTCTTTTCTCACCTACCAGGTCCCGGGCGCTTTTGTTCACATCAAGGATGATTCCCTTTCTATCAAGAATTCCCATGTAGTGGTAGGCTCCGTTGAAAACGGTTCTGAAAAGATTTTCGCTTACCCTTAATCTATGGATAGTGTGGTTATTGAGAGCCCACAACAGGGTAAGAATAATAAGGCAAGTGAATCCGAAAAGTATGATAATGAGGTATTTGATATTATTGCGGTTCACAAGGGTAGCCGAAGAAGCCAGGCTTTTCCGGGACAGGAATTCCGTTCGTTTCATGAGCTTATCTTCAAGAGCTATAGCCTCATCAAGAAGGGGGACCAGCTGGGGTATATGATCCTGTACCGCCCCGTCTTCCCCTGTGAAAAGGGTATCACACCAGGAGAAGATATCAGTAAGTTTCGCGATATCAGTTTGGGAGACCGTATCCGGGTATGAAGCGGAAAGAATATAAAGATTGTCATGGATGAGCTTCAACGACAGTTCAAGCTCCTCCCGGACAGTATCATAATCCTCATGGATAAAGTGAAGGAGAAGTCCGTGAAAGTGTTCCGTTTCCAGCTGCAGTCTGGCCGATTGAAGAAAACACTCCTGCTGATAGAGGGAATTTTCCGCACTGATCCTGTTCTGATACGGGAAGATCAAACCGATTCCCAAAGTGAGAAAAACCAGCGCGGCCAAAAGAAGAGGGAAAAAGGGAATTCCTTTTTTTTCCATTAAAACTCCTTCCTAGTACAATTTTATGTTTTAGCAAGGAGTAATGCAAATATTATTGTGCCGCAATCATTATAAATCCGCCCAGGGCTAGATTGTCATCGGTAATCCGTACTATTTTTTTCAGTTCCAGAATCTGTTCTCTGTATGCGGTATAAAAATCATGATCGGGCCGGGAAAGATAGTGAAGGTGGTCCCATTCGAAATAGGATATGGCTTTCTTCGCAGTGGTCGGCTTGAGGAAAACCTGATCCTGTGGATAGTAATAAGCGGGAAGCAGGGACACCAGCGTCCATTTACTAAGCTGGTAGGGAGATAGGAGAACATCGAACATGAGATACCCCTGCTCCCTGTTTCCGTGGACCAATTCATAAAAAGCATGAACGAGCATTTCCCTGTCGTCCCCGGAACAGTTTTTTATGAAATCACGAAAACGCATTTTCTCAAACACGGAAACGACGGAGGCCTGGCTGATAATCCCGGTGATATCCTCCAGAACAGCTACAGGTTTCTCAAAGGCTGCGCGTGTGAGTTTCTCCCGGGTCATGGCATACATCTTATCGGTTTTATGTTTCCTGGAAATTTCTTTCATCGCGGGATCGGAAAAGCCCCCGGGATACTGTCTCAGAAAAGCCTCTCGGGCCAGGAAAGCCTTCTCATGGTTCATGTCAGCTCCCTCTGTTCATAAGGGTGGGTTCAAAGAGACGCTGTAGAGGAGGAGTCTCCCTGTCCCGGTTTTCAATAAGATTCAGTATGGCGCTCCCCGCTTCCGATCCCAGCTTCTTGGAGGACTGATTTATCGTGGTGAGGTTAAGGAATTTGGAAGGGAAAATATCGTCATATCCCACAATGGCAACGGAAGCACCCGTATCGTTACGGGCCTGTATGCCGCCGTAGGCCATCTCATCACAGAAATAGAAGATACCATCCAGTTCCGGATCCCCCATAAGGGTCCGGGAAAGATCATAGGTATCGCAATAGTTGGCCCGGGAGACCTCTGAGTGACGAAGTGGGATTTTTCTCTCGATAACCCGGTCGGCAAAACCGCGGAAACGGTCCTTCTGCTGGAGAGAAGCCAGGGACTCTCCGAATAGGATCACCTTCCGGCACCCCTTGTCTATAAGATAGTCCGCGGCGAGCTGCCCCCCCCGGTAGTTGTTAAAGCGGACAAAATTGATATCCCCCCCGTAATAGTCAACGTACAGAAAGGGAATGCGGTGGCTTTTTAAAAGCAAACTGCTCCTGTCGGAAAGGGGGCAGTCACCGAAAACCATCATCCCCGCCATCTGCTGTTCCACGATCTGGTTTACCGCCGTTTCGAATTCATCCTCCGTATCGAAAATCATGGCTTTATAGTCATCCAGCTTCAGCCGGTCATGTATGGCCTTGAAGAGTTCGTAGAAAAACTGGTTCTCTATAGCCGAGATAAGCAGGCCCACCGTCTTATGGGAGCGGTTGCGGGTTACAAGCATCCGGGCGGATCCATTGGGAATATAATTCAGTTCCCTGGTTATCTTCAGAACCCTGTCCCTGGTACTGTCTTTCACGTTCGGGTTATTATTCAGTACCCGGGATACGGTCCCGACACCTAAGCCGGCCCTTTCCGCGATATCCTTAATTGTGTACTTTTTATGACCCATATCAGCATAATACCCTATTTTGGAGGTTAAGGACAATCGGATGTAACCTTCACCTTTCCTTCATTTTCCCAAAGCAAAGCACAGCAAATCACCATGGGAATCGGTTCATGCCGGTGTTAATTTATTACGAGTATTTGATTAGGAGATAAACCTGTGAACTTTATTCAATATAACCCTTTTGCTTTTTCCGCCATCATCTATTCCGGGGAAACCCTTATCATCACGACAATACTCTTAGCGGCAAAAAGAAAATACGGCTCCCTGGCCCTCTTTCTCCTCCCCCTGCTGACAATCGCCCCCCTAATGCTATCCCTTTCCGGGTATTATATCGTCAGGGAGCAGAAAATTGTCTGCCTGGTTCTATTCTCCTGGGGTCTTCTCAAGGCCATGCAGATGGTTCGTACAAAACTGTCTCTTTCCCTTCGGAGTCACTGGATACTAAGGACCACCCTGACCGGATGGATCGTCGCCCTTCCCTACTCATGGTATCTCAGTTGTCATCCAGTTACTACGGACAATGTCCTGTCCTGTATCGGTTTAATCCTCATAGGCTTATCCCTTCTCTGGGAGATTATGAGAACCTTTCTTTCAAGGAGTGTTCGCCGGGGAAGTTTTTATGACATTTTCCATCCGGGGACGATTCTTCTTATCTGGGGTCTCTTTACGGTTATGATCCCTCAGTTGCTGGGTACGGACTGGCTTTTGCTTACGGGGCCTCTTCTTTTTTCGGTTCTGGCAATTCGGCCATGGGTATTCTTGCTGTCAGGCAGTCACCATACTCCGGTTTATTTTCAAGGAATCTCTGATTCAGCCGATTCAGCCGGGAATTCCATTTATCCATTTCCAGAAAATATCTATTTTGAAAAAGGTCTTCCCAGCACTCCTCATCAAGAGCTTCTTCATTCAGATCGCAAAGAGACAATTCCCAGGATGTACCTTCACTATTCAGATAGAGGAGAGGGAGACCGTGGGTACGGCATATAAGAGGCCTAATATCGTAAATGGTACAGAGATTATGGCGAAGAAAGGGACAGCGGCCCCTTTCTGTATTTTGATTGTCGTTTTTTCCCTGATCAGTTAATCGGGACTTAATCCAGTGCCACTCCAGGGGCAGGAGGGAAATAGGCTGGCAGCAGGATGAGCAGCCGGCACGGCAGAGAAGTAAATCCTTAAGCCTTTCATGAAGTTCCCCGGCAAGCCTGTCCACATCCTTTAGAAAAAGCTCATACTCCCTGAATATTTCACTCACGGGGCTAACACTGCTGACGGGACATAAGCTTCGGGATAATCCCAGCGGCCCTCCCCATCGTCATCGGGCAGGTTATTTCTGAAACGGACTAGTACTGGACGGTGATCGGAAACTTCACGGGACGCGGTTTTGTCGTCATTACCATAGAGCAGTTCATCGAAGGGGTAAACTTCTACCTCACGGGAAAGCTCGATTGTAGCCGGACCTATCCAGATGTTATCATAGCTCGAAGCATCGGATATGGTCGTTTTGATATCGGAGGGGATAAGGCAGACATAGGGTGACATTTCCCAGGCCCTGTCTTCTCCGGGAAGATTGAAATCACCGGTCAGAATTACATCATCCTCATCCCCGTTCTGCCAGTCCACGAAACGGATCACATCGTCCAGCCGGGTCGCTTCCAGACGACGGTCTTCCTTGCTGTCCCCGTAAATGGAATGCATAGTGACAATGGTGAAATCAAAGGATCCGGAACGAAAATGGGCGACAAAGGGCTCCCGGATGAACAGATCCTCATCGTCTCTGAACGTGTAGGGAGCCCCCAGCAGGGTGAACATGTCGGTTCGATAGAGAAAAGCGTAAAATTCTTTCACCCCCCGGCCGACGGGAAGGCTTATGACATAATCCCATCCGTCAAGACGGGTCATGAGCCTGTCCAGAACCCGGGAATCGCGCACTTCCTGAAGGGCCGCGAAATCGGTCCTCTGAAGAAGGGAGGCGATGACATCCAGCTCATGGTCATCCCGGGAGTTATCCGAAAGGATACGGACGTTCCACGTCATAAGGGTCTGGGCTGCCAGGGGGAGCATGACAAGCAGGAACACCCCCGGCAGGAACAGCTTTTTCATTAAAGCTTGACGACAACCTTGGCAAGGGCGGGATTCTTGGCGATATTCCCTTCCAGGGCTTCCGCCCGGGCCTTGTTGACATACTCCCTGTGCTGAAAGGTGTAGGTGAAATTGGTATGCACATCATAGGTTCCTTCCACCAGAGCATAAGTATCTTCGGTCATAACCAGTTCCTCGTCGGTGGGAATGACGAACACCTTAATGGGGGAATCGTCGGCGCTGATACAGGTCTCCGCATTTCTGGTGATACTGGCGCTGTTCTTCTCAGGATCCAGCTTGATTCCCAGGGATTCGAGACCGGACAGCATTTCCGCACGGTATACGGGATTCATCTCCCCCACTCCGGCGGTAAAGACGATGGCGTCGGTCCTGCCGATGGCGGCCATGTAGCTGCCGATATATTTCTTGACCCGATAGGCTTCCATCTCCAGGGCGAGTTTTGATCTTTCGTCCCCTTCGTTATAGCCTTTGTAGACGTCTCTTCTGTCGATGAATTTTTCGGTAATACCCAGGATTCCGGATTTTTTATTCATGACCGTATCGATTTCCTGAGCGGAAAGACCCTTTTTCTCCATCATGTAGGGAACGATGGCAGGATCGATGTCACCGCAGCGGGTTCCCATGATCAGTCCTTCAAGGGGGGTCATGCCCATGGTCGTATCGTAGCAGCAGCCGTCTTTCACCGCACACATGGAGGAACCGTTTCCGATATGGCAAATGATGACATTGGTATCTTTCGCTTCCTTGCCCAGGAGAACGGCGGCTCTCTTGGAGGTATAGACATAGCTGGATCCGTGAAAACCGTAGCGCCTTACGTTAAAATTTTCATACCAGTCGTAGGGAAGAGCGTACATGTAGCTCGAAGCGGGCATGGTCTGATGCCAGGCCGTATCGAGAATGATCGCCTGGGGCACCTGGGGAAGAACTTCCTGAGCTGCGCGGATACCGGTAATACCGCCGGGATTGTGAAGAGGAGCGAGAGGTGATACGGCTTCCAGATCGGCGAGGACCTGATCGTCAACAATAGCGGACTTTGTGAATTTTTCGCCCCCGTGAACAATACGGTGACCTACTGCTTTCACATCACTGAGGTCGGTGATGCATCCTATCTTCTCATCAACCAGAGTCTCCATGATCCACTCGATAGCTTCTTTATGGGTGGGACAGGCTTTTTCGGCGACAAATTCATCCTTCCCCTTCGATTTATGCTCGATATTGGACATGGGCTGAGTGATTCTCTCGATGAGACCGACGCCCAGAACTTCCTGTTTATCCCAGTCATAAACCTGATATTTGGCAGAAGAGCTGCCGCAGTTTAAGGTCAAAATAACCATATTCAATCCTCTCTTTAACAATTTTACAGATAATGATTAATTTTAAACACTACTCCGATAAATTTCAAGCGGTGGAAAAGAGATAAATTACAAATTGTCTGATATTCTAATTGGTGAAAAAATCGAAGATATTCCCCAGCATACTGGTCTCTGCCTTATACAATTCCGTAAAGCGGCACCGGCTGCAGGTCACCGTGGTAAAAGCCTTATTCTGTACATCGAATATCTTGGAAAAGCCACCACCCGTTGCGGCGAACTGATCGGTCTCATAGGACATGTTCCCGCATTTGGGACAGCGCCAGTTATTCTCCATTATCACACTCCTCCTATTGAAAAATCAGATTATTCCCGTCAAAGCCGATTCTGACCGTATCCCCTTCCTGGTAACGTCCGGAAAGAATCTCTTTGGAGAGGGGATTCTGTATCAGATTCTGAATGGTTCTCCTCAGGGGCCGCGCCCCGAAAAGGGGATCATAGCCCACCTTAACCAGGTAGGTCCGGGCTTCATCGCCCAGTTCCAGCTTCATCTTATTGTCTGCCAGCCGTTTTCTTATCTGCCCGATGAGGAGATCAACGATTCCCATAAGGTTTTCCGGCTTAAGCTGATTGAAGATAACCCTCTCGTCAATCCGGTTTAAAAATTCCGGTCGGAAGGTGGCCTTCATGAGATGATCCAGATTCTGGCTTAACTCTTCCGGCTTATCCCCCATGGTCAGGATGAAGTCGCTGCCCAGATTGCTCGTCATAATGATGATAGCCTGACGGAAGTCAACGACCCGCCCCTGTCCGTCGGTCAGACGTCCGTCGTCAAGAACCTGAAGCAATATATTGAAGACATCGGGATGGGCCTTTTCGATCTCATCAAAGAGGACCACCGAATAGGGACGTCTTCTCACCGCTTCGGTCAGCTGTCCCCCCTGGTCATAGCCCACATAGCCCGGAGGGGCTCCCACGAGGCGGCTCACGGAGTGCTTCTCCATGTACTCGCTCATATCGATGCGTGTCAGGGCCTTTTCTTCGTTAAAGAGGAATTCCGCCAGAGTTTTTGCCAGCTCCGTTTTGCCCACACCGGTGGGGCCCAGAAAGAGAAAGGATCCCAGAGGCCTGTCCGGATCGGCGAGCCCGCTCCGGTTCCGACGGATCGCGTCGGCCACCGCCACGACGGCCCTGTTCTGTCCGATGACCCGCTTTTCCAGAATATCCTCGAGCTTCAGGAACTTCTCCTTTTCCGAGGCCATCATCTTCTCTACCGGTATGCCTGTCCACATGGATACCACCCGGGCGATGTCCTCTTCGGAGACTTCCTCGCGGAGCAGGCTCTGCTCACCCTGTATTCTCTCAAGGTCCCGGGATTTCTCTTCCAGGCGCTGCAGGGTCTGGGGAAGTTTGCCGTGTTTGATTTCGGCGGCGCCGTGAAGGTTTCCTTCCCTCTCGTAAACAGCCTCCTGCCCCTTAAGGTCCTCTATCTCCTGCTTCAGGGAACGGATATCTTCGATAATCCCCTTTTCGTTCTGCCACTGCATTCTCAGGGAATCCGCTTCAGAGCTCAGGTCGGCCAGCTCCCTGTTGATATTGTTAAGCCTTTCCTGGCTCGCCTTGTCCGTTTCCCGGGAGAGGGACTGCTTTTCTATTTGCAGCTGCAGGATTTTCCTTTCCAACCGGTCCAGGGCCACGGGCTGGCTCTCGATCTCCATCTTAAGCCGGCTCGCCGCTTCATCCACCAGATCTATTGCCTTGTCAGGAAGAAAACGGCTGGTAATGTACCGATTGGATAATACCGCCGCCGAAATAAGGGCATCGTCTCTTATACGGACACCGTGATGCACTTCATAACGATCCTTAATACCCCTGAGGATGGTAATGGAATCCTCCACGGAGGGCTCCGCCGTATAGACCTGCTGGAAACGCCGTTCAAAGGCGGGGTCCGATTCGATATGTTTCCGATATTCGTCAAGGGTGGTGGCTCCTATGGTCCGCAGCTCCCCCCGGGCCAGAGCCGGTTTGAGAAGATTCGAAGCATCGGTGGATCCCTCGGCGGCTCCGGCTCCCATGAGTGTGTGAAGTTCGTCGATAAAGAGGATGATGCCCCCGTCCGAATCGGATACGGCTTTAATGACCGATTTGAGGCGCTCTTCGAATTCGCCCCGGAATTTTGCTCCCGCCACCAGGGATCCCAGATCAAGAGCCAGGATTTTCTTGCCTTTCAGGGAATCTGGGACATCACCGGAGACGACACGCCGGGCCAGGCCTTCCGCAATAGCCGTCTTTCCCACGCCCGGTTCGCCGATAAGAACGGGATTGTTTTTCGTTCTGCGGGAAAGGACCTGCATGACCCGGCGTATCTCTTCATCCCTGCCGATAACCGGATCCAATTTCTCCTGCCGGGCCAGCTGAGTAAGATCACGGCAGTATTTTTCCAGTACCTGATACTTTCCCTCCGGATTCTGATCGGTCACCCTTTCGGTTCCCCGGATGGAAACCAAAGCCTGCATGACCGCATCCTCGCTGACGCCCTGCCCTTTGAGAAGGGTTTCCACCCGGTCCTTCCCCTCCAGCATGGCCAGGAGAAGATGTTCCGTGGAGACGTAATCATCCTTGAGCTTGTCCGCCTTTTTTTCAGCCCTCTGGAGCAGCTGAAAGGAGGCCGGTGCCAGTGATGTCTGAACCGAATCCCCGTAGGCCCGGCTCTTACTGTTGAAGATGTTTTCCAGCTCCTGCCTGAGGAGAGGGATTTCTACCCCCAGACGATTCATAAGCGGAGTAATCACACCCTCTTTCTGATCAATCAGCGCGGATAGGATATGCTCCGGTTCAATTTGGGAGTGGTTATATTTTCTGGCAGCCTGGCTGCCCCCTTCAATGGCTTCCTGAGCCTTAATGGTCAATCTGTCGTACATGAACATAAAATAATCAAAGGGCCCGGAAAGGTCAAACGGGGAAACGCAAATTTATATTGCAAAATGGGGTTTACTAAATAATACTTAATGCTATGAAAAGAGTATTTACTCTTCTGATTCTCCTCACTCCTCTTTTTCTGTACGGAGAAAGCTGGCATGTACTCTATCTGAGCTCCTACCATCCCGCCTTTCCCACCTATCATCGACAGATTGAGGGCATAAAGTCGGCCTTTCGGGGAGATGAACTGGATCTTGACGAAGAGTTCATTGATTCAAAGAGACTGGGATTCCAGGAAAACAGGAACTCCTTCACAGCCCGTCTCAGGTACAAGCTTTCCCAGCTTCCTCCCTATGATCTCGTTATCTGCGCCGATGACAACGCCCTGATATTCATGCAGGATTCCTCCGAAGAACTGTTTCCACGCATACCCTACGTATTTCTGGGTGTTAACAATATAGAAAACGGTCTGAGCGCAAACAGGAATCCCCTCGCCACGGGCGTACTGGAGGAGGTTTCCCTTGAGGCCAACTTTATGCTGATCAAAGCTCAGTTCCCCCAGGCAACCGAACTGATCGTCATAAGCGACAACACATCCAGCGGGAAGGCGGATCTCCAATCCCTGAAAGCGTACAGCGCCGGTCAGAGTATATTCAAATTAACCGTTTTCAACCTGGAGGCGCTTTCCTTTCCCGAACTGGAGGAGAAGCTTGAGAAGGCTAGAGCAGACGTTCCCATCCTGCTTCTTTCGGCCTATACCGATGCGGACGGGGTCACCCTGGATTTTACCCCCAGCTTCAGACGGATCTACTCCTTTGCCAAAGGGCCGATATATCATCTCTGGGAGCATGGATTCGGCGAAGGCGCTCTGGGCGGGTTTGTGGTGGATCACTATACACAGGGAGAAAAGGCGGGGGACATGGCCAGGAGGATCCTTCTGGGAGAATCGCCGGAGGACATTCCGGTCAGCCGAACCAGCCCGAACCACTATCTCATGGATTATCGGGAAATGAAGAGATGGGGCCTGAGAAGAAGGAATTGCCCCGACGGGACAACTTATCTGAATGATCCCCGCAAAAATCAGAGACTTCTTCGCCGGTTCATCATCAATCTGCTCCTGTCCCTGGGAATACTCCTCCTGATCATTCTGCTTTTCATCAGGCTGAATCGCGAACTCAAAAAGGCCAACAGGAATCTAGCTGAAAGCCGCCGTCGTTTCGAAAACGTCTTTATAAACAATCCGGTAATACTCATGCTCATTAAAATCCGGGATGGAAGAATCTCCGATATCAACACCCAGGGACTCACATTCTACGGTTACAATCGTGAGGAGATTCATTCCATGACGATCTATCAGATTAATCAGCTCAGCCGCGAACAGATACAGGCCGAGATGGCGAAGGCCAGGCAGGAAGGCAGAACTCATTTCCAGTTCAGACACAGGCTGAAGAACGGGGACATTAAGGACGTGGAAGTTTTCACCACGCCCCTGGTCATCGGAGGTGAAGAATATCTACTAAGCGCCGTTCATGACATCACGGAAAAGACCCGTCTGCAAAGGGAACTGATTCAGAGGGAGAAAATGGACGCTCTGGGCTTCCTGGCAGGAGGCATTGCCCATGATTTTAACAATCTTCTTACGGGAATCATCGGCCACTGCGATCTGATGGCCATGACACCCTGTGATGAGAGACAGAACAGAAGCAGTATGCAAATGATTCTCAAATCGGCTCTGAAAGCGAAGGATTTGACACAGAAGATTCTTTCCTACTCCCGGCAGAAGCAGAAGGAGAGGGAAAAGCTTGTGCCCGCCGATATCATAGAGGAGTTTCTTGAACAGAATTTCAATCAGATTCCCGAAGGGATCTCTGTTCAGCGGATTTATGAAAGCCGGGGAAGAGTCCTGGGAAACAGAACCGAAATGGAGCAGGTCGTGCAGAACCTGCTTACCAACGGGATTCAATCCATGGAGGAGGGAGGGGGTGTACTGACGGTCACCACAAGGGAGGAATCGGAGGATTCCCGGGGATATCTTGTTATTGAAATAAAGGATCAGGGCGTGGGAATCCCGCCGGAAGGGATGAAAAACATCTTCGATCCCTACTACTCCACCAAAAGAATGGGGTTGGGAACAGGCCTGGGACTGGCCATAGTACGAAGTATCATTGAGGATGAGGGAGGCTCAATTCGCGTTGACAGTGAAGTCGGACGGGGGACCTCTTTTCTCGTATCACTCTTATTACTAAACGAATAGGTTAACCTTTCCCCAGAAAAACGGCCAGCTTGTCAATGAGGGGAGAGGGATAGGCGGTTATCCCGTGTTCCACAAGAAAATCTCCCCGCTCTTTCTTCAGCCAGCGATAGAGAAGCAGCCCCGAATCGCCGGCCCGGGATGCCTTCTTTGCTATGTAGATCATGGATTCCAGCTCATCAAGGGGGAAAAAGACCCGGATTCGACCGTAAACGATATTCGCATATCCCTTATTCTCTCCGGACAAATCCAGGGAAAATTCCTGTGCCCGTGACGATTGTTTCAGCCTGTTTCTATCACTTGTCTGTTTCGCCGTTTCATTTTCGAGGAGACTTTCCCGATTATTACGGTTCATCTCTTCCACCGTATCATTATAGATGATTGTGGAAGCCTGCTGTTTGAGGAAAAGAAGTCCCTCTTCGTTGATCTGATCAAGAAGAGAGACGATCTCCTTCCGTAATTCGATAAGTCGATTATCCTTTTTCTGTGCCATACAGAAAATATAGCCCTAAAAAAGCCTTTCCTCCGCCTCTTCGTAAACCTTTTCGTAACCCACGGCCGCCTTCTCCCAGGAAAAGCTCTGGGCCATAGCCTTTTTCCTCATCTTGCGGATATGGGGTTTTCTCTCATACCAGGTCTCGCAAACCCATTTCATAACCTTATATAGGACATCGGGGTAAAGATCATGAAAAACGAAGCCCGTTCCGGAACCGGTCTCCTGATCGTAATTTTCCACCGTATCGGCCAGTCCTCCTGTGGAGCGGACGATGGGAAGAGTGCCGTATGCCAGGGAATATATCTGGTTCAGGCCGCACGGTTCGTACCGGCTGGGCATGAGGAAGAAATCGCTCCCAGCTTCGATTTTATGGGCCAGTTCGTTATTGTAGCCTATGTAGACTTTCAGATTAGGCAGCTTGTCGGAAAGCTGCTGAAGCTCCTCTTCACACCAGTAATCCCCCGATCCCAGAATAGCAAACTGCACGTCCATATCCCGGCAGATACTGTATACGGCCCCCTTCCCAGGAGAGAAAAGTTCCTGTATCCCTTTCTGGTCAACCAGGCGGGTGATGATTCCCACCAGAGGGACCTTACTATCCACGGGAAGGCCCATCTCTTTCTGAATGATCTTCTTGACGGCAGCCTTAGGCCTGATATTGTCCGAACTGAAGTTGTTCCCCTCCAGATAGGAATCGGATTCGGGGTTCCAGACAGCATAATCGATACCGTTCAGTATGCCTGTCAGATCCTCCCTTCTGTAATGGAGAAGACCGTTCAGGTTGAATCCCTGATCAAACCCCTGTATCTCCTCGGCATAGGTGGGAGATACGGTGGTTATCTTGTGGGCGCTCATGATCCCCGCCTTGAGAAAATTCAGGGCCCCCTCGAATTCCAGGGTGGACAGGTGGTAACTGTCCATTTCCTGTTGCAGATAACGGGCGTCCTCCAGAGCAAAAATCCCCTGATAGCCCAGATTATGTATGGTCAGGATCGATACGGTCTTGCTGAATTCCCGGTACTTCTCTTCTTTTTGCAGAAGATAGCAGACGGGCGCCGCCGTCCAGTCGTGAGTATGAAGGACATCGGGGATCCAGTGGAGCATGCGGCAGAGCTGAAAAGTGCCCCGGCACAGAAGGGAGTAACGAGCGGCGTTGTCCTCGAATCCCGCATCGGGCCGGTGGCCGTAAATGCCGTCTCTGCCGAAGTAGATCTCATGATCCAGAAAATAGACGGGAACCCGCGCTTTACCGTCCTCCATGGCGGTCTCATAGACACCGGTCCACTCCTCCCGCCCGTTAATCCAGATAGACAGGGGCTGGGGGTGACAGCTTAATTCGGAACGGTCGACGTGGTAATACCGGGGAAGAAGGATCCTGACATCGTGCCCCTGCCGGGACAGCTCAAGGGAGAGGGCACTGACCACGTCGGCCAGTCCGCCCGTTTTCGCATAGGGAACCGCTTCACTCGATACCATAAGAATCTTCTTCTTTTCCATAGATGCTCCTCCTAAATTTCCAGTACGGCGACACCGCAGGGCGCCAGTTCCACACGGCATCCCCATTCGGTATTTTCCAGAACAGCTCCCTGCTCCATTAGAAGGTTCCCCTTCTGATGGTAGTGATACTCTTTTTTATTCCGGGTATCAAAATTGGCGGCCAGGAGCAGCTCCCCCTTACCGTTCTTCGTACTTCTCCGGCAGACCAGTATGCTGTCGGTGGAAGGATTGAGAAATTCAATATTACCGGTCCTGTGAAATATATCATGGTTCTGCTGGAGCGTATTGATTTTTTTGATTGCTTCTGAGAAATCCCACTCCCGAATAAAGCGGACCCGTCCCGACCGATTGATAAAATCGATCTTCTCCGGTTCCCCCCATTCGGTGCCCATGGTGAGTCCCGTCTGCCCCGAGCCCATGAGAGCGCAGACGAAGTAACGGGGCACCACGGAACCGGATTCTCCGAAGAGACGGCGTACACTCTCCGTGTCATGGGTGGTGGGCATGAGAAGGTAGCGCAGTTCGGGCATGGCGTGTATGGATTTCAGATACTCCCTGAGAGGGGGAACGAAGGAGTACTCCCAGCTGTTCGCCAGCAGCAGATTCAGCCCCCAGGCCTTGACGCCCCGCTGCAGCTCTTCTTCGGAATGAAAAAACTCAGAGAAAATACCCACCCCGGGGTACTCCCGGCGCAGATCGTCCAGAGCCCAGGCAATAAATCCCTGATGGGATGAGTGGAGATTGTCCAGCCGGATGAATCCGCCGGTTCTCTCCGCCAGGGCTGCCCAGTAAAAGAGATAATCCCTCATGGTCTCCCAGATCTCCCGGCGGGTTTTCGGATCGGGATGGTCGTAATCTATGAGTACCAGTTCCTCCCAGGAAATCCAGTCTCCCCCATGCCAGCAGCCGGCCCGCTTCATGCCGTCCTTACGCCGGGGATCCCCTTGAATCCAGTGGGCCCTGTTGACGGCAAGATCGGAATCGCAGCTCACATGATTCAGAACCACGTCGAAACAGAGGGCTAACTCTTTTTTGATACAGGTCCTGATGAAAAGTTCAAAATCCTCTTTGCTGCCGTAGGCCCGATCGATACGATAGAGGTCTCTCGCCGCATAGGGGCTTCGGGTATATCCCATTTCTGTCAGTGGGAGGAGATGAAGGGCATTGAAGCCCATCTCCGTTATATGGTCCAGGTCCCGGATCCAATGCTCAAACCGGCCCGAGACCCCGGGGATGAAGGAGTACATGCGAAGATTGTTCATAAGAGGCGGGTCAACCAGGATCTCCCGGTAACCGACGGGATCCCAGTAACGGGCCTTTTCCGTTTCCAGAAAGGAGGTAATCTTGATGAACCCTCCCCGGGGAAGGTTTCCCTCGAACCGCCAGCAGTTGGGGTTGTCGCTGCAGCGTATCATGGGAAAGGTTTCGAAATCTCCCCCTTCCAGATTCCCCCTTAGGTAAACCTTGCCCCCCGATGAGTCGGGCGCGTCAATGCGAATGGTATAATCCTTATCCCCCCGGATGCGAAAGAGCTTATCCGCGGTAAGGCGCCGTTCATCGCCCCGGGTATCTATAATTGTCATTCCAAAGGGAGAAGAGTGTCTCCTGGCGGGCAGCTTCATTCTCCTTTATCATCTCCCACGGGTATGGGCTTGATACTCCATATCTCATCGGCATACTCACGAATGGTTCTGTCCGATGAGAATTTTCCCGATCCGGCAATATTCATGAGTGATGACCGGGACCAACCCTCCTTATCCCTATAGGCTTTCTCCACCTGTCTCTGAGCTCCCGCATAGGAACCGAAATCGGCAAAATGCATATAGAAGTCATGATTCATGAGATTGTTGATAAGGGGATTGAAAATATTACGCTCACTGATATTGAAATAGCCGCTCCCGATAAGTTCCATGGCGCTTTTGAGTTCATGGTTTTCCAGGTAGTATTCCATGGGATCGTAGCTTTTCTTCAGAGCTTCCACTTCGGCGGTTTTCAGGCCGAAGATGAACATATTATCCGATCCGACCTCTTCCAGAATTTCAATATTAGCCCCGTCCAGGGTCCCAATGGTAAGAGCCCCGTTGAGGATAAACTTCATATTACCCGTGCCGGAGGCTTCCGTTCCGGCCGTGGAAATCTGTTCCGAGAGATCGGCGGCGGGAAAGATCATCTCCGCCAGAGAAACGGAGTAATTGGGAAGGAAATGCACCTTGAGGATATCCCTCGCCTTTTTATCGCCGTTGATGACGGCGGCCACATTATTAATCAGCTTGATGATCAGCTTGGCCATGTAGTAGCCCGGGGCCGCCTTGCCGCTGAAGAGAACCGTGCGGGGTTCAATATCCTCACCCTGGCGGATGCGGTTATAGAGGGAGACCACATGGATCAGATTCAAAAGCTGCCGTTTATACTCGTGAACCCGTTTGACCTGTACGTCAAAGAGGGTGTCCGTATTGAGTTCGATATCGAACTGCCTGCGGCAGTGGTCCGCCAGGGTTTCCTTTCCCGCTTTTTTCACATCCCGCAGCCGCTCCAGAAAAGAGGAGTCGTCCTTAAACTCCTCAAGCCGCCTGAGCTGGGAAAGATCTGTTATCCATGAATCGCCGATGGCCGATGTGATGAGATCGGACAGGGGCCTGTTCGCCTTCCTGAGCCAGCGGCGCTGGGTGATGCCGTTCGTCTTGTTATTGAACCGGTCCGGGTAGAGAGCATAGAAATCGGGTACCAGATTTTCCTTTACCAGCCGGGAATGCAGAGCGGCCACCCCGTTGACCGAATGGGAACCCAGGATAGCCAGGTTCGCCATGCGCACCCGCTTCCCCCCCTTCTCGGAGATGAGACTGAGCCGTTCCATCTTATCGAAATCCCCGGGATACCGGCCGGCCACGTCCTGCATGAAAAAGTGGTTGATCTGGTAGATGATCTCCAGATGCCGGGGCAGAAGTTTCTCGAATAGTCCTACGGACCAGGTTTCCAGTGCTTCCGGCATGAGGGTATGGTTCGTATAGCCCATGGTCCTGACAGTAATGTCCCATGCCGTATCCCAGTCCAACTTCTCCTTATCCATCAGGAGTCTCATAAGCTCTGCCACAGCTATGGCCGGATGGGTGTCGTTGAGCTGAACCGCCATCTTTTCGGGAAAATCGGAAAAGGGAAGATTCATCTTCTTGAAACGGCGGAAAATATCCTGCAGGGAACAGCTTACGAAGAAATACTGCTGCTTGAACCGGAGTTCCACCCCTTCGTTGATTTCATCATTGGGATAAAGAACCATAGTGAGGGTCTCCGCCTTCACCCTGTCGTCAATGGTGCTGTAGTAATTGCCCTGATTGAAGTTCTGAAAGTCAAAATCCTCCACGCTCCGTGCGTCCCAGAGGCGCAGCGTATTAACCCGGTCTGCACCGTACCCCACAACGGGTGTATCGTAGGGTATACCGGTCACATCTTCCGTATCCACCCAGAAGCACTCCCCTTTCCGATTCCTCGCCACGCGTCCCCCGAACTGAACCATAACACTTATGTCATAGCGCTTTATCTCCCAGGGATTTCCATTGCGCAGCCAGTCGTCAGCCTCTTCCACCTGATACCCGTTCTGAATATCCTGCTTGAAAAAGCCGTATTTATATCGCAAACCGTATCCGAAAGCGGGATAGCCAATGGATGCCAGAGAGTCGAGGAAACAGGCGGCCAACCGCCCCAAGCCCCCGTTCCCCAGACCGCTGTCCTTGATGGCGCTCTGCAGCTCGAGCCAGTTTATGCCCAGTTCGGGCAGGGCTTCCATTACCGCCTCGTCGATTCCCATATTTATCATGTTGTTTCCCAGAGCCCTTCCCATGAGGAACTCGAAGGAGAAATAGTTTATCGATTTGCCCATCTCCCGGCTGTCCGACCGACGGGTTGCAAACCATCTGTCAATGATCCTGTCCCGGACGGTGTAGGCAAGGGCAATGTATTTATCCGTGTAGTCGCACTGATCGGGCAGCACGGAAAGATTATACTTGAGATGGGAATGGAAATCCTTAACGATATCATCCTTCGTACAGGTCGCTTTTACAAATTTATCAGCCATTGATCATCCTCCATGATCGCAAAAGTTCCCCCACGCTCCAGGCCTGGGCAAAACATCCCTTGCCTTCGTCGGGGTTTAATCCGTCAAAAACTTCCGAAATGGAATCTATTCCCTGACGGTCCAGATGGATTTCCAGAAAACGGTTGAGATAATCCTTCCAGAATCTTCTCTCTCCTTCCCTGTCCGGCGCATAATTCAGGGCCGATTCAACCAGATAGCCCAGCGGCCACGGCCAAACCGTTCCCTGATGATAAACCATATCACGCTCTTCGCCGTCTCCCTCATAAAAGGGAGCGAACTGGGGATCCTCCGGAGAAAGTGTCCTTAATCCCAGGGGAGTAAGGAGAAGCCTTTTCGCCGTTTCCACCGTTTCCCGCCCCTCCGCTTCGGGAAGAAGCCCCAATGCTGTAGCGAAAAGCATATTCGGCCTTATCTTACCGTCCTGCCGCTTTTCAACCACCGTATCGGTAAGACATTTTAGATCATGCATATAAAAGGTCTGCATAAAAGTTTCCTGGAAGGGTTCAAGAATGGCTTTTGCTGTTTTGGGGAAGGGTTTTCGGAACATTTTGCAAAGATCCCGGTAGAGCACCAGACCGCCGTACCAGAGAGCATTCAGATCCACCGCCTTTCCGTGGCGGGGTGTGACCGGTTTGCCGTTTACCATGGCGTCCATCCAGGTAAGCTGAGTCCTTTCCGAACCCGCTTCCAGAAGCCCCTCCTCGGTTATGCGGGCCAGGGGGACGTTTCCCTCTAGAAAGGCGTCAATGATTTTTTTGACAGCCGGAAAGAGTTCACCCCTGAGGATTTCCCTTTCCACTTCCTTTTCGCCGAATCCCCCCTTCATGAGCAGATCCACCGCGCGGAGATATAGAAGGCTGGCGTCAAGGGAGTTGTAGGAGGTGAATCCCTGCATCTCCCCCAGGGTATTGGGAATGAGTCCCCGGTCGATATGGGCGGCGTAGTCGCAGAGTACCTGGGCGCCCTTTTCCGGATTCGTATCAAAGAGCAGACCGGGCAATGCGATCATCGTATCCCGGCCCCACTCTCCGAACCAGGGATAACCGGCCACCACGGAAAGCTGACCCGACCCGTTGGTAACGAGGAAGTGGCGCGACTGCTCTTCAAGACGGTCCCAGGATGTTTTCACCCGGCGGAGACGTTTCTTTCGGCTTTTGATCTCATCGCTGTAGTTATTCAATAAAAAGGACTGTACCTTTCCTTCCAAAGGAGAAAGGGAAGCCAGCATGATGAGGGGAACGTCCTTTATGAGAGAAATTGTGATTTTCCCCGGGACGAAGCGGTCCTCGGAGAAATCGAACCCCCTGCGCCGCTCCATGGGATACTCGATATTCTTATCCCAGAAGGGTTCCTCCGGTTCTCTGAACTCTCCGGAGAACTGAAAGGAGAGATCGGGCAGACCATGATAGGGACTGATGGTGAAGCCCTGAAGAAGGGGCGCCGCATCAAAGGAGATATCCCCGTTTTCTTTTGTCAGCCAGTGGCTGTTCCGGAAGCTGCAGAAAAGATCTATCTCCCCTTCCGCTTTATCGCCTGGACTGTGGGAAGGCGTTTCCAGGAGTGTCCATGCCACATAGACCCCCGGGTCGCCCTGGCGCATGAAGACTTCCTTTTTGATGCGGTAGTTCCCGTTATCATATATCCAGGTGGGAAAAGGGTCGGGGGTGAAGGATTCCAGAGATTCAAATCCCCGGGGGAAGAGGGCGCCGGGATAGTGGGAACTTCCCAGAGAGAATCCCCCCTCCCCGGTCAGAGTAAGACGGGCATCGTTCAAAAGCATGAAACGCCCCTCATGACCGTCGAGGGGAGTTACCAGCAGTCCGTGATACTTTCTTGTGGGGCAATCCCCTTCCGTGGATGAAGCAAATCCGCCCAGCCCGTTAGTCTCAAGCCATTCCCGGTCAGTCTTCAAGTCCGAATTCATTAATATATACCTGAGCCGTCCGGGCGGGAAGATAAAGATTCACACCCTCCGACTTATTCCTTATTTCAAAATAATAGTCCCCCGGTATCCTGTCCCATCCTCCGAAAGCCTTGTCATCGGAGGAGAGGACGAGCCGGTACCGGCCCTCCCCGGGAAAGAATCCGTAATCCCTATAGGACCTGTCTGGACTCAGATTAAATATATACAAAAGCGGCCCCCGTGTGTAGACCAAAACCTGATCGGAGACATGACTGAGAACTTTTTCGGCAAAGCTGTGCCGTAAACTGGCGCCGCATCGAAGGAGCATTTCCCTGTCGAAGTCTCCCAGTTGGGAGTATCGCAGTTCCTGATTGTCCACCAGGGACCACTGCCTTCGGGCATAGTGGTAACTCCAGCCGTTCCCCTCCCGGGGAAAATCGATCCATTCGGGATGGCCGAATTCATTACCCATGAAGTTCATGTACCCGTCACCGCCCAGGGTAAAGGAGAGCAGCCGGATCATCTTGTGCAGAGCCATCCCCCGGTCGATATGCAGGGAGGGGGCGCTGCGGGACATATGGGTATACATCTCCGCATCCATCAGCCTGAAGGCTATGGTCTTGTCTCCCACCAGGGCCTGGTCGTGACTTTCGGCGTAGGCGATATGTTTTTCGGAGAAACGCCTGTTGTTCAGGCAGTCCCATATCTCGTCCACATTCCAGGAGTTGTCATCCCTCTCTTTGAGAAGCTTGATCCAGTAATCGGGAATCCCCATGGTCAGTCTGTAATCGAATCCCAGACCTCCCATGTCGATATCACGGGCCATGCCCGGCATGCCGCTCATATCCTCGGCAATCGTTACGGCATAGGGGTTGATCTGATGGATCAATTCATTTGCCAGTGAAAGGTAGGCGATGCTGTCATTGTCCACATTGCCGTTGAAGTACTTCTCATAGTTGTCGAAGCAGGCTCCCAGGCCGTGATCGTAGTAGAGCATGCTGGTCACCCCGTCGAAACGGAACCCGTCCAGATTGTACTCCTTGAGCCACCAGGCGCAGTTGGACAGGAGAAAATGCAGGACCTG
>JAFGPQ010000162.1 GCA_016936115.1 Spirochaetales bacterium | reverse complement strand
GGAAACACGGAAACCGTGATGAAGCTGGAAGGGCTGGCGGACAAATGGCGGGCCTTCGGCTGGGACGTGCGGGAAGTGGACGGCCACGATATGGCGGCCCTGGTCGAGGTTTTTGACGGCCCGAGGAAAAAGGGCGTCCCCATGATGGTGATCGCGGAAACGACCAAGGGCAAGGGCGTCAGCTATATGGAAGACGAAGCTAAATGGCACCACGGGGTTCCCTCGGATGAGCAATTCGAGCAGGCTGTCGGAGAGATCGAGAAGTTTATCAAGGAGATGGACGAGGATGAGTAGCAACATACCCTGTAGAAAAGCCTTTACCTCAAAACTGACCGAGCTGGCGAAGAAGGATCCCTCCATCATAGTGGTCACCTCCGATGCCCGGGGGTCGGTCACCCTGAATCAGTACGCCGAAGAGCTCCCCGATCAGTTTGTGGAGGCGGGGATCGCCGAGCAGAACGAGGTGGGTATCGGAGCGGGCATGGCCACCTTCGGCAAGCGGGTTTTCGTCTGCGCCCCGGCCTGTTTTCTCTCCGCCCGCTCTCTGGAGCAGGTGAAGATCGACGTGGTCTACACCCATACGAATGTGAAAATCATCGGCATCAGCGGGGGCATCAGCTACGGTGCCCTGGGCTATTCCCATCAGTCCCTGCACGACATGGCGGTCATGCGCACCTTTCCCGGAATGGACGTGATTATTCCCTCCGACCGGTTTCAGGCCGAGGCTGTCACCGAATGGCTGGCGAAGAGCGATGAGCCGGCCTATGTCAGAATGGGACGGGGGGCGGTAACGGATGTTTATGCCAGGAGCGAGGGCAGTTTCACCTACGGCAAAGCGAATACCCTGAAAGAGGGAAAAGATGTTACCATTATCGCGGCGGGAGAAACGGTGGGCAAGGCCCTGGAAGCGGCGGAACTTCTGGAACAGGAAGCCATCAGCGCCCGGGTGCTGGATATGGCCACGATTAAACCTATTGACCGGGAGGCCATACTCAAGGCTGCCGGGGAGACTAAGGGAATTGTCTCTGTGGAGGAGCACAGCATCTACGGCGGGCTGGGATCGGCCGTGGCGGAGATCGTGATTCAGGAGAATCCCGTACCCATGCGCATCATGGGAATCCCCGATGAGATTACCATTGAGGGGGACTCGGCGGAGATTTTTGATTATTACGGCATTAATCCGCAGGGGATAAAAAAACAGGCCCTGAGCATACTGAAGGGATAGGAAGAGGATGGCGCAGAAGAAGTACTTTTTAACCATAGACCAGGGAACCTCGGGAACCAAGGCTCTCGTTTTCGGAAGGGACGGACAGCTGATATGCCGCCACGATGAGGGGCACGAGCAATTCTATCCCCGGCCCGGCTGGGTTGAGCATGACCCGGAGGAAATATTCGCCAACACCCTCAAGGCCATGGCTAAGGTCATGGAGATGGCCGGAACCGACAGCAGTGAGATCATCTGCGTCTCCCTCTCCAATCAGCGGGAAACCACCCTTATGTGGAACCGGGTAACGGGAAAATCTGTTATGAATGCTGTTGTATGGCAGTGCCGGAGAGGGGAGGATATCTGTAAGGAGCTGGAAAAACAGGGTGTTGCTCCGGATGTGAAAAAGAAGACCGGTTTGGTGCTCTCCCCCTATTTTTCCGCGGCCAAGGCCCGCTGGATCATGGATAGCCATCCCGGGATCGATCGTGAGAATGTCCTTTTCGGCACAATGGACAGCTATCTGATCTGGAAGTTGACCGGCGGGGCTGTTCATGCCACGGATTTTTCCAACGCCAGCCGGACCCAGCTTTTCAACCTTCAGACCCTGGCCTGGGACGGGGAGCTGCTGGAGATGTTCCATCTGGACCGGTCCATGATGCCCGAAGTGAGAAGCTCCAACGCCCTCTTCGGCGAGACGGCGGAAGGTCTGTTTGATGTGCCTATTCCCCTTGCCGGGGTCCTGGGCGACTCCCATGCAGCTTTCTTCGGGCAGTGCTGTACCGAAAGGGGAATGACCAAGACCACCTACGGCACCGGATCATCCATCATGATGAATATAGGGGACAAGCCCATCGATTCGGTAAATGTGGTCACATCGGTGGGTTTTGCTGTCGATGAGGAGGTAGTCTATGTTCTTGAGGGGAATGTCAACTGCACCGGCGCCACGGTCAAGTGGCTGGTGGATGATATCGAGCTGTTTTCCAGTTCGAAAGAGGTGGGCGTTCTGGCCGCTTCGGTAGAGGACAATCAGGGAGTCTATCTGGTTCCCGCCCTGACCGGATTGAGCGCGCCCCACTGGAACAGCGATGTGCGGGCGGTTATTTCCAACATGTCCCGGGGGACGAAAAAGGCCCATATCGCCCGGGCGGCGGAGGAGTCCATCGTCTTTCAGATCATGGATGTGATCAATGCCATGGGGGAGGAGTCGGGCATCCGTCCCGCCGAGCTGAGAGTCGACGGAGGCCCCACCCGGGATGATTTTCTTATGCAGTTCCAGGCGGATATGCTCAATGCTCCCGTTACCAGGACGAAGATAGAGGAGCTGTCCGCCACGGGGGCCATGTACATGGGGGGGCTGGCCCTGAAAGTCTGGAACAGTGTTGCGGAGATAGGGGAACTTCGGGTAGCGGAGAAGACCTTTCGCCCGGAACAGTCCGATGGGTGGCGGGAGAAGAATTACTCCGGCTGGCAGCGGGCCGTACGGAATCTTATCGCGTCGGAAAGGTAGCCTAAGCTTCCCGTTCCAGGAGGGCCTTCCCCGTATCCAGTCTCCTCACAGATAACCGCTCCCCTTCTATGACCCCGTAGGAGGGAGGATTGCCCCCCTTGGGCAGGGCGGGGGAGCCGGGATTGAACCGGATAATCCCGCCCGATTCCTCCAACACGGGAATATGGGTATGTCCTGAGAGGAGCACATCCCCTTCCCGGGGGACGGGCAGGCGGGAGGAATCCAGATGGCCGTGGGTCAGGACGAAGCGGTGATTCTCTGTCTGAAAAAGGGAGTAATCGGCCAGCAGGGGGAATTTCAGAAGCATCTGGTCCACTTCACTATCGCAGTTCCCCCGGCATGCCAGAATAACATCCCTGAGAGGATTGATCAGTTCCACCACTTTCGGGGGATCATACCCTTCGGGCAGGGGGTTCCGGGGGCCGTGGTAGAGAATGTCCCCCAGCAGGAACAGGCGGTCAAAACCCTCGCTTACAAATATCTTCAGAGCCTGCTCCAGGGCGGGCGCTTTTCCGTGTATATCGGAAAGTATCATGGTTTTCATGCTAATATCCTTTATTACCTATTCTGCCACAGACGGTTGACTGGGGGAAGGGCCGTTTAGCATCCCGACGAAATCCCCGATGGCCAGAGGCTTTCCGTAGAGGAAACCCTGAAAGACGTCGCAGCCGAGTTTCCCCAGAATCCCAACCTGCTCCGGCTTGTCGATACCCTCGGCCATGGTGGTCAGGGACAGGGTCCGCGCCAGCAGGATGATGATGTGGACGATCTCCTCGGACTTCTGATCCCTGTGCATGTTCCGGATGAAGGACTGGTCGATTTTCAGCTTGTCCAGAGGAAGATTCTGCAGATAGGAGAGGGAGGAATAGCCCGTACCGAAGTCATCCAGGGCTATCTGCACGCCCCATGATTTGATATTTTTCAGAAATCCGGAAACCGCGTTGTATCTTTCCACCACCGCCGATTCGGTAATTTCCACCACCAGCCTTTCCGGAGGCAGGCCCGATTTCTTCAGGGCGTTCTTCAGGCTTCTGAGCAGCCGGCCAGGATCTTCCAGCTGAACCCCGGAGATATTTACGGCGACCTGAAGGGGCAGGGGCCATGTCATGGCGTCCCGGGTGATCCGTTCCAGGATCCATTCCCCCAGGGTGATGATGAAGCCGCTCTGTTCGGAGAGGGGTATGAAGTCGACCGGACTGACGTAGAGGGCGTCGTCCTTCTTCCAGCGGATCAGAGCTTCGGCTCCGATGATCTCCTTTGTCCGCCGCCGTATCTGGGGCTGATAGTACATCTCGAACTGCTGATCACCCAGAGCCTGGGGCATCTCCTTCATTATGTTCAGACGCTTCTGAATCTGGGTTCCGAAGGTTTTGGTATAGCGGACGACCCGGTGATTCAGAAGGGAGCCGGCGCTGTTCAGAGCCAGGTCAGCCGCTTTGAAAAGCCCCTTTTTGTCATTCGCGTCCTCCGGATAGAAGGCCAGTCCTATGGAGCAGCTGATATGAAAGTAATCCTGATCCATACGCAGGGGGTTCTTCAGATCCTTAGCGAATTGATGAAGCCTGTCCACCAGGTAGATGTCCGGATTGTCTATCCAGATTCCCAGATCCCATCCGTCCAGATTGCCTATCAGCGCATTGTCCCCCGCCCCGTCGGTCAGTTTGCGGATAATCTGTCCCATGACCTCGTTATTCTTGCTGTTTCCTATATTCGTCCGGATTTTGTCCAGGCCCCCCAAGCGGATAATGCCCAGTATACCCGTATACCCCGCTCCCCCGTCCTTTATTCTCCCATTGATGCTCTCGGAGAAGCGGAAACGGTTCGGGAGACCGGTGAAATGGTTGTAATTGGCCTGCCGGTACAGCTGTATTTCCAGTTCCTTCTGGGCGGTGATATCCCGTCCCACGCCCCGCCAGCCCTTATGGTTCTCCCTGTTCCCCAGGGGAACCGCACTGTAGGACACCCAATGGACGCCGTGGCGGGGGGCGATCTTCAATTCGAGGTTTTTAAAGGGCTCTCTTCTTTCTATGGCTTCTATCAGTTTATCGCCCATTTCGGCCGCTTCCACGTCATCCTGTTTCTGAAAGGATCTTATAAATTCTTTCACCGGTTTTTCCATGAAGGAGGATTCGGAGAAAAACTGATGCACCTTCTCCGAGGAATAGGAGATTTTGTCCTGCTCGTCAAGCTCCCAAAGCCAGTCGCCGGACTGTTATTCGAAATCGTGCAGAAGGAGCTCTATGAGAGCATTCTGCCTGCTCTGTTCTCTGCGGGACTTCTTGAGATCATCGACGAGGGCTTTGGATTCGGCGACGTATCCTTTTCCGATTCTGTAGACAATGAAAAAGGCAATATCGTTCAGAATCAAAGTGAGCAGGATCGCGTTGGGGCCGATTTCTCCGCCGAATCCGGGGAGCTGCTTTGCAGGAAGCCGGCCCACCAGAATAAAGAATCCCATGGCAGAATAGGTGAGAACGGAGAACAGCACAGCGAAGAGACCGGTTCTGACGCGGATATTCTGGGAAGAGGCCAGTATGGATATGTAATACCCTATGATAAGAATGGAGTGGATGTTTCCCGTGATATAAACGAAGTATGTTATCAGAGAGAGATCGCAGATATTGGGAATAAACGCAAGGCGGGGGTTGTCCCGCGTGCTCAGAATCCCGAAATGCTCCAGAAGGAACCAGGATAGGGCGAAGATAATGCCCAGGGAGATAAGGGTTACGGTAAGGGGCTGTCTCATCCACAGGGACAACGCCAATATGAGCGCGTAAATAAACAGGCGGATCAGGTTGATAAAGGAAGATGGATGTTCCACAGTGGTTTCTTTTTCCATAGTGATGTTTGTCATTATACTCCCTAATGGGGAATTTAACGGAAAAATATTGACAAGAGGGGGAATTTTACTATTATACTGAATTCATAGGCAAAAGGACCCGTGAAGCTGACTGCGTCTAGTAAAATTTTATACAGCAGGTAATTATTGTGGCTATATGGGATATGAGAAAACACCTCAACCGGATCTACCGACGAAATCCGGAAAACAATACCTACATCATCGATATCAGAATCAACCACTATCAGGATCTCTTTAACGATCTGGATCCTTCTCCCCTGAGAAAACGGGATCTTGATCAGGATTTCATCACCTATTTGGAAGAGGCATCCCTGGAGATCCCCCTGAAATATCCCCTGGATATGGAGATTCACTGCGCCTTTTCCGAGGAGCTTAAGGAGAGGGAAGACCGGATACGGCAGGGTCTTTATAACTATTTCGAATCTCTCCTTCACATCAGGGACAGGCAGATATTCCTGTACGTCAGGAGAAGTCTGGGCTATCTGGTGGTGGGTTTCGTATTTCTTTTTCTCTCCTTCTTTCTTTCGAAACGGCTGGTGGACGCGAGTTATGTGAACGGCATCCTCATCGAGGGCTCGAATATCGGCGGATGGGTCTTTGTCTGGGAAGCCCTGGCTACGGTGGCTTTCAAGAGCGGAAAGATCCGCAAAGAGAGGAAAAGGATTCTCCGCCTGGAAAAGGGGGAAGTGAATTTCCGTTACGAAGGAAAGGGGGCATTGCCGTGATATTTCTTGATAACGCCCGGGGACAGGCGAACAGCGTTCTGGGAGAAATTCAGGTTCTCGCCGCTCAAGTGCAGGATCCCGCCCTGTCCACGGCTCAGCGGGCCGAAGCCTACGGGGATATCATCGCCTCGGAGGTGGGGGATTCCCTGCTCTCCCGGGCCCGGAATCTGGAACGGGAGTACGGCTTTCGCCAGCTCTACCTTAAATTCGAAGGGACCAATCCCTCGGGCACCCAGAAGGACCGGATCGCCTTCGCCCAGGTGGAGGACGCCTTCCGCCAGGGTTATGACCGAATCGTCTTCGCCACCTGCGGGAACTACGGGGCCTCCCTCTCCTTCGCCGCCTCCCTGGCGGGGCTGGCCTGCCTC
>JAFGPQ010000161.1 GCA_016936115.1 Spirochaetales bacterium | reverse complement strand
TGGAAAAGGCGGTCATGGCAATGATCCCCAGTGCTCCGATCAGGCATAAAGCCAAAAGAAGGTGTTGGGAGTACTTCAAAAAAAGGGGGCGGTATGTCAGATAGAGGACGATCAGGGCGCAGGGGACCACAATGAGAAAGCGGATCAACCACATGAGCTCCTTCTCCTCCGGAGACATGCGGTTATCGAGAAATCCGAAAAATCCGTAAAGAAAAGTAACCAGTATCAGAGCTGAGCGGATTCTATTGAGAGAACTGCGTATGTTGTCGTTACGGTACTCTTTCTCCAGAGACGCACGTTCCCCGCGAAAATTGAGAGAAAAAGGGTGCAGATCGGATACCATAGATGTCCTCTTGCCTTAATTCTCCACTAAAGATAAATAAAATGCCAGCGTTTCGTATTTATTCGGAGACAAACTCCCGAATAACCGGCAGAAACACCTCCCCGTAGGCTTCCAGCTTCTTCTCCCCCACCCCGGAGACTTCCAGCAGTTCCGAACCGGTTTCCGGTTTGAGCCGGGCCATCTCGGCCAGGGTTTTGTCCGAGAAAATGATGTAGGGGGGTACATGCTTCTCCCGGGCCAGCTCCTTCCGGGCGTCCTTTAGTTTGAGCAGTAGTCCCTCGTCGACCGGTCCCGCATCAAGTGCGGTCCGGCGGAAAAGGGAATCCTTCCCGGTTGAACTATCCCGGGAAGCGGTGGCGTCGCTGATGAAAAATGTCTCTTCGCCAAAAAGCACTTTCCGGCCCTTATCGGTCATTTTGAGCACATTGTAGCGGTTCGTATCCTGATAGATCATCTCCTGGCCGATCAACTCGTCCACGATGCCCCGCCACCACTTCTTGCTCTTGTCCTTACCCACCCCGTAGGTTTTGAGCTCCTGGTGCCGGTTGTCCCGGATCTTCGCCGTGTCCGCCCCGCAGACGATATCTATGATATGGGTGATGCCGAAGCCTTCCTTCGCCCGGAGCACGGCGGAGAGCAGCTTCTGGGCATCCACGGTGGCTTCGATCTTTTCGGTGGTGTCGTTGCATACGTCGCAGCTGCCGCAGTTCCCCTCCAGCTCCTCTCCGAAATGGGCCAGTATCTGCTTGCGGCGGCACACATTCACCGTGCAGAGCCGCACCAGACGGTTCAGATTGTCCGTACTCTTCTGCTGCTCTTCGGAACTATCCAGTTGGTCGATAAAGTACTTCTGCCGCACAATATCCCCGGTGCCGAAAAAGAGCAGGCAGTCCGAATCCATCCCATCCCGGCCGGCCCGTCCCGTCTCCTGATAATAGGCTTCCATACTTTTGGGAAGGTCGCCGTGAATAACGAACCGGATATTACTTTTATCAACACCCATTCCGAATGCCGTCGTGGCTACGATAACCTGTACCTCGTCATTATTAAAAAGCTCCTGATGCAGGGTCCGGTCCTCGTTTTTCATGCCCGCGTGATAGGGCAGAGCCTTGATCCCCCGGTTCCGCAGATGGTCCACGGTTTTCTCCACGTCCTTCCGGCTCAGGCGGTAGACAATGCCCGCGTCCCGGGGATGATCCTTGATATAGGAGGAGATCTGGGCCAGGACCTCTGTCTTCGGTTTGATATGGTAGGCCAGCTCCTTTCGGTTGAAGGAAGCCCTGACCATAAAGGGATCCTTCAGACACAGGATCCGGGTAATATCCTCCTGAACCCTGTGGGTCGCCGTGGCGGTGAATGCGGCTATGGGGATGTCCGGGAAATTCTCCCGCAGCCGGGACAGGACCAGATAGTCCGGACGAAAGTCATGGCCCCATTCGGAGAGACAGTGGGCTTCGTCCACTGCGAAGAAGGTGACATTCAGCTCCTTCAGCCGGTCCATATAACCCTCTGCGGCCAGCCGTTCCGGGGAAAGATAGAGCAGTTTGATCTGTTTGCGGTAGAGGCGGGAGTAAATTTCCGCTGTTTCGTCGCTCTCCAGGGTGCTGTTCAGAAAGGCTGCCGGAATGCCCCGGGAGAGACCGTCGTCCACCTGATCCTTCATGAGGGCAATGAGAGGGCTGATGACCACGGTCAGCCCTTCCCGCATGAGGCCCGGCAGCTGGTAACAGAGGCTCTTTCCTCCCCCGGTGGGCATGGAGGCGAACACGTCCCTCCCCTCCATCACCGCCCGGATGATCTCTTCCTGATTATCGCGAAAGCTGTCATAACCGAAGTAGGTCTTCAGGTGCTTCTTATACATAGCTGTCAATGGCCTCCTTAAGGGCGAAAAAATCCTGCCGTTTGCTGAACCGGCCGAAGGAGAGGCGCAGGGATTTGGTAGACCGCTCTGCCGGAACACCCATGGAGCGGAGCACTTCCGATTCCCCCTCCACGCTCCCCGTGCATGCCGAAAACCGGCTCAGACACAGACGCCTCTCACCCAGATGGAGAAAGAATTTTTCCATATCCCCCAGTTCGGGCAGGGAGAGACACAGAATTCCCGGGACAGCGTCCGGCGGGGACTCCCGAAATACCGGTGTTCGGCAGGTTTTGAGAATGGCCTCCCCCTCAGCGGTCAGATTTCTCAGAATCTTCCCGTTCACGGCCCTGTTTCTCTCCATCAGTTCCAGCCCCTTTCCCAGGAGAGTGATCCCCGGGACATTGGCCGTACCGGGAAAGAGATTCTCCTCATCCTCACCTCCGAAGCGGCAGGGCTCCCTCTTCACGCCTTCATCGAGCTGAACCAGGGCAATCCCCTTGGGAACATGGAATTTATGGCCGCTTATCACAAAGCCGTGGCAGTAGGGAGCCCACTCTTCCGGTTCCAGGCGATAG
>JAFGPQ010000160.1 GCA_016936115.1 Spirochaetales bacterium | reverse complement strand
CCGGCCGCCCGGGCCAGGGCCATCAGTTTTTCTCCCGTTTCCTCCCACTCCCGCTCCGGGGTGGAATCGAACACAATTCCCGCTCCCGCCTGAAGAGTCAGCTTGTCACCCTTCTTCATGGCGCTGCGGATGGTGATGCACGTATCGAAGCTTCCGTCCGGCTCGAAGTATCCAACCAGGCCCGCATAAAATCCCCGGGCCCGGTTCTCCAGGGCGGCGATGGTCTCGATGGCCCGGATCTTGGGAGCCCCGGAGACGGTACCCGCCGGAAAGGTGGCCCGGATGATATCACCGGAAGTGGTACCCGGCTTGCGCCGCCCGGTCACGGTGGAAACCATATGGACCACCGCGCTGAACCGCTCCACGTCGAAAAGGGAGACCGGCTTGACCGTTCCGTGCTCGCAGAACCGGCCGATATCGTTCCGGGCCAGGTCCACCAGCATCAGATGCTCCGCCCTTTCCTTGGGGTCGTTCAGCATCTCCTGAATCAGGGCTTCCTCTTCGGCACGGTTTTTGCCGCGCCGGCGGGTACCGGCAATCGGCTTGATCGTCACGTCACGACCGTCGGACTTCACATGAACCTCCGGGGAGGATCCGAAGAGCTGGTAATCGCCGAAGTCCAGATAGAAAAGATAGGGGGAGGGATTGGCGGAGCGCAGATCCCGGTAAGCCTCCAAAGCGGGCTGGTCCGTTTCGATCTCAAGACGGCGGGACAGAACACCCTGAAGCAGGTTCCCCTTAACGATCTCCTCCTTTACCTTCTCCACGTTCGTAAGGTAGGCAACCCGTTCCTCGGGAGGGGAAACGATCTTTGCGGTATAGGATTCGGAATTGCCGTTCAGGTAGTTGAAATCCAGGTCGAAAATCCGCTTTTCCACCCGAGCCAGGGCTTCATCCAGATCGATGCTTTTATTCTCGTAGTTCATCCCTACAAGGTGAATCATATCGGTAAAATGATCGTAGATCAGGAGGATATGGCCGAAGAGAAACACCCCCGCGGGACCTCCCTCGGCGGCGGCTTCGGGAAAACGGATTTTATCGCAGAAGCGGGAGAACTCATAGGAGAGATAACCGATGCCTCCCGCAGGAAAGGGAAAATCCGTCTCCACATACTTAAAGGGGGCGGAGTACTCCTCGAGCAGATGAAGGATATCCTTTCCCGGCTCCTTGCGCCGCTCCCAGCTGCGGCCCGACTGAATGAGAAAGTCCCCATCCCCCTCCTGAATCACCCGGAAAGCCTCTTCCACCAGAAGCAGAGAGTAACGGGCCTTCCCCTGATCAAGGGATGTGGACTCGAGTATCACCGGAGCGTTGAGTTTCTTTGCCAGAGCGAAGGGGGTGAACCCCTCCCCGCGGATTTCCTTTATCCTGTATTCCATCGTTCCATCCTTGCGAGCCTGTCGGCCGGAATGTTTCTACGTAAAGATACGATACTATACAAAGAAACATACAGGAGAACAACGTTCTTGTCAATAGAAACATTCTTTTTTCAGAAATTCACTCCGGAGGGATCTTTGTCTGCAGCTATCCGGTTCCTCCCATCCCTCTTTGCCCGGTAGAGCTGTTTGTCAGCCCGTTCCAAAGCCTGTTCCAGTGTCTCTTCCTCACCGAATTCAACCAGGCCGATACTGACCGTTACCGGGGGAATCCCATCTTCCCGGGAAAGGGTTCTCTCCTCCAGCTCCCGGCGGATCCTCTCGGCGATGACCCTTCCCTCGTTCAGATCCGTCTCCCGCAGAATCAGGGCGAACTCTTCACCCCCCAGCCGCCCCAGGATATCGGAAGTTCGTATAAGTTCCAGGCAGAGCCGGGACATGAGAATAAGAACCCGATCCCCCACAGCATGTCCGTGAATATCATTGACGCGCTTGAAATTATCAAGATCCAGCATCATCAGAACCAGGGGATAGGCGTAGCGGATGTGAATCTCCCCTTCCCTCTCGCCCAGTTCCCAGAATCGCCGGCGATTGTAAATTCTGGTCAACGGATCGGTACGGGAAAGCTTCTGCAGCTCCTCGGTCTGAAGGGCCACTTCTTTCTCAAGCTCCCGGGTAAGCTTCTGTGCTTTCAAATAGGCATCACCGAATGTCCGGGTAAGAACCAGGAACTGGGAAAGGAGAAAAAGGACCATTCCCGCCTGGGTTAAATCGGGAAAGAAATGAGCCCCGTGGGTGTTGAGGATATCCAGAAAAGTCAGGGAAAGGAATACGGCGCCCCCTATGAAGATGATCAGGGCTTCCCTGTTCCTGATCCTTACCTGCCGGGCTATCAGATAAAGTCCCCCTACGAAAATGAAAAGGCCATATGTCTGAACCCAGTAAACGGACCGGCTGACCCAGGAGAGGGGTATGAAAAGAGTCGTAAAAAGCGAGAGTACGCCCAGGATTATAAAAAAGGTATACCACCGATACAGTCCCTTACCGGGAGGGGAAAAGATCCGACGCAGGAAAAGGGTCACAAAAAGGGCTCCCGAATAGATAAAACAGTATTCCAGACGGTAAAACAGGGACCAGGACAGATGGGGTATAAACAGGGAGAGGGGCATCTCCCCGGTAATCATCCCCCGAAGGGCAAAACTGAGGGACGCCATACCTAGAAACAGGGCGGACAGATCGGTATATTTGCGGAAGAAGATGTAGAAACTGTACAGGAAAAGAAAGAACATAATCCCTGAAAGGAAAACCTGTAAAGCAAGAATACGGACCCTATAGGTATGGATCACTTCCGGATCTCCCACCCTGGGAGCGCGGAAGAGGCCTCCCCGGCGGAAGAAAAAGTTTTCCACCTCAAAACGGATCAGATTCTTCCCGGCACTCTCAAAAACCACCGATCCCGGAACGAAACCCTGCGGGCTCCTGCCGGGAATCCGGGTTTCATAGATCACCCCGCCGTTGTGCAGAATCCGGATATTCATATTCAGCTGGGGAATATAGAGGGCGATCATCTTTCCCGGGGGAACCTGCAGTTCAAGCTCATAAGCCCCGGTTCCCCGGAATGTGCCGTACCGCCCATTCCACAGGTCCGGAACGGTGATAAAAGAGCGCTCCCCCCTGTCATTCTCGAAAACCCATTCTCCCCCCAGATAGATGACACGGGAGAGATTGTCCTCATTCAACGTGATAAGCCCTTCCGCGGGGGATAATTCACCGAAAAGCCGATGGGCCAGGAGGAGAAAGACAAGAAGGATGAATCTTCTTCTGTAATAGAACATATCCCCTCATTATAGAGAGAATTACAGAGGAAGCAATCAAAAAAAAGTTTTATTCTGAAATCACTTAACCTTGACCAGATTTTCCCGGGACATGACGTCCCAGTTCATAAAGGAGACGAATCGGTCCAGCTCATTCGGATTGACAAAGGCTCTTTTCTTATCCCGCTCCACATAAACCCAGGACCGGGGAGTCCCCTTCTTCTTCTTTGTCCCCTCATACCAGCCCAGGGACCAGTCTTCCTCGGAGACGGGGGTATCCGTTTCGGCAAAAGGGGCTGTCTTGCTGTTCCGGTCCGGCACATAGCCGCTGTCGTCCCAGGGCTGTTCCGCCGTTTCGAAGCGGTAGAGCACGTCCGCGGCGTATACCAGGGTGAACACATCGGGCAGGGTGTAGTTGTTCACGGCCAGCACATGGGAACGGCCCTCGGACCGGGAGCCCTCGTTGGTTTTCTCTATGTGGTAGTTCACGCTGATGGAGCGGCCCTCTCCGGAGGCGGTTCCCGGACCGGCGGGAGAGGTGTCCGACTTGCCGGCGGCGGTTATTACGGAAAGGATGAATAATGCTATGATTGTTGAAAGAATGATTTTACGCATGAAGTCTCCTTAATAGAAACCGGGGTGATAGTTGGAATAAAAAGTTGTCTGTGAATCCTGATCATAGGGGTTGTAGATTGATTGCAATAATTCGTACCAGCTCTCTACAGAACCATTACCATTTGCGGTACAGAAATCCAGTTTTCCGTAAAGATGACCGGGCCACCAGGTACTGACATCTACTCCCGTATACCACCATTGATAGTTCCAACGGGCATTCGTATAAACAGAATATCCTTCTGTTGTATTTACCTCATTACCATCGGAAAAGAAAAACCCCAGACCATTTACTCCTTCTGTAAAGCCAGAATAACTACTCCCTCCGAAAGAAGCAACAACCATCGTATCTACATATCCCTTAAGAGTAGCATCTACCTTATTGGCAAAATCATAGAAATCGTAATGGGGTGCGCTTATAGGGTATGAAGAAGCATAGGATATACAACTGGATCTATAAGTATCCATATTTGCTGCGCTTGAACCAAGAAGTGAAGTACTTGCTACAATATTCAATCGGTCTACAACAGTACCCACTTCACTTAAATCATATAACGCAAAAGATTGATCACTTCGGCTATTGGTACTGATTTTCTGCTCTTCCACCATAATTGTCCCAAGAATTTCAGGAGTAAGACTGCCTGGTGCATATGTCAACATATTCTCTGTACCACCGGTTACCGTACTATCTTCACCCGTATCAACGGGGATTCTGGAAATGCGGGCGAAAATCCGGTCATAGGGCAAGCCCGCATTCCAGACATTCGGTACGGAAGCCGCCATATAGTCAGCGGAGAATTCCCCCGCATCGCCGCCGGCGCTCACCGGCCTGTACTGGTAACCTATTTCGAGAAGTCCCATAAGGCAGGCGTCATAAACGATGAGATCTACCGAATGGCGGCTGTCAAGGATATCGGTCAGCTCTGCCGTATAAATCGCATCACCATCACTTGTGTCGTCATAACTGATAGCCTTGGTACTTATGGTTTCCGACGAAGCCAGTCCGGTACCCCCTTTACTATCGGAAGCTGTATCCGTTCCCGGGTAGGATCTGACACCGCTGCCATGATTGGAAAGGATCAGGACATAATGGTTGGCGGGATAGTATTTTTTCCCGTATTCGATAAAGGATTTCAGGGTGTTGGCATCGCCCATATTATACTCCGCCGTTTCCGCCAGTCCGATGTCGTCGAAAAACTCTTTCCCGTCCAGGGGATAAATCTCATCGGCTCCGACACGGTAGAGACGGGTATCGGTGAAATTCGCTCCCAGAATGGTCGAATCGACGGAATAGTCGGGAGCCCTGTCGAAAAGGGCAATCACATTGACAATGTCCGTAGACTCCATTCCCTGGGATAATTCGTAAATATCCCCTAGAAGGGCTGATTCAAGATTATTATCCGCATCAGCATAGTAGAACACCGTCCAATCGGTGGATTTTTCATTATTATCAACATAGACGACCGAATCGATAAGCGATTTGCCCTCACCGGGTGGAGGCACAGGACAGGATGCGAGCAGCACTGTCAGCAAGAGGATACCCATCCGCATATATTTCTTATTTCTCACAGCTTCCATACCGCCCCCAGTGAAAACCCCATACCGTAAGCATAGGAGAAATCGTCGTGAACCACCAGCCATTCCAGGGGATTGAGATTGCCCGCCAGATCCGCATAGAGGATCCATTTCCTGATGTAATACTCGAAATGCCCCGAGACCCCCAGTCCGGCCGAGTAAGACAGAACGTATCCCGGCTCACTGGTATAGGAGGCGAGAACCAGATTATCGAATATCAGAGACGGCCCCAGGGACAGGGAAAAGGAGTCATAGCTCAAGCGGTAGGCCGGTGTGACCGCGAAAGTGCTGTAGTAGCGGTACTGCGTATATAGTGAAAGTTCGGGATTATTGTTCAACTCCCCATTAATATAAACGGCCCCGCTCAGGGGAAACCCTATGAAAAGATTGCTCCGAATCTCCCAATGATCACTAAGCGGAGTTGCCAATCCCAGATCCAGACCCAGCTGGTGGTAATGGGAATCCAGCTCGATAGTCCCCTCTTCGGCCCGGAAACCGAAAAACTCATATCCCAAACCCGTCTGTATGCTCCACTCTCTCCCGTATAAAAAGCTGCAAAAAAGAAGAAAAGCCAGCAAGTATAATATTTTTCTCATAACCTAACTATACCCTATTACCCGGGAATTCTCAAAGATTTCCTGTGTCATTTCGGTGAACCCCTCCATTGCCACGGGCAGGGGGACCGGCTATAATACGGCCTATGAGCAAGATATGGGCAAAGAATTATGAATTGAACGAATTGATAGAAGAATTCACCGTGGGCAGCGACTACCTTCTTGATCAGGAGCTGATCGTCTCCGACTGTCTGGCCAGCACAGCCCATGCGGTGATGCTGACGAAAGCGGGCATACTCACAAATGAGGAACTGGTCTCCCTCAAAAAGGGGATCAGAGAGATTCTGGAGATTCACAGCCGGGGGGAGTTCCCCATCCTGCGGAGCGACGAGGACGGCCACACGGCCATTGAGAACTATCTCACCGCCCATATCGGGGAGGCGGGCAAGAAGATCCACACCGGCCGCAGCCGGAACGATCAGGTCATTACCGCCCTGCGCCTCTTCTCCCGCACCTTCCTTTTGGATTACATGAAGCGCCTGGGAGCCCTGGCCGGCAGATTACTGTCCCTGGCCGATGAACATAAGGAAACCCCCATGCCCGGCCGCACCCACATGCAAATAGCCATGCCCTCCTCGGTGGGACTCTGGCTGTCGGCCTGGGCGGAGGAACTGATAGATCAATTGCGCCTGGCCATGGGGATTTTCGCTATCGTAGACCAGAACCCCCTGGGATCGGCGGCCAGTTACGGGGTGCCCCTGCCCCTGGACCGGCAGATGACCGCGGACCTGATGGGATTCGCCCGGGTGCAGAACAATGTTCTTTACGTGAACAATTCCCGGGGCCGCATGGAATCGATGATACTCGATCTCTTGGACCAGACCGGACTCACCCTGAGCAAGATGGCCCAGGACCTGATTCTCTTCTCCCTGCCCGAGTTCGGCTACTTCTCCCTGCCCATGGATCTCTGCTCCGGCTCCAGCATCATGCCTCAGAAGAAAAACCCCGACGGACTGGAGCTGCTCCGGGCTAAATCGGGAACCCTGTCCGCCTATGCGACACAGGTGAAAAATATCATCCGCTCCCTGCCTTCCGGCTACAACCGGGACTTTCAGGAGACCAAGGAGCCCTTCCTCAAGGGATGCCGTCTTATCCTGATATCCCTGGGAATCATGGATCTGACCATTGAGAAGATGTCCGTGAATAAAGAGAATCTGGCAAAGGGTTTCACTTCGGATATCTACGCCACCGATTACGCCCTGGAACTGGTGGCGGGGGGAGCCAGCTTCCGGGACGCCTACCGGGAGGTGGGACTGAATCTGGATGCCCTGGAATCGCGGGACCCGGTGGAATCCCTGAAAACGCGGACCTACCCGGGTACCACGGGAAATCTGAATCTGTCCCCCGCGGAGAACGCCCTCAAATCCCTCGAAGGGGAGAGAGCTGCCATTGAGGAACGGATAAACGGGTCTTTTGAAGAGCTTCTAGGCTGATTCCGGCCCGGAGACCCGGTTCCGTCCGCCCTTTTTCGCTTTGTAAAGATACTCGTCCGCCCGTTCCAATCCCCCGTCAAGGGTCTCTTCGGACTCAAAGCCTATGACCCCGATACTCACCGTCATAGGCGGTACCCCGTCATCCCTCATTTTTGTGGATTCCTCAAGCCGGGAACGGATTCTTTCGGCGATTTCCCGGGCTCTGCGCAGATCGGTCTCGGGCAGGATCAGGGCGAATTCCTCCCCGCCCAGACGTCCCAGAATATCGGACTGGCGAATCTCTTCCTGGCAGAGTCCCACCATGACCACCAGAGCCTTGTCCCCCACGCTGTGCCCGAATCGGTCATTCACCTTCTTAAAGTGATCCAGATCCATCATCAGCAGGGACAGGGGTCTCTCTTTCCGCTGATGAATCAGGATTTCCCGCTGTCCCAGCTCCATGAAACGGCGCCTGTTGTTGATGCCCGTCAGGGAATCCGTGCGGGAGAGCTGCTTGAGTTCCTTCGTCTGCAGGGCCACTTCCACCTCCAGCTCCCGGGAGAGTTTATCCGCCTGCAGATAGGAGCGGCCGAATTTCCGTGTCACCACGATAAAGTCGGACAGGAGAAAGAAGAGAACCCCGGTCTGGGTCAATTCACGCATGATGACCCCTCTCTGAATGCTGTAGATATCGGCACTTACCAGTACCATGAAAAGGATTCCCCCGATGAAAATAATCAGAGCGTCGCTGTTCTCCTTGCCAATCCTTCGGGCTATGAGGTAAAGGCTGAAGCTGAAAACGGCAAATCCATAAAAATAGAGGAAATATACGCTTGAGCTGACCAGAGGAAGGGGCAGGACCAGGGAGAGCAAAGCGAATAATCCGCCGGCAAGGGCGAGCAGATTGATAATGCGCCGGATGCGTATCTTCTGAAAAGCGAAAACATTCCGGATAAAGAAAAGGATAAACAGAATACCCAGATAGATGAGGGCAATGTCCCAACGGGCGATATGACCGATATGGATGCGGGGGAACATCATCTCCGCTATAACCTCTCCCGACAGGAGCCCCCGAAAGGAGAAAACGAGGGACAGGAGGGCCAGATAAAAGCTGGACCGCTCCGAATAACGGCTCAGAAAGAGAAAAAGGTTATACAGGAACATGAAAAACAGAATACCCGATATGGCCGCTTCTTTGATCATATTCCGGTATTTATACTGTAGAACACGGTTATAGGGGCCGTAAAGAATGGCGTGATGCATCCCCCCCATGCTGTAATAGGAATTATCCACGAGGATGATAATCTTCACGTCCCGGTCCGTGGGAAGGGGGATGATGGAACGATTGAAGCGCAGGATGGTGGATCCCACCGAGATGGAATCGAAAGCCAGACGACCGTTGACGTAAACTCGGATATTCTGATTCAGCTTGGGAAGAAGCAAAGCCGCCTCTCCCCCCATACGGTGATCGTTGAGAATGGTCAGGTAATAAATACCCCGGCCGATGTTATAGCCCGCTTTCTCTTCCCACCCCCCGGGAACCGACAGGAACATATCCCTGTTGTCCTCACTCTGAAACTTCCACTCTCCGCAGAGGGGATAAAGGGTCGTCAGTTCCTTGAAACGAAAATCGGCAACTCCCTCTTTCACAAGATCCGGCACAGCCCTGGCGGCAAGGGGAAGAATGGCAACTATTACAAGCAGCAGGATGAAACCCGTTTTCTTTCTCATCACAGTTTCCAGTATAGAGGAGTATTCCTATCTGATCAAATAAAAAAACCGGTCCCCAGGGAACCGGCTGCTGTGTTAGGAAGGAATGGAACTACAGACCGAAGCTTACGGCCATACCATTGGTTCTGAGGGAAACATAGTCCCCCTTGAGGTTCTTCTCTCCCAGATTAAAGGCGTACTTGACGCTGCTGTCCAGGGGGCTCTGAATCCAGGCTTCCCCGGTTTTCCCGTTTACGGTCAGCCTGACGGGAATGACCGAGTCTGCCACGGCGGGGCTCAGGACCGAAGCCAGGGCGTTAAGGTCATAGGCTCCGACCAGGTCCATGATGGAATTGTTGGTACTGCGATAAATTTCGGCGCTTAAGCCGGCGGGGATTTCCTTGAGGACCGGGTTGGCATCATAGTTCAGCCAGAGGAGAACCGACTTGCCGTCCCCCCAGCTGTTCTTGATATCGCTGGGATTGCTTACGAAAATATGGACACCGAATCCGCCCTGACGGTCCTGGATGGCGCCGCCCTCGTAACGGACATTGAAATTGTAAACCATAAGCCCTTCCTGGGGGGCTTCGATATGGGCGACGAGGGCTCCCTTGGAATTATCCCTCTGGTACAGTCTGTTGCCCATCAGTTCCCAGTCGCCCGCTTCCGCTTTGTAGCTCCGAGTCGTCCCGGCCGAGAGGGCCGAGGATAGTAGTAATAAACCGACGAAAACGCAAACAATTCTTTTCATGTATTAACTCCTGACGATCCGAAAAGGACCCACTTTTTTTATTACAGGATTCCCCCTGTAATAATAAATACAAGCAAATCGCTCATCGTTACATTTTTTCCTTTGGTTTTCTGTTAATTCTTTCCGGGCGTACATAAAAAAACCACTTCCTGAGAAGTGGTCTCACATTGATAAGGAGCTGATTTACAGACGTCTCAACTGATCCAGGGTATAGGGCTTGGGTTCCGCCTCTTCCCCGTGCACATCGGAGAATTCCTTGAGAAGGGACTTCTCCTTGGAATTCAGCTTTATGGGGACTTCCACGAAAATCTTAACATACATGTCGCCCTTGCGGCCGCTTCCGTGAAGGACGGGAACGCCCTCCCCTTTGATGCGCAGGATTTTACCGTTCTGCGTACCCGATGCGATCTTGAGCTTGATCTTCTTGTCGTCCAGAGTCCGCACGAAAATCTCCGTTCCCAGAGCTGCCTGACTATAGGAAATGGGAACCACGCAGTAGAGGTCGTACTCATCCCTTTCAAAATGGGGATGGGGCTTCACGTCTATGTAAACATAGAGATCCCCCGGAATGCCGCCCTTCTGGGGGGCATTTCCCTGGCCGTCCAGACGAATCCGTTTTCCCCCGTCGATACCGGCGGGTATGGTAACTTTGACCTTCTGGCTTTTGCGTATGACTCCGGAGCCGCGGCAGTCATGGCAGGGGTTCTCAATAATCGTCCCTTCACCATTACAGGCGGAACAGGGCGAAGCGATGCTGAAGAAGCCGGAACTCCGCCTTACCTGGCCCGTACCCCCGCAGGAGGGACAGGTCTTCGTACCGCTTCCCGATTCGGCTCCGCTGCCGTGGCAGGAGGGACAGGAGGCCTGGCGATGGTATTCGATCTCCTTCTTTACGCCGTAAACGGCTTCGGAAAACTCGATACGCAGGTCATAACGCAGATCCTGGCCGCGGTTGGCTCTTCGCCCGCCGCCCCGGCCGCCCATGCCTCCCCCGAAAAAGGAGTCGAAGATAGAGGAAAAATCCCCGAAAATATCCTCGAATCCGGAAAAGGCCTGGGAATTGAAGGTGGGACCGCCCATGCCGTCAACGCCGGCGAAACCGAACTGGTCATAGGCCTGTCTTTTCTTTTCGTCGGAAAGAACCTCATAAGCCTCGGTGGCTTCCTTGAATTTCTTCTCCGCCTCCTCGTCACCCTGATTTTTGTCAGGGTGATATTTTATGGCCAATTTTCTGTATGATTTTTTTATCTCGTCCGGCTGGGCCGATTTCTCGACCCCCAGGACTTCGTAATAGTCTCTTTTGGCCACCGATTTTACTCGTCCACTACTTCGTAGTCCGCATCTTCGGCGGAGTTGTCATCGGAACCGGAGGACTGACCGCTGTCGGCGCCGCCCATATCGGGACCGGCACCGTCGGCACCGGGCGCACCCTGCTCGGCCGCCTGCTGCTTATAAACCTCTTCGGCCAGTTTGTAGGAAGCCTGCTTCAGAGCCTCGTTCTTTGCCTTGATCTCTTCCACATTGCCCCCTTCCAGGGCTTTTTTCAGGTCGGCGATGGCCGCTTCGATCTTGCTCTTCTCACCGGCGTCGACCTTGTCGCCCAGATCGGAGAGGGATTTCTCGGTTTGATAGATCATGCTGTCCGCTTCGTTGGTGGCTTCCGCCTTTTCCCGCACTTCCTTGTCTGCGCTGGCATTGGCTTCGGCATCCTTGACCATCTTCTCGATTTCGCTCTCCGAAAGGCCTGAAGAGGACTCGATGCGGATCTTCTGTTCCTTGCCCGTGCCCAGATCCTTGGCGGATACGTGAACAATACCGTTGGCGTCGATATCGAAGGTTACCTCGATCTGGGGAACGCCGCGGGGTGCGGGGGGAATGCCCACCAGGTCGAACTTGCCCAGGGTTCTGTTGTCCTTGGCCATTTCCCGCTCACCCTGGAGAACATGGATGGATACGGCGTTCTGATTGTCCGCCGCGGTGGAGAAGATCTGGCTCTTCTTGGTGGGGATGGTGGTATTCCGCTCAATGAGCTTGGTGGTAACCGCGCCCAGGGTTTCGATACCCAGGGAGAGGGGGGTTACATCAAGGAGAAGGATATCGTTCACATCCCCGCCCAGAACACCGCCCTGAATGGCAGCGCCCATGGCAACCACTTCGTCCGGGTTAACACCCTTGTGGGGCTCTTTTTTAAAGATTTCCTTTACAATGGCCTGTACCGCGGGAATACGGGTGGAACCGCCCACCAGGATAACCTCGTCTATATCGGCGGGAGAGTATCCCGCATCCTTCAGAGCCTTTTCACAGGGAATCCGGGTCCTTTCCACCAGGCTGCTGGTCAGCTGGTCGAATTTAGCACGGGTCAGGTTGTACTGCAGATGCTTGGGACCGGAGGCGTCCGCCGTGATAAAGGGCAGGTTGATGTCGGAGGACTGGGTGCTGGAGAGCTCCTTCTTGGCCTTCTCGGCGGCTTCCTTGAGTCTCTGCAGGGCCATTCTGTCCTGGGACAGATCGATTCCCTGATCGGACTTGAAGCTGGAAACCAGCCAGTCGATAATGGTATGGTCAAAGTTGTCACCCCCCAGGTGGGTATCACCGTTGGTGGACTTTACTTCAAAAACGCCGTCGCCCAGCTCCAGGATGGAGATATCGAAGGTACCGCCGCCCAGGTCGTATACGGCGATCTTGTGATCGTTCTGCTCTTTGCCGAATCCATAGGAGAGGGCGGCTGCGGTGGGCTCATTGACGATTCTCTTCACTTCCAGACCGGCGATCTTACCGGCGTCCTTGGTGGCCTGTCTCTGGGCATCGTTAAAATAGGCGGGAACCGTGATAACCGCTTCGGTTACGGTCTCGCCCAGGTAGTCTTCGGCGGTCTTCTTCATTTTCTGAAGAACAGCGGCGGAAATTTCCGGGGGGGAGTACTGCTTGCCCCGGGAATCGACGCGGATGTCTCCCGATGCGCCCTTTTCCACTTTGTAGGGAATCATTCCCAGCTCTTCGGTCACTTCGTCAAAACGGCGTCCCATAAATCTCTTGATGGAGAAAACCGTATTCTCCGGGTTGGTAACCATCTGGTTCTTGGCAGGCTGACCGACAAGGCGTTCGCCCTTCTCTGTATACGCTACTATGGAGGGAGTCGTTCTCTGTCCCTCTTCATTCTGAATTACCTGGGGTTCGCCGCCTTCCATAACGGCTACACAGGAGTTTGTCGTTCCCAAGTCAATACCAATAATTTTACCCATTTCAGATCTCCTTAATCCTAGCTCTTATTAACTATCTATGCTTCCGCCGCATTTTCATCGGCATTGTTTTCATTGTCCCCGTCGGCCGCGGGAGCCATCGGCTTGCCCACTTTCACCTTGGCCGGTCTCAATACTCTGTCGTGGAGCATATAGCCGGTCTGGAATATCTGCATGACAGTGGGGACTTTCACCTCTTCCGTCTCTTCCATCATCAGGGCTTCGTGACAGTTGGGGTCGTACTCTTCCCCGCTATCGGTCATCTTGGTCAGATTGTACTTGGAAGCCAGCATGTTGGTGAACTGCTGTTCTATCATGGAAATCCCGTCATAAAAGGAGTCGAAGTCCTTTGACTCTTCCGAGGAGCTCAGGGCCCTTTCGAAATTGTCTATCACCTCGATCAGATCCTTGAGGATCTCCTGATTCCCGAAGCGCACCGTATCCTGCTTTTCCCGTATCATTCTTTTACGGTAATTCTCAAAATCGGCGGTCTTCCTGAGAAGCTGATCCTTAAGCTGGGTATTTTCCTCTTTCACGCTGGACAATTCCTCAGCCATGGAATCCTCTTCCTCCTCTTCGCAGACTTCCGTCTCTTCCGCCTGAATCTCTTCGCCGGCGGACATATTTTCTTCCAAACCTTCCGGGGAAGAATCCTTTATTTCTTCCTGCTCGGTGGCTTTCTTTCCCATAATAACCTCATGATGCTTTTTGTTTTCACCTAAAATACTAAGCCCGCAAAAAAAGGTCAAGTTTTTTTAAACGGCCCGGAGAAATCTTTCTTACTGTGAATGGGGCCGGATTTTTCCCCTTCCCTATGGTATAATGGTTCCCGTTAAGGGGGAGAAGAAAAAATGCTGACCCATGAGGACAAGGCCATGCTCAAGGAGAGAGGGATGGGGGAAGAGGAATTTCTTCTCCTGGTGGAAACCCTGCGGAAGGGGGCCGATCCGGCGGATCTGGTCAGGCCCGCCGTTCCCGGCGACGGGATTCTCAAACTGAGCGATGAGGAAGCGGAGGATCTGGAAAACTACTGGGACTCCCGCAAGCAGGATTATACCACCGGAAAATTCGTTCCCGCCTCGGGAGCGGCCACTCGCATGTTCAAGGACTTCTTCGCTTACCTCGATTCGGGGGAGACCACCGGGGACATCACCCGCTTCTTCAACGGTCTTGAAGATTTCGCCTTCTATCCCGATCTGGGAGTGAAACGGGAGCCCGAAAGGGACGATGAGAAATGGGCCCTGCTGAGTTTCATGCTCCGCAAGGAGGGGTGGAACTGGGGCGCCCTGCCCAAGGGGATGCTCACCTTTCACCGGGAAGATGACCGCCCGGTCACCCCCTTTGAGGAGCATCTGAGAGAGGGAGCCCTGTGTCTTGGCGGGGGGGAAGTGAACATCCACTTTACTGTTTCTCCTGATCATAAGGATCTTTTTATAAAGAAGGGACAGGAGATCATCCCCTTTCTGGAGAAAAAATATCCGGTTAATTACAATATATCCTACTCCTTTCAGGAACCGGGGACAGACACGCCCGCCCTGGACAGGGAGGGAAATCTCTTTCGGAAAGAGGACGGCTCCCTTCTCATGAGGCCCGGGGGACACGGTTCTCTCATCCGCAATCTGAACCGACTGGACCGGGACATCATTTTCCTTAAGAACATAGACAACGTGGGGACCGGATCCTACCGGGAACTTTCCGCCCAGTGGTTCCGCATTTTCGGCGCCCTGCTTATCAGAGCGAAGAAGGAACTCTCCCGGGCGGAGCGCCGCTTGAGGGACAATCCGGACGAGGCCAATCACGACGGAGCCCGCAAGGCTCTGGCCCGGTGGGGCGGCATAGATTCCTGCGGGGGTGAGGACGCCCGGACCCTGTTGAAGAGACTGAACCGGCCGGTCCGCATCTGCGGCATGGTCCGAAACGACGGGGATACGGGGGGCGGCCCCTTCTGGGTTATAGACGGCAGGGGGAACTGTTCCCTTCAGATCGTGGAATCGGCTCAGATCGACAAGAGCGCCGAAGGAACGGAGGAGAAACTGAAAGGAATCAGCCACTTCAACCCCGTATTCATCGCCTGCTCTCCCCGGGACTGTTCCGGGGAAAAACTGAATCTGGAGGAGTTCGTTGACAGGAGCGCCGTCTTTACGGTGGAAAAATCCCTGAACGGACGGCCTCTGCGGGCTTTGGAGCATCCGGGACTCTGGAACGGTTCCATGGCCTTCTGGAACACCACCTTTGTGGAGATCCCCCCCAAGTGCTTCAATCCGGTGAAAAGTCTGCCCGATCTGCTGGACAAGGCCCATCTTTCTGAAAAAAAGGGGTAAAAGGCTTGTTTTCGCAGGGACGAACTGTTACCATTTAAAGTAATGGTAAAGAAAGTAGTAATTAACGGAAGAATGGAAACGATGCTGGTGTTCACAGAAGAGAAGGAGCATGTCCTCATGAATCCCTTCATGGAAGTTCTGAACAGCCAGGAAGAGAGAATCGAAGCTCTGGAGAGACAGAATATGGCTCTTCTGGAACAGGGGGAAGCCCTGATCAACCTTCTCTCCTCATCGGTGGAAACGAAAAACTCCGCAGCGGAAGCCCTGGCCTCTCTGCAGGAAGCGGAAGCCATGCTCATGGAGTTCGAAGAACAGCTGGGGGATGAGACGGCTCCCCTGGACAACAATAAGAAATAACTGAAAGCTCAGAATAAACAGGGCCATCCTTCGGGATGGCCTTTTTTTATGTTTATAAGGTATTTTATCTTGATTAATGGAATAAAAGGATTATATTTGACACCGGAAAAAAATCAACATTTCTTTACAGGAAAACGACTTAGGGTATTCTACTCTTAAATTTTACTCTTCTTTCGTCATTTAGTCAACCATGCTGATTTTGTCCCGGGAGGAAGTATGAAAGAACTGATTTGTATGTACTCAGAGGAGAATCTGAGCAGGATTACCGGAAAGATCATCCTTGCATACCGGAAACAGAACGGGGCGGCTCTCTACCGCCTGGCCCGGGAAGCCGGTTTGAATCCGGATGATTTCAGCGGTAACAGGGGAAAACTTTTCAAAAGGCTGATGGCGACCTTCCACCCGGACAGGCGGGTCTTCTTTCACAGCATGATCCGCCGTTATCACTCGGAAGGCAACGGCCCTGCCCTGGAGAGGATGAGAAAAAACATCGCCCTGGCCCTCACCGCCGATCCTCCGCAGGATCCCTTCGCCTACGGGGAAGAACCGGTTTATCGGACAGATAGCACCCGCATTAATCCTGATGGTGATTCCTGGGAGGAGTATCTTGAGGATCTTCCCATGAGGGAGGAGGTATCGGAGGAGTGGGGGTTCATCGAAGCGGTGAAAAATATGATGTACGGCAATCTGTTCAGCGAGTTCCTCCCGAAGGATCTGGCTTATCTGGAGGGGATGCTGGATCTCCCCGACAGCGAGATCGAAGACCTGGAGGGAATCGACTTCTGCCGTAATCTGACCGGACTCAACCTGGAGGGGAACCGGATTTCCCGGCTGAATGGACTGGAGAAGCTTCCCTATCTGTCGGTTCTCTATCTCGCCCGGAACCGGATTGAGGACATAGGCCCCCTGGCGTCTCTGACAGGCCTGAAGACGGCGGATCTGGCCTACAACGACATTGGGGATATCTCACCCCTGCTGAATCTTCCCGAACTGGAGTATGTGAATCTGCTCGGGAATCCCGTGGAAGACGGGGTGACTTTGGGAAAACTGCGGGAGAGATGTCTTGTGATATTCTGATTTAATTCGTACCGAGCTAGATACTCTTCTCAAAGAAGTGCTGGGCGAAGGGATTATCGTTATACCTCTCAATCGCCCGGTAGCCGAAGCGCAGGTACATGGACTTGGCCTCGGAGAGGGTGTCGTTCGTATCCAGGCGCAGGAGGCCCATCCCCGCCCGGGCCGCTTCCTCCTCCAGCCTTTTCAGAATCCGGGAGGCGATGCCCCGTCCCCGGTAGGCCGGATCGACCCACATACGCTTGACTTCCCCGAATTCCGGGTAGAACCGGACCGCCCCGCAGCCCACGGTCCTGCCGAAGAGCTCCGCTACCAGGAAGAGGCCGTGGGGCGGGGAAAACTCCCGGCTCCGGGAGGCGGTGCCCGGGTCGAATTCCCGGCCGAACCGTTCGGAGAGCTCCCCGTAGTAAGACGCCAGAGCATAGGCCGCCCGGGGGTCCGACTCCTCCACTGCGATCAACTTCACCGCCGCCGTTTCGAGAAGGCGGCTCACTGTTCCCATAGCCTCGGTCAGGGCCTCTCTTTTGACGGGGGGCAGGGATTCCAGCAGGGAAATCACCTCCCCGTCGGAGAGGCGGTCCAGCTCCTCCCGCTCCTTCTCGCCCTGGTGAGTCAGCCGAATGAAGCGGACCCGCCGGTCCTCCTCGGAGGGAGAGGTCTCGATAAGTCCCTCCCCTTCCAGGGTCCGGAGCAGCCGGGACATATACCCCGAATCGACTCCCAGCCGATCCCTGAGGGAACGCACGTCCGTCCCGGCGGTACCGATTTCAAAGAGAAGTCGGGAAGCGGAGAGGGGCCGAGGGCGGCCCAGATAGTGCTTATCAAAAATGCCGAGACTGCGGGTCACGGTCCGGTTGAATTGTCTCATGATGTGAATGTCGTCCATATTAGCTGACTTTAGTCAGGTAAATGATTTTTGTCAAGCATTCCCCATATACCTGTTCTTTCTGCAAGCCAGGGCCAGCCGGGGAATCAGAAAGATAACGAAGAGGGTTTTCAAAACCAGCTCGATCACGCTGGACATCAGGGGCATGAGGCGGTTTACTCCTTACCCATTCGTCCTGGCACATAAGATGAGAAACGTTTTTACCCGCAAAACGGATAGGGACGTGCATCCACATAGAGACCTATTCTTATTATCATAGCACCGGCCCTCTTTTTCACGCCTTACCCTCGTTCCTGTTCCAATTTCCCCCCTGAATCAGATCATTAATACCCGCTTCCATTGTTATCACTATCTCCGTACTTGCCATTTCATACTCCTTTTTTCTGCTTTTATGACAAGGGATGTGTTCAGGAAGGGAATTGCCTATTCCTCTACCGATGGATATATTCCCCACATTATTTATCTTGAAATATGCCTTATACTGGATTACACTCTAAGAGACAGAGGTTCATATGGCAAATAAGATAGATATCATGAAAGCTCTCCTTCTGGAACAGCTTCCTGCGGAGGGATCATTCGAAACGAAGATCAAAGGGCTCTCCCTGTTCAGAAGAGATACACCCTTCGAACCGGAAGCGGCTATCTATAGCCCCAAGATTATCATGGTGGCCCAGGGGAAGAAGAATGTGTACCTGGGCGATAAGATCTACACATACGATGCGGAAAATTTCTTTGCCCTCACGGTCCCTCTCCCCGTAATCTGCGAAGCGGTCATAGAGGAGGGCAAACCCCTGCTGGGACTGTCCCTGCAGATGGAACCTCAGATCATCGGTGAAATGCTCTATGAGATGGATTCCAGGCCCGTCTCCCAGACTCAGATGAGCAACAGCATCTACCAGGAAAAGATGTCCGACTCCATTCTGGATAGCGTAATACGGCTTCTGGGAACTCTGAATTCCCGCAATGCCGCCAAAATCCTGGGTCCCCTCTATCTGAAGGAGATCTTCTTCAAGGTACTCGAAGGGGAACACGGGGATGTTCTGAAGGAGCTGGTACACAACAACAGAACCCTTTATCAGATATCCCGGGTCATCAGCAGAATTCATGAGGACTTTTTCCGGACCCTGGAAGTGCGGACTCTGGCGGAAGAAGCGGGCATGAGCGTGTCCTCGTTCCACTCCAATTTCAAATCGGTGACAAGCACCTCTCCCCTGCAGTACATCAAGAACATCCGGCTTCATAAAGCCAAGGAACTGATTCAGCAGGAGGGGGAAAAGGCCTACGAAGCGGCCATGCGGGTGGGATACGAAAGCTCCTCCCAGTTCAACCGGGAGTACAAGAGACTCTTCGGAATCACACCGGCTAAGGACCGGGCGGCCAGTCCCGAGGATTAGGAAAAGTAACCGGTTCCGAGCCATACCGCTAGGGAAATCGATTCAGGCAGGGGTTCACCGTCATCACAATGCCTATCCGGCTGGGATTCAGCTGCTTCTGCTCCAGGTCAAGGAGTATTTTTCCCCTTCCCCTGTAAAATCAGCAAAACAAACAGCCCCCCGCTCAGAACCAGGGACACCGCATCCAACAGCCCTACCTGATCGGTCAGGGAGAGAACTACGTTGGCTGCGAGAAACAGAAGGGTCAGAAAAGGGACAATCCGCCAGCTTCTCAAATACCCTGAAAGGGCCGCAGTAAAGAGAACCGGTTCCCCGGAGAGCAGGATCTTGAGGATAAGGTAGTCCCCTTCCCCCCGGAACCTGAAAAAGGAGAAATACAAAAAAATTCCCAACCAGAAGAGGATGTTTATAAGAAAAAGAGCCACGGTTTTTTTTCTGATTTTATCGCCCATTCTACCCATTTCTCCCTGGTTTCATTACAATATAAGGGATAATCCCGTTTTATTACTATAAAGCATCTCGTTTAATAGTAATTAGGCCGAATTTCGAGTTTCATGTTAGCTGTAACTTTTCAGGAAAGAGAACTTGAATGCTCCAAGATGAGATAGAGTAGATATAATG
>JAFGPQ010000159.1 GCA_016936115.1 Spirochaetales bacterium | reverse complement strand
TCCTGCCGGTGAAAAAGGCGGCCAGGGAGAAGCTGAGCGAGACTATGAGTACCTCAAGGACATAGACCGCCACCAGCGAGGAGGAGGTGAAGCCGATGGCCCTGGCTATTCCCATCTGGCGGTATTCCGAGCCGATGAAAGAGTTCAGGTTGCCGCTGAGGATAATGAGGGCCACCGCAATTGTTATGAGGGACACCGCGGCCAGGACCATGCCTATTATGTTGTAGATCATCAGGTAATCGTTCTTAATTTCTCCATAGGCATAGACCGTTCCCTTGAAGCTTTTCCCCAGGAAGCCGCGGAACTCCCCGAGGAGCCTTTCCTGGTCTTTCGGATCGTTCACCCTAACCGATAGGAGGCGGTCCGTATAAACCAGGGGAGAGCCCAGAAGATAGAGATCCCCCGGAGTTATCCAGAATCTCTTATTGCCCCAGGTACTGTTGAACTGGGGATCGTCGATAAAGGCCGACACGGTAAAATTGACAATTCCCCTGGCCGTGGGAATTCCCACCCTGTCCCCCGCCTTCAGATCGTGGCTGTAGCGCAGAATGGAGGAAACCCAGATTTGCCCCGGCCCGGGGACGGAGATAAGGGGGGCGTTCCGGTGTGAGTCGCTGAAAAGCAGATCCGTTCCGTCCGAGGCGCCGCCGGCCTCCGATACGTATACGGTGCCTTCCACCGCCTCTCCCTTAAGGAACACCATTTCCCGGGCGATATGGACGGGATACTCCCGGCTGCCCTCCGTTTCGGGGCGATCGGCCCACCATCCCCTGATATCCCTGTCCGGATACTGGTCCAGGTTGTATTCCAGGATCAGGTTTCCCCCCCGGCTGTTGTCCAGCATGGAATCGAAGGCCTTGTCCAGGTTGGCCAGGAGCTCCGCGGCGGAGACCAGGAGGAAGGTGGCTATGAAGAAGGAAACCCCCATGAGCAGAAAGGCGGTTTTCCTGCGGCGGATATTGGAAAGTATCAGTAATAAAATGCTTTTCATCTACCAGCCTCTTCCCGAGAGCCATTTATACAGGGTGTCCTCCGGTATCCGCTCGTCCATGGGAGACCGGTTATAGGTGTCATGGATGTTGCCGTCCTTCAGAAAGTAGATCCGCTCCCCCCGGCACGCCGCCCTGAGCTCGTGGGTCACCATCAGGATCGTCTGCCCCTCCCTGTTGAGCCCGGTCAACGTATCCAGCAGGGCTTCCGAGGCGGAGCTGTTCAGATTGCCCGTCGGCTCGTCGGCGAAAAGGATCTCCGGATTGTTGATGAGACTTCTTGCTATGGCCGCCCTCTGATTCTGCCCGCCGGAGAGTTCCGAGGGAAAACTGCGCGCCTTGTCGCCGATCCCCAGCTTTTCCAGAAGCACGGCGGCCCGGTTCTTGAGATCCCGCGCCCCCTCTTTCTTTAGGTATCCGGCGGCGAGCAGATTCTCCACAACGGAAAGGTTGGGGATAAGGTTGAAATCCTGGAACACGAAACCGATCTTTCCCAGGCGCAGCCGGGCCAGTTCTTTTTCCGACAGGGGGCCCAGCGGTTCCCCTCCGATCAGAACTTCCCCCTCATCCGCCTTGTCCAGACTGCTCAGCACATGGAGCAGAGTGGTTTTCCCCGAACCGGAAGGACCCATTATCATGGAGAATTCTCCCCGGGGGATTCTGATATTGACATTGTTCAGGGCATTGACTTCGCTTTTTTCCGCCATATAGGTTTTGGAAAGCCCCCGCCCTTCAATTATAATGTGACTCATCTCTCGGCCTCCTGCGATCTGGAATAAAGATAGGATCAACGGTTCATTTCTGCAACATGACATTGGTACCCAATCCCTTTTCCCGCATAAAAACATGTCATAGTACTATCGTACCCTAGGCGGAGGGGGCGTTTTTTTTTAGGATGACCTATGAGCTGAAAAGGGGGCGGGGCTATCATCGGGGATATGTTTTTTCTGCAGGGTTTTCTCTATCTCTATCTTCCCTCCCTGGGAATTTTCCTGTTCAGCCATGTCAAATCCCCAGAACGGGACTTCCGCTGGTTCTTCCTTACCGCTCCCCCCGTACTTCTTTACTGCCAGGTGAAAATGCTTGCCGCCACGGGCCTTTGCATCCCCACCTGGCTCTGGAGCTCACTCCGCCTTCCCCTCTGGCTTCTGATTCCCCTGAGCCACCACATGGCGGTCGGGCGAAAGCTGCGCCCCTCCTACACGATGCTGCTGGCCCTGCTGACATTGCTGGACGGGGCGGCACTTTTTCTCCCTGTTCCGGTTTTTTTTCGTGAAAGGTTTATGACCGTTCTGCTCTCCCTTCTGCTCGTCCAGTCTGTTATCGCTCCCCTGATGCACCTGGGCGAGATAAGGGGACGGTTCCGGCGGCTCGCCTCGTCCGCCTATTTTCTCGCGCTCCTGTTCGGGCTTCTTTACGCCCTGCCGGTGAGCCTTTCATCCCTGTTCCTGGAAGAAACCAATTATACGGATAGGATTTTCGGCTTCGTCCACGCGGCCCTGGCGCTGCACGGTATCCTGGCCGCAGCGCTGCTGGTCAGGCTCTTCAGCGGGGACGAGAAAAAAGCTCGGACCCTTAAAGTGGATAGAGCCTTCACCGAAAAATACGGGATCAGCAGGAAGGAGCGGGATATCCTGCACCTGTTGCTGGAAGGGTATACGGCGCGGATCATCGCGGAGAAGGTGTGCCTGTCCACCCAGACTGTGAAAAACTATACCCAGAGCATTTACCAGAAGACCCGGGTCAACAGCAAGATGGAACTGCTCAGGAAAATCCTGGAGGAGCAGTAAGAGCTCAGGTATTCCTGTCCCGTTCCCTTATAATTCATGTGACTTCCGACATAAAGTATGTTATTCTGTTCCCATGATAGTAACAATTAATAATGTCCTGTTCTCATCGGTTGAGAAATATTTCGATCGGAAAGCCTTCTCCCATTACAATGAAGAAGGGGGGCTGACATATCTGGAACTGGGGCGGAATGTCACCAGCCTGAGCTGCTGGCTCATAGAGCAGGGAATCGAATCGGGAGACCGGGTGGCCCTGCTGGGGGAGAGCTCCCTCTACTGGCCCCAGGTTTTCTTCGCCGCCACCACTATCGGTGCTGTCCTTGTTCCTATTCTGCCCGATTTCCAGGGGGGCGAAATTAAGAAAATACTGGATCATTCGGAGGCGAAGCTTCTCTTCGTTTCGGAAAAACAGCAGGCGAAAATGGAAGCGGTGGATCTCTCCCTGCCCCTGATCCCCCTTGAGAATCTCCCCTCAGCGGAACCGGCAGGTGATATGAAAAACCGTCTTGAAGCGCTCAGGGCCGGGGTGAATGAGGATACCCTGGCGGCCATCCTTTATACATCGGGCACTACGGGACACTCCAAGGGGGTCATGCTTACCCACAGAAACTTCGCATCCAACGCCATGGCCGCCGTACATATTCCCAAACTGAAGCCGGGCTACGAGTGGCTCTCCTTCCTGCCCCTGGCCCATACCTACGAATGTACCATCGGCATGCTTATCAATGTCCATTCCGGCAGCCATACCTACTATCTGGGGAAGCCTCCCGTTCCTTCTCTCATCCTCAAGGCTCTGAAGAAGATCCGTCCCAGGATCATCCTTTCCGTGCCCCTGCTCATAGAAAAGATCTATGCTTCCTCCATCAAACCGGCCATTACCAGCGGTTTCCTGGGAACTCTTTATAAATTCTCCTTCATGCGCCGCCCCATCCACTGGCTGGCGGGGAAAAAGCTATACCGCACCTTCGGGGGACGTCTGGTCTTCTTCGGCATAGGGGGGGCGCCCCTCTCCGCCGAGGTGGAGCGTTTTCTGCGGGACGCCCGCTTTCCCTACTCCATCGGCTACGGCCTGACCGAAACCAGCCCTCTGCTGGCGGGGAGCCCTCCCCTCAAGGGAGCCTACCGTTCTACGGGCAAGGTTCTTCAGGGAGTGGAGATCCGTATCGCCGATGAGGGGGAGATCCAGGCCCGGGGCCCCAATATCATGAAGGGCTATTACAAGAACGAGGAAATGACCGCCGAAGTGATGACCGAAGACGGCTGGTTCCGCACAGGGGACATCGGCCGGTTCGACAGGAAGGGCAATCTTTTCATAAAAGGGCGTATCAAAAACGTCATCCTGGGAGCGAACGGGGAGAACATCTATCCCGAGTCCATAGAGTCGGTGATCAATTCGGAACCCTTCGTTGAGGAGTCCCTGGTCCTGGAAGGGGGCGGAGGGCTTACGGCTCTGGTGAACTTCAACTATGAGAAGGTTATCGAGGAGATACAGAGGCACCGCTATCACCATGAGCACCTGGAAGAGAGCCGGGAATTCCATGTGGAGGATGACAGGAAGGGCTGGATCCCCTCGGCCGAGGAGATAGGACAGTTCATCGATAAATATATGGGCAGCCTGACCAAGACGGTGAATAAAAGGCTGAGCGTCTTCTCCCGCATCTCCCAGGTGAAAGAGGAGAAGGAACCCTTTGTCCGGACTCCCACCAAAAAAATCAAACGTTTCCTCTACGACCATATGGGGCTGAAAGAAAAGGATCGGAGCGGGGAATCATCCGATGAGACTTGATTAAGGCAGGATAATTGCCGATCATAATACAAGCCGGAAGAGAAAGGAGAGAACCATGGCTCTGCTGGAACGCATTGAAGAAAATGTCATAAAAGTACCCCTTACGAGTACGACCAAACCGGAAATTATCCGGGAGCTGGTGACCGTGCTTAAGGATGCGGGCATCGTGGAGGATGTGGACGCTATCGTGGAAGCGGTCCTCTCCCGGGAAGTCCTGTGCAGTACCGGCCTGGACCGGGGCATCGCCGTGCCCCATGCGAAAACCACCGCAGTTCCCGATCTGACCATAGCCATAGGCATCGCTCCCGAGGGAGTGGACTTTGAGGCTCTGGACGGGGAGGAATCCCGTATTTTCTTTCTGATTCTGGCTCCCCCGGACCAGTCCGGTCCCCACGTTCAGGCCCTGTCGGAAATTGCCAAGGCCACCCAGTCATCCGTTCTGATCAGAATGCTCACCGCTGCCAGAACCCCGGCGGAAGTGGTGGAACTGTTCAGGGAATAAGCCCTCAGTTATCCAGAAAATCCTTAAAAAACTCACCCATCCAAACCACATCCCTTTGCCCGATGGTTTCCCTGGCGCTGTGCATGGCCCATACGGGAACTCCCATATCTACGCAGGGAATCGCTGCGGATGAGGAGAGAATCGGCCCGATGGTGGATCCGTTGGGCAGATCGGAGTGGACGATATAGGTCTGCAGGGGAATCTTCCCTTTTTTGGCCAGTAAGCGCGCCGCCCCTTCCGTTTCCACGGTGGTGATGTACTTGTTCTGATGGTCTACCTTGACCACCGGACCCCCGTTCAGGAAGCACTTGTAGGCGGGATCGTATTTTTCAGAGAAGCTGCTGTTCCAGGCATGGGCCACATCGGCGGAGAGCATGGCGGAGAGGGCCCGGGAACGGAGCTGGGTTTCCCGGTCGATATTCAGGGCCAGGGCGATCCGCTCCATCAGCTGTTCAGCCAGGGCGGACTGGGCCCCTTCCAT
>JAFGPQ010000015.1 GCA_016936115.1 Spirochaetales bacterium | reverse complement strand
GTCCGCACAGGGGGCTTCGGTGGATATTCACCGCGGGAGTCAGCCAGACGGCCAGGTTGTTCTCTTCCATCTCCTTCGCTCCCGCCTCACCCACGGCGAAGAGCATCTCCTCGTCCCAGGAAGAGGCCAGCAGGGTGGCGCAGGGCCAGGCGGTGGTGGTGACTCCGCACCTCTGGTGGATTCTCACGCCCGCGGGCCCGTCGGCGGTCATGGCGTTGGGAATGCCCAGGCGGGGGATATTGCCCCATCCGAAGGTATTGGCCACGCCCCGGTTGGGCTGGCCCCCCACCAGATGGATCAGATCGTCCTCATCCAAACGCCCCATGAAATCGTCCAGGCTCTCTTTGCCTTCCCAGACATCGATCAGACCGGGTCCGACCGCCCTGTGGTTCACCGTACGATAATCCTCGAAGCGGCTCTGGGGGGCCATGCCCTCCCACTGGCCGAAATCCACCGGTTCCAGACCGGTATGGCGGGGGTCGTTCCCCTCGCCGGTGGGCAGCTCTTCGAAACTGCCGTCAGGGAGCATTCTTTTGCTAAGAGCCGTGGGTACCAGGTGCGGTTTCAGCTGCTCTATGATCCGGTCCTTAGCCACGGTGTAGGTATAGTCCAGAACGACGCCGTCCCGTAGGGAATTGCCCAGGAAGAAGGAGTACTCCCCCTTCTCCAGCACATAGGCGGATTTGGCAACCTTACCCAGATCGTCATAGGACGCCAGAGATGCCGCGGGAACGGAAAGGGTGATGATTTCCGACTCTCCCGGCTTCAGAAGCCGGCTTTTGCGAAAGGCCTTGAGTTCCCGGGCCGGTTTCCCCAGTTTTCCCTGGGGAGCCTGGGAGTAGAGCTGCAGAACTTCCCGGCCTTCGCGGGGACCCCGGTTGACCAGATTCACCGTCACCTCAATCTTGCCGTCCCGTTCTTCAGCGCCAAGGGGGGCGAAGGTGAAATCCGTATAGGAGAGGCCGAAGCCGAAGGGATAGTTTACTTTCTCTCCCGCTCCGGGAATCGTCTCGAAGTAGCGGTATCCCACGTAGATATCGTCGGTATAATCCACATAGTCCCGGGATTCGTGAAAGGTCTCCGTGGAGGGATAATCGGCCAGATCCCGGGCGAAGGTATCCACCAGCTTGCCCGAGGGATTCCCCAGGCCGCACAGAAGCTCCGCCGCGGCGAATCCCCCTTCCATTCCCCCCTGCCAGGACATAAGGACCGCCTGGATATCATCGTCCTCGGCGAACCAGCAGCTGTCCACCATGCCCCCCACGTTCATATTGACGATGACCCGGCTGAACCGGGCTTTTACCGTTTCGATCAGTTTTTCCTCTGCCCGGCTCAGATAGAAGTCGCCCCTCTCGAAAAGCTCCTGGGACTGGCGTGCCGTTTCGCCCACCCAGGGCTCACAGAAAAGTTCATCCTGATCGGCGGATGCCTTCCTGTCCCACCCTTCCCCGGAGAACCGGCAGATTGAGATAACAGCCGTATCGGTGAAAGCGGCTGCCCGGGAAAGCAGATCCTCCGGCACTTCCGGCTCGGCGATCAATCCGGGCTGACGGCCCCGGACATACTCATGGGTGACGTAATTCCTGTAGAAATCTCCCAGTCCGTCAAAGAGAGCTACCCGATCGGACAGCCGGCTGAATCCGTCGTAGATGCCGGTAATATGGGAAACGGTCACGTCACCGGACCCACCGCCCCCTTTCACATAGTCCATGGTGGCCTTACCGAAGAGGGCGACCTTACAACCCTTCTCCAGGGGCAGCGCCTTTTTCCTGCCGGAAACGACTCCGTTCTTGAGGAGCACCATCCCCTCTTTCGCCGCGGCTTTAGTAAGCTCCAGATGGGCTTCCGAGGCGGTAACACGCTCCCCTTTCTTTCCCAGGGGCATATTGGGCTGATAATTGATTCTCTGCCATTTCTTCATTCTGCAGTCCTCCATCTGGTATTATTCTGATTTTTTACTCCCTATTCTATGCCTTTTATGACTATTAGCAAGGACGATTATGACTTTTTTTTCAAAATCCCTCCCCGTCAATATCCTCTCCTACAGGGCCCGGGATTATTTCTGCCGGTATTTCAAAAAACAGACCGGCTCCACCTTCCTGGAGTACCTGAACCTCATCAGGCTATCCCATATCCATAAGGATCTGCTGACCACGGATGAGACCCTGACCGACCTGATGGACCGTCACGGCGTTACGAATTACAGGGTGTTCAGCCGCCTGTTCCGGGAACAGTACAACTGCACCCCGAGCTTCAGAGAGCCCAATCCTTTCTTTAGGTTGCAATAGGTCCCCCGGGAAAACCGTACTACCCCAGTAGATGATGATATTTTTCCGCCGCCGGTGAGTACCCCAGATAGAGATAGAGTACATTCCCCGCCTCCCGCAGAAGAAAACGGAACAGGGCATCATTGCCCCCCATAGGGAAATTACTGCTTATGACCCATCTCATACCTGGGCCGCTCCCTCGCCTTGCCCTCGCTCAATGATTCCCTGAAGAAGCTTCCTGAATTTCGGTTCCGTCATAACCTCTGTAGAGAGCAGTTCCCCTTCATGATAAAGAGAAAATATTCCCCCCGGAATCGGCAGCAGGGAAAGATCCTCCCTCGTCCTGATCTCCTTAATTCTCACGGGGAAACCCATTTCACGGGCAATATCCGCCATGAGACCGGTAAAATCCCTATTGAAGGGGCAGCAGGGGGAGTAGAAGAAATCCAGACCCCGGGCCCCTTCCAGTTTGCCCCGGCGGGCGCTCTCCCAAAACCGGGGATCCGGGGCGGCATCATCGAATTTACTCGCCACCAGCTCATACCAGGGATCGGCCCGGTCGCAGGGGGAGAATCCCAGGTGGACCAGAATCTTTTTATCCGCCATGAAGGGCTTTTTGGTCGTCCCCACAACCGCGGCGATCCCCCGGTATCCCTCCACCCGGCAGATTCTTTCGCACTCATCGTAGAGCTTCCGGCCCAGGCCGTGCCCCTTATACCGGCCGGAGACCCAGAAACACTGAATCACAGCGTAACCCGGGGCCTCCACCGGATAGATCGACTCTTCGGCGGGGGAGAATTCGATAAAGACTTTTCCCCGCAAGTCCGCCTTCAGGAAGCGATGTCCCCGGGGAAAGCGTTCCCTGAGCCACTCCTTTTTCTCATCCGCCCGGGCCCGGTTCACCCTGTCGTTGCCGATGGCGCAGCAGATATGCTCATTTTCAATATTCCCGGCGGTAACCTCTATCAGGCCGATCTCTTCTGCGTCAATTTCCCCTGCCATATGTCCTCCTTATCGGGCGTTCTCAAATTCCCCGGCCCAGTCGAAATCGGCGGCCTCCTCGTACCAGGCCGGCCAGTGGGAGCACCAGTCGGGAACCCGATACTCCCGGACCCGTTCCATCCCGTAATAGGGTTTGATATCCAGGACCGGAGTTCCCGGCTCCGCATCTATGAAAGCGATTCCCAGCTCCCCCGCCTCTCCGTCGATCCAGGTGACAGGCACCAGGGTCATGGCCACCGGATTGGGCCTCATGGGAGAGCGAGTGGCGAAGATCCCCAGCTCGGCGGGCCCCTTTTTATAGGGCTTTTCCACAGTGTCTGTGGTCCGGAATTCCTGTGAATCCAGGAAATGGGCCCACCAGTAAACCTGTACATGGCTGAAGCCTTCCAGTCCGGACAGGAGTTTATCCCGGCCGTCATTCAATTTGATACAGAATCCCCGGTTCCCCGATTCCACCCGGGCTATTTCTTTGATAATAAAACTTTTTTCATCCATTACGGACCTCCTTTTTCAGGGGGCAGCCACAAGGGGGATGCAGATAATCACGGGATAACGGCCGTCATCGCGGGATTCCTCTTCCCCAGGAAAGAGCTCGAAGCTGGGTTTATCCCCGGGCAGATATCCGCTCCGGGGTAGCCAGTGGCGGTACACCCAGTCCCAGGCCTCCTGATACTCCGAGGAATTCAGCCGGAACCGGGCGAAGGCGTACTTGCCACCCTCCAGTTCCATCCGGCCCAGCCTGCCGGTGGGCTCGAAATCACAGTCCGTGCTCACCCCCATGGTCACCCGGAGCTTTCCCTTCTCGGTCAGATCCGGATTATCATGGTAAAGAGCAATATACCGGCTATCCGGGCCGATGAGATCCCGGGCACCCGCCTGGGTACAGAGGGACGTCCACAGATTGTGAAACAGGGCGCCATCCCCCTTATACGGGCCGGTATAGCGGATATAGGCCAGGGTCAAGGGTTCCAGGGGCTTCACCTCTACGATTCTTTCCTCATTCCCTTTACGCATCCTCCAGAGCTGCCTGCCCTGGTTGTACTCAATATAAGGTATCCAGGGAGAGGGTTCTTGCCCAGAATTGCCGGGGGCTGTGCCCATATTGCTGTTTTCACAGGAGGAGGCCCTCCATTGGGAGGGGGTTATCCCGAAACGGGCTTTGAAAGCCCGGGAAAAGGCGGGGGCGTTACCGAATCCGCATTCAAGAGCAATATCCAGGACAGTCCGGCCGGAGTGCATGACAAGGAGATTAGCCGCCTTCTCAAGACGCAGACGCTGAAGGTACTGGAAGGGACGTTCTCCCGTATAAGCGAAAAAGATACGGTGAAAATGATAGGGAGAGAAACAGGCGATACGGGCCAGTTCTTCCAGGGTAAGAGTTCGGTCAAGGCGGGATTCCATATAATCGAGAACCCGGTTGATTCTCATGGCATAATCGGGCATGCCCTTAATATACCGCATAGGAGGCTATTTGACGCCTCTGTTCTGAAAAAAGGCCCCTCCCGCAAACGCCGGAGGGGCCTTATCTATCACTCAAACCGCTTACTTGTGGTAAACCGGTCTTTCCTGATACTTGGTATGGAGCAGCTCATGGGACTTGTGGCTCATGGGCTTTTCCAGGAACTCCTCGTAGATCTGAATGATCTCGGGGTTCTGGTGGGAACAGCGGACAACGGATTTTTCATCATCCTTATAGATACCCGCGATTCTCTTCGCTCTCACTTCGTCATCGGTGCCGTAGGGCTGACCGCCGCCGGCGATACAACCGCCCCGGCAGGCCATAACTTCGATGAAGTGGTAGGGCATTTCCTTTCCGGCAGCCTTGGCGGCTCTGATTTCATTCAGAACGGTCTCGATGTTAGCCAGCCCATGGGCTACGGCAACTTTGACTTTGGTTCCGCCCAGATCCACTTCGCCTACCTTTATGCCTTCCATACCGCGAACGGCGGTTACTTCCACATTTTCGAGTTCCTTACCGGTAACCAGTACATGGGCTGTTCTCACGGCCGCTTCCATAACACCGCCGGTAACACCGAAGATGGTAGCCGCACCGGCGTAGGCGCCGATGGGACTGTCCGCCTTGGTGTCTTCGGGGAGGCAATCGAAACAGATACCCGATCTTTTGACCAGACGGGTCAGCTCCCGGGTGGTCAGAACCAGGTCCACGTCGTTGTAACCGGAAGCCTGCATGTTGTCGTCACGGCTGATCTCGTACTTCTTGGCGGTACAGGGCATGATGGCCACGCTGTAGATGCTGGCCGGATCGACCTTGGCTTTTTCGGCATAGTAGGTCTTGGTAATGGCGCCCTGCATCATCATGGGGGACTTGGCCGTGGAAAAGTGGGGAATCATGTCGGTGGCGTATTTTTCCATGTAATCGGTCCAGGCGGGACAGCAGCTGGTCAGCTGGGGCAGGTCGCCCCCGTTGGTCAGCCTGTGAACCAGCTCGCTTCCCTCTTCCATAATGGTAAGGTCGGCGGAGAAGTTCGTATCGAATACCGCATCGGCTCCCAGAGCCCGCAGAGCCGCGTAGATTTTACCGGTGGTAATGGTACCGGGCTCCTGGCCGAATGCCTCGCCGAAGGCGACGCGAACGGCGGGGGCGATCTGAACGACCACATGCTTGCTCTCGTCGCGGACGGCGTTGAGCAGGGACATGGTTTCGTCCTTCTCGTAGATAGCACCTACGGGACAGTGGGCGGAACACTGACCGCACTTGATACAGGGGCTCTCGTTGAGCATGATATCCCCGGCGGGCTTGATAATCGTATCCTCACCCCGGTTGATGAACTCCAGAGCCCAGACG
>JAFGPQ010000158.1 GCA_016936115.1 Spirochaetales bacterium | reverse complement strand
TGGCGTCGATGGCGAACTTGGGCCCCGTCACCGCATCGCCCCCGGCAAAGACATCCGCCTCGCCGGTCTGATAGGTCTTTCCGTCAATTTTCAGGGTCCCATTGGGGTTAAGTTCCAACTTGCTGCCGGTCGGCAGACCGCCCCAGTCCATGGCCTGACCCACGGAGATAAGCACATGGTCAGCCTTGACGATTTTCGTCTCTTCCTCGTCGAAACGGGGAGAAAATCGTCCGTTCTCATCAAAAACGGAAAGACACTTCTGGAATTCCACACCGGTCACCCGGCCGTTCTCCGCAAGTATTCTCTTCGGACCCCAGGAGTTATTCAGAACGATACCCTCGGAAAGGGCTTCCTCCACCTCTTCGTCCAGGGCGGGCATTTCCGCCCGGCTTTCCAGGCAGAACATATCCACCGGGGAGGCTCCCACCCGTTCGGCGGTTCTAGCCACATCGATAGCCACGTTGCCCCCGCCGATAACCACGGTCGGTCCGTTCAGTTTCACATCCTCCCCCAGGTTGACTTTTCTGAGGAATTCCACACCGGTGAGAACCCCTTCGGACTCCTCCCCCTCGATTTTGAGCATACGACCGGCCTGGGCGCCGATGGCCAGGTAGAAGGCTTTGAAGCCCTGTTCCCGCAGTTCGTCCAGGGTGATATCGGTACCCACGTCCACCCCTTCCCTGATCTCTATGCCCATTTCCCGCATGATCTCGATTTCCGCGTTCACCACTTCTTTGCCAAGGCGGAAGGAAGGAATGCCCAGGGTGAGCATGCCCCCGGCTTTCTTCTGTTTCTCGAAGACCGTCACCGGGTAACCCTCAAGGGCCAGGTAGTAGGCGCAGGAGAGGCCGGCGGGGCCCGCTCCGATCACGGCGATTTTCTCCGCACGGGCCGGCTTGGTTTCCGGTACGAAGCGGTGCTCCGCCTTCAGGTCCTGATCGGCCAGGAATTTCTTTATCTCATCCACGGCCAGGGGCTCATCCACGTCGTTTCTGGTACAGGCGGATTCGCACTTGCGGGGACAGATCCGTCCGCATACGGCGGGGAAGGGATTCTCCTTCTTGATCAGCTCCAGGGCGTCCCGGTACTGACCCCGGGAGGCCATCTTGATGTAGCCCTGCACGGCGATATGGGCGGGGCATTCGGACTTACAGGGGCTGGTCCCCTCTTCGGAAACGTACTTGCGGTTCCGGTAGTCGTAGTCCCATTTGTCCTTGAACCAGAAGGTGTCGTTGGGTTTGTCCTTCTGGGGCTTGATCTCCTCCGGAGCGGTGGTGCACAGGTTACGCCCCAGGGTGACCGCGTTGGCCTGGCAGTTTTCGGCGCACTCCCCGCAGGCCACGCATTTGTCCCTGTCCACCGAAGCGATGTAGTTGGACCGGGACCAGTCGGGATTCTTGTAAAAGGTGGTATTCCGCAAGCCGAAACAGCCGCAGCCGCAGCAGTTGCAGATAGCCAGGGCTTCCCCGGGGCCGGACAGGTTGGGAATGGAGTGAACCATGCCGTCCTTCTCGGCCTGCAGGCAGATTGCCTTCGCTTCCTCCCGGGTAATTTCCTTACCCTTGCCCGTGCGGATGTAGTACTCCGCGGCGGGGCCCATCTGAATGCAGATCTCCTCAACCTGATGGCCGCATCCCTGGCCGATCACCCGCATGGAGGTTCGGCAGGCGCAGTCCGCCACGGAGAAGACATCGTGCTTGTTCATCAGGTAATCGATCTCCTCGTAGGAGGCCTTCTTCGTGTCCCCCTCGATGGCCTGCTGAATGGGAATAACCCGCATAACCCCGTGGCCCACGGGAATGTTTCCCGCCATGAGGCCGCCCAGTCTTCTGGTATACTCCTCGAAACACTCGGCGATGACCGGATATTTCTCCACGTTCGCCTTGTTGGCCACCATGTACTCCATGACGCCGGGCACGTAGAGTTCCAGAAAGTAGTGGTCCTCTCCCCCGATCTCCTCTACTTTGATAACCCCGTCCCAGGCCATCTGATCCAGATGCTTCTTCACCAGATCGGCGGGCTTGCCGCTCTTCTTCACGATCCGGCTCAGGCTCTTCGGTTTTCTGATCTCCAGCAAAAGGGCGATCTCCGCCATCTCGTCGGTTACCACCGGTTCCAGAATCCGGTATTCCGAATCTTCCGGCTTCACTTTGATAATGCCCCCGGTTATCCCGGCGGCTATTTTATTCGCCAGGGCCAGTACTTTTTTCTTAACCATTTTCTTCTCCCTTTTTCCACTCCGACGCAGCGGATCTGATCCAGTCGCACCACTGGTCCATCCCGTCCCCGTTTTTGGCAGAGATGGGTATGACTCTGATGCCCGGGTTGAGCTTTTCGATGCGCTCCTTCACCGCCTTCATGTCGAAGTCGAAAAAATCGATCGCATCGATCTTGTTGATAAGCACCACGTCTACCTTTGAGAACATGATCGGGTACTTGAGCGGTTTGTCATCCCCCTCGGGCACGCTCAGGATCATGGCGTTCTTCACGGCCCCCGTATCGAATTCGGCGGGGCAGATCAGGTTGCCGATGTTTTCGATGACCACGAAGTCCAGATCCTCCGTCTCCAGGCCTTCCAGCCCCTGCCGGGCCATTTCCGCGGTCAGATGGCACATGCCGTTGGTATGGAGCTGAACCGCCCGGGCCCCCGCGTCGGATACGGTGCGGGCGTCCACGTCGGAATCGATATCCGCTTCGAGCACGCCGATCCTCATCTCATCCTTCAGCGCCGCGATAGTGCTCACCAGGGTGGTGGTCTTTCCCGAGCCCGGGGATGACATGAGGTTCAGGAGAAAGGTTTTCTCTTTTTTCATGCGTTCCCGCAGCTCCCGGGCCCGGTCGTCGTTGTTTTTGAAGACGCTCTGTTTGATCTCCAGTACTTTGTAATTTTCCATAGGCCTAGATCACCTTGTACCGCAGGAGCATCTCTTCGATGACGGTCCCCTTGATCTTCTTCAGAACCGTTTTGACGATCAGCTTTTTGAAAAAGGAGAGCTCCATCGTTTCCAGGGGCTTCCGGCCGTCCATCATCTTCACCGTGGAATCCAGGAGAACCCGCACGTCGTAAACCGAATTGAACACTTCCGGAACGCCCCGGTCCACATCCAGCAGGGTATAGACCGCTTCCATGGCTGTTCTCACCGAATATTCCGTGGTGAAAACCGTATCCCGGACCGTATCGGAGAACTGTCCCAGAAAGGCGAAATTGGTACAGCCCCGGGGTACAACCTTAGGCCGGTCTCCGGCGGTGCGGGGCATGAAAAAGGCGGTGATGTAAGGCATCATGCAGGGGATGGTGTTACACGATTCGGCGGCCAGCCTATCGATCTGATCCACGGGTACGCCCAGATGGTAGAGCCACTCCTTCGCGATCTCCTCGCCGCTGCACTCCTTCATGGGTTTCTTCACGTAATCCCCGGGCACATCGGAGAAGAGGCCGTAGACCCAGACCACCAGTTTGTCCTTGGGCTGGGTTTTGAAATGGGGCTGCCGGTTTACGGTGTAGCTCAGAAGCCAGCCGGAGTCCTTCGCCGAGATGATTCCCCCGGTGACCACTTTGCCGCTGAAGGGATCCCGTTTGCAGACCTTTTCGATATAGCCGGGGATCACGTCGCCGGATACGGTCACCGTGGCGGACTCCCAGTTGGTGGCCTTCGTATCGGAGCAGAACTTCTCCGGCCGTCCGAAGGCGGGATCCTGCTTGGCGATGTTCTTCCACAGCTTCCAGGCGCCGCCCAGATCGGTGCGGAACGCGGGGGCGGTGTCGTTGTCTCCCAGGGTGGAGCTTTCGGTACAGCTGCCGTTGGTAACAAAGACCAGGTCGTCTTCGATCAGGTCGATGGTTTCCGTTTTGCCTTCCCTAACGTATTCGATCTGCTTCGCCAGCTTTTTCTCTTTGGTGATATCAAAGACCACGTTGGTGACTTCCGTGCCGTAGTGGAACTGGACCCCGTGCTCTTCCAGGTATTTGATCATGGGAAGAATCAGTGATTCGTACTGATTGTATTTTGTGAATTTCAGGGCGTCCAGGTTGGGAAGGCCGCCGATATGGTGGATGAACCGCTGGATGTAAAGTTTCATTTCCAGGGCGCTGTGCCACTCTTCGAAGGCGAACATGGTCCGCCAGTAGAGCCAGAAGTTGGAGGAGAAGAAATCCTCGTCGAAAACTTCCTCCATGGTTTTATCGTAAAGGTCCTCATCCTTGGTAAAGAAGAGTTTCATGATCTGTTCCGAGGCCTTGTGGTTCAGGCCGAACTTGTTATCGGTCCCCGCGTCCTGACCCTGCTTCTCGGTCACCCGCATCAGGGAAAAGTTGGGGTCCTTCTTATTCAGCCAGTAGTATTCGTCCAGGACGGAGACGCCCTCGGTCTCGAGGGAGGGGATGGAGCGGAAGAGGTCCCAAAGGCATTCGAAATGGTTCTCCATCTCCCGTCCTCCCCGGATGATGAATCCCCGGTCCTGATCGTAGATGCCGTCGCAGGCGCCGCCGGAGATATCCAGCTCTTCCAGAATGTGAATACGGCTTCCCTTCATCTGTCCGTCCCGGACCAGGAAACAGGCCGCCGCCAGGGAAGCCAGGCCGCCGCCCACCAGATAGGCCGATTTTTTATCTACCCCTTCCGGTTTCTCCGGACGGGCGAAGGCTTCGTAATTTCCGTTGCTGTAATACATCTACATACCTCACTGTTCTTTTTGATCCAGAGTAAACCCGGTTCGTCCCCGGGCCAATGAACAATGGGGGAGGGATGTATGGTTTTCAGACAAACCGGGGCGATTGTCGCAGAGAATCAGGGGATAATCAAACGCCCAGGGCTTTTTCGATATCCCCGCAGATGAGGTTGTTGAGCTGGGTGATGATGAGTTCCGGATCCTCCCGCAGGCCCCTGTCCACCCAGTCCAGGATCAGGCCGACGAATCCGTATTTGTAAAAATGGGCGATGAAGCTGACGTCCCCCTCTACCACGGCGTGGCCCCGGGCCTTTTCCCGAATGACGCCCAGGAGGAGCTGATAGGTTCTGTCGTAAAGAATGCGCTCCAGAAACTCCCGGCTCAGGGCGTGGTAGGTGCGGGTCACGAAATCCCGGTTTTCTTCGATATAATGAAAAATCTGCCGGTACCCTTCCTGCCAGGTGTCGTAGGTCTTGTTCTCCCCTATGGCCTGGGCCGCGTCGTAGGTATAGATCCACTCCACCAGGTCGTAGATATCCCGGAAGTGGTAGTAGAAGGTCTGCCTGTTGATGCCGCAGTCGTCCGTAATATGCCTGATCGTCAGTTTGTTCAGGGGGTGCTGGAGAATCAGTTTTTTCAGAGATCCGGCGATTGCCTTTTTTGTAATGAGAGACACGGTCACATCTTAGCAGAGAACCGGATGAATTTCCAGAACGTCCTACTTGCCTATGGCGTAGAGGATCCCCACCTGAAGGTAAAGCCGGAATTCGGGCTGATTGACCGCCGCGTCCGCGTCTTCATAGGTGTAATCGTTCCGGGGGCGGTCGTCGGTCCCGTCCGGGGTGTAGAAGAAGGTTCCGTGGGCGTCCAGCCGGGTCTTGGGAAAGTACTCCGCTCCCCCTTTGACGAGGAGGGAGTTGGGCGATTCTCCCATGGGCATCCGCAGGGCCGCTCCCGCTCCGACCCCCAGAGGGGCGGTGGTCACGGTGAAGGCCTCATTGTCGCCGATGAAGGCGTAATGGGCCTGATAGTAGTTCCACAGGCCGGAAAGGAGGAATTCCACAGAAACCCGGTCGAACTCCTTCCATTTGAAACCCAGATCCAGGGCCAGCACGTAGGATTCCCCGTATTTCTCCACATTGCCCCCCTCGTTGTCATTTATAAAAATGTGGCGGGCTTC
>JAFGPQ010000157.1 GCA_016936115.1 Spirochaetales bacterium | reverse complement strand
CTCCTACCGGGCCGGTCAGAGACAGGGATCCCTTGGGGGTCATTCGCGGATCAAGCACCGCCCCGGTTCCGATTTCCCAGTTTCCCGCCAAAAACTCCGCCTTAGGGGCCCAAGTGATCTCTCGGGGTTCTTCCATCTCCTGAAACAGGGTGTAGAGCTGCAGGTTCACCCCCTTAAGGGGAATCTGGGTTTTCATGGCCAGGGGGCCTTCCCGGTCCGCTTCAGGGTCCAGGGGGTTAATGGCTTCCAGATTCAGTATATCCGCCGGGCTGTAAAGATACCCCACGGACCAGTTGATCATCTGCTTGCCCATGCGGAATCGCACCCGGTCCCGGTAATGGAAATCGGCGAAGAGCTCCCCCGGTGTTGCATCCAGGCTGGAGTCGGCCGGATCGAAGTCAAAATGGACCTTCCCGTAGACCCGGTAATCCCCGTCGGGACGGGCGTCGATAAAAAGATCCGCCCCGAATTGGGGATTCCAGGTCTGCCGGTCCGCCCAGTCGGCCTGGGCATCCTGCCAGGTGAAATCGGCTTGCAGGTCGGAATAGACTTTACCGCCCCAGAGAATCCCCCGGGTTTCCTGTTCCAGGGATTCCAGAACGGAGACGGGCTCCTCCTCTTTTTGTACGGCCTCCTCTTCGGTCTGTCCGAAAAGGGATTCCTCGTTGAAGGGATCCTCATCGCCGAAAAGAGCTTCCTCGGAAAAGGGATCCAGCTCCTCCTGGGCTGTCAGCAGAAAGGGAAGAAGCAGAAAGAAAAGAGTTAAACGTTTCATCGGCTGCTCTCCTCCAGGTAGGCCTTGGTAAAGAGATGGTTCGGCAGGGAGTTCAGGGACACCTGGTCGAATACCAGAACAGTCCTGTTCCCCTCCCTCAGTTCGTCCTTGAAAAAGACCTGCCTGTAGATGTACTTCCCTTCGATGAGGGACCACTTGGGTGCCAGCACGGTGCGCATGAGGGTGCCGGTGAGGCTGTAGTCCTCCTCCTTGTAGGGGATGAGTTCCTGCTTGCCCACCCACACCTTGATTCTGTTGTAGTCCACCGATTCGGTTTTGGCCTCCAGATCCAGAATCCAGCAGTCGATCTTGCCCAACATTCCCTCGGTCATTCCCATTATCCGGTAATCCTCAACGAAATTGGCCGTTCCCAGATCATCGTTGTTCACATCCGAATCCTGCACCGAATCCCGGGCGGTGGAGTGGCTGAAACGGCGGCTTTCCGGGTCGTAGATCCAGAAGTTCTCCCCCTGCATCAGATAGCCCGTTCCCTTGTCCACGTCGGGCTTGATGACGATGGCCAGGAATTTCTCTTCTCCCCCCACGCTTTCCGGGCGGCTGAACAGGGTCATCTCCTGGGTTTCCGGGGTCTCCCCCGCCCGGTAGGTCACCATGGTGAAGCGGCAGCTGAAGTCGGTCTCGAAGTTCAGGTTCCGGTCCACCGCCGCCAGAATTTCCTGGGGGTCGGGACTCTGGGCGTTCAGCCAGGTCAGTCCCGATATGAGCAGGACGGCGATATTGATAAGATTTTTCTTCATGATTCAGCGCTCCTTAAGCTATGCTGTGAATGGCCTTGGCCGGATCGAGTTTCGCCGCCTTTCGGGCGGGCAGATAACTGGCGATTCCCACGAGCACGGTAATGGTCAGTACGGTGCTCAGGATGCGGGAGGGGGCGAATAGGAGGGACATATGGTTCCGGTACAGAAAGAGATCCAGAAAACTGTGCCCCCCGTCGAAGGTGATGCTCCTTATGGCGGCTCCGGCGACCTGGGCAATCCCAATGCCGGCCAGCGCCCCCAGAAGGGTGATGAGCAGCATTTCGGTCAACAGAGTAAACAGAAGGGGGCTCCTTTTCATGCCCAGGGCCCGCAGGGTACCGATCTCCTTGCGCCGCTCGTAGATGACCATGCGCAGGGTATTGCCCACTCCCACCAGAATGATACCCAGCAGGATAATCATCACGATCATGGCGGTCCCGTTAAGGAAGGAGGACATGACGAACACGAAGGGGATATCCTCCTCCAGACTGGAAAGGTAGTAACGGGTACCCTCCCACTCCTGCTGTGAGAGATGGGCCACTATCTCCTGTCGCTCCGATCTGTCTTCGGGACGGTCGACCAGGGGAACGCCCCGGCCTTGCAGAAAAGTCCAGAAATCGGTGGCCCGCTGTTCCGAGCCTTCCGGGTCGGTCAGAAAGAAATGAACCTCCGTACTGGACTCTTCTGGGATGTTCAGGAGGGTATTCAGGTAGGTCCGCTGGGCGAAAACGGCCAGATCGCTCATCATCCCCAGATCGCCGGATATTATGCCGGTGACCTCCACTTCGGTCACATTCTGCATACCCTGCTGGGTGCGGGTTTTAAGCAGGATCCGATCCCCCGGATTGATCATGAGCTGTTCCGCCAGATCCGCCGAGACCAGCACACCCTGCTCATCCTCTTCGGTAAGATAACGGCCCGATTCCATGATCAGCAGTTTCTCCATGGCCGTCTCCTCCCGGGGGTCGATGCCTATGATCATCTGCTGCATGGCTTCACTGCCGTTGATGAGGGTTCCCTGGGCGGTGGTGCGGAAGTTGATCCGTTCCAGATCGGTGAAGAACTCCCTGCCCAGAGCGGCGGCGGAATCATTCTTATCGATGCGGCTGACCATCCGGTCCCGTTCGTTCAGGCTGAAGCCCCGCATGACGATATGGCCTGAGATCATTCCCGCCTGCTGGTTCAGAAAGGAGTCGAGCAAGCCGTCGCCCAGGGCGCTGACCAGAAGGATGACCGACAGTCCGAAGGCGATGGCACCCGCCAGCAGGAAGCTGCGCTTTTTTTCCCGGGCCGTATTTTTCAGGGCCAGTTTCAGATATCTCATGGTTTACTCCTCCCTCATGGCCTCGACGGGCTGTATCTGCAGGGCGAATCCCACCGGATAGAGAATGGATAGGACCGCCGTAAGGATCATAAACAGGAACCCTGCTCCCACAGCCCAACCGGACAGGGCGGGGTAGAGGGTGTTTCCCCCGGCTATCATCTGAAGCATGGTCCCCTCGGCGGCGGGAATGCCCGCGCTGCCGATCAGGGTTATGATCAGACTGCCGGCGATCATACCGGAGAGACCGAAAATCAGGCTGATCACCAGGGTCTCCGCCAGGAACATCAGAAAGACGAAGCCCTTTTGGGCGCCCATGGCCCTCATGGTTCCGATCTCCCCGGTTCGCTCCATCACCGAAATGATAAGAGTGTTCATGATGATGATCACCGCCACGATGAACAGGATCAGCAGGGCGGCGTTCATCACCGCCTGTATGCCCATGGTGGTCATGGACATGGGGGCCGCCGCGTGCCACCATTCACTCACCGTATAGTCCGGACCCTTTTCCAGGGTGTAGGGGAAGAGTTCTTCGATCATCAGGCGGTTCAGGCGACGGGTAGTTGCTTCGTCCGCCTTTTCATCCATCAGATTCCGGGTCATGGAATCGAAGGGATAGCTTTCCAGGGAAGAACCCTTCTGCAGGTTTTCAATCTCCATGATCCGGTTGATGATACGGCTGACCTGTTCCGCCCCGTCCTGAGCTCCTGACTGAACATTGGATAACTGAGATTTCTCCTCTTCTGTCAGGTAAGTTCTGAGGTAAGCGATCTCCTCCTGGTCCGATGCAAGGAACTGATCTGCGAAGCGGGGAGCGTCTTTTACGTAATCCGGAGTAAAGGTCTGAAAAGCTTCAGCAAAATAATCGTTCAGGTTCTCCCGAAAGGCTTTGACCGACTTCTTGTCCCCTTCTTTAAGGGAAACGAGGAACCACTGCCAGTCGCTGTTTTCCGTCTGGGACAGGGAATGGCGCAGAGACATGTCACCCAGCAGGGAGCTCAGGTCCGTCTCCACCGGATCGGAGGAAACCCCCGCGTCAAAGGAGACCTCTCCGAACATATCCTCTTCGGAGGGAGCGAAAAGCAGCTCTTCGGCCAGGGCGGAGGTTTCCTCCTTCTGCACCGGCGGATTCAGACCGCAGAGCAGATTCAGGTTCTGCTGATCCATAAGGCAGGTCCGGGGCAGCATGGGGTACATATCACCCTTTACGTAGCGGTACTCGAAAATCCCCCGTATCGGAACTTCCCGTATGCGGAACCCGTTGGCGGAGTAGCCGTTCAGAAGCAGGCTGTCTCCGGGATGGACGGTGATGCCCTTGTAGTCCCGAAGGTAGTCGGCGGCGTATTTTGACAGAACGATGCCCTCCTCGTCGGGGAGAAGCATTCGCCCCTCATGGAGGATAAGACTCTCCTCCACGTTAAAAACCCGGCCGTAGCTCTTGGGATCAATGGCCAGTCCGTTCAGCCAGAAATCGGAATCGTTCTCACCGGCGTTGACTACCAGGAAGCCCTGGGAGACGGTGGTGATTTCCCTGACCTCTTCCTGAGCCTGCAGGAATTCCAGGGTCCGGTCGTAATCGGGCAGTTTGGGTACGTGGAGATTCCCCATCTCGTTCCAGGTCCCGAAGAGGGAGTAATCGAAATCGATATTCTTGATGACCGCGATTTCCGCGGAAACCGACTGGGTGTAGGCTCGGCGCAGGCTTTCCGTGGTGGAGGAGAGAAAGGAGTTTCCCACCACAATGAGAAAAACACCCAGAAAGATCAGTCCCCCCACAATCCCGGTCTTTATCTTATGGGCCCCCACGTTTCGCAGAGCGATCTTGAGGACGCTGTTCATGATGTGCTCCCGGAGATTATCACCCCGTCATGCAGGCGGATGACATGATCCACCATGTCCACGATCATGGGATCGTGGGTGGAGAAGATAAAGGTGGTCTTCTGCTCTTCGTTGATCTTCTTCATCAGCTCGATGATTCTTTCGCTGGTGGCCGAATCAAGGTTGGCCGTGGGTTCGTCGGCCAGTACGATCTGGGGCCGTGTTACCAGGGCCCGGGCTATGGCCACCCGCTGACGCTGTCCCCCGGAAAGCTCGTTGGGCCGGTGCTTCTTGCGGTCACCCAGGCCGACCTCGTTGATGATATGGTCAATCCATTCCTTTTCTTCCTTTCGGGACTGTTTTCGTTTTCCCAGAAGCAGGGGGAATTCCACATTCTCATAGACATTGAGCACGGGAATCAGGTTGAAGGTCTGGAAGATAAATCCCAGGGTGCGGTGACGCAGTTCGGTCAGTTCACGATCCCTGAGCCTTTCCAGATTCTGGCCTGTGATATGTAATTCGCCCCGGGTGGGGCGGTCTATGCATCCGATCAGGTTGAGCAGAGTCGTTTTCCCCGAGCCCGAGGGACCTGCTACGGAGACGAAGTCCCCTTCCCCGATGGTAAGACTAATTCCTTTTAGCGCCGGCACGTTCACCTTGCCCAGCGAGTAGTCCTTGTGAACTTCCTTCAGTTCGACAACATTCATACGAATCCTCCTGCCTATCCCAATGCAAAAGGCGTGCCATACCATGAGTCCCTGTTTTTATGCCCGGATTCCCCCTATCATAGGATAAATCCCAAGTTCTGGTGAAAAACCGCTTTGATTCCTATTAATGATATATTATCTTTAGGAGAATATACGGCGCTTCCCCACAGGAGATGTGAAATGGACAGGGTGAGAATTGGTATAGTCGGCATAAACGGATATGCGCAGACCCATCTGAGAAGCATAAAAGCCTGTGAAGAGGCGGGGCTGGCTGTTTTGGAAGCGGCGGTAGTCCGTCCGGGGAATATCAGGGATGAGAATTTCCAGGCCCTGGAACAGCGGGGCGTCCGGGTTTATGACTCCTTTGATGATATGCTCGAAAAGGAGCAGGGGCGGCTGGATCTGATAGCCCTTCCTACGGGAATAGACTCCCATGCAACCCTCTCTATCGGGGCTCTTGAAAAGGGATCCCATGTCATGTGCGAGAAACCCGCCGCCGGTACCATGGAGGATGTCATGGCTATGGGGGCCGCTCAGAAAAAGTCGGGAAAGCAGCTGGCCATCGGCTTTCAGAATATTTTCACCCCCACCGTCCAGAGGATAAAGGAGATCCGCCTTAACCGGACTCTGGGAGAGCTGCTGGAAGCCCGTACGAAAGTCTCCTGGCCCCGGGACGCCCGGTACTACCACCGCAACAGCTGGGCGGGAAAACTGAGCATGGGGGGTAAGCCCGTTCTGGACTCCCCCCTGCAGAATGCGGCTGCCCACTATCTTCAGAATATGCTCTATATCGCCGGATCGGGGAGGGATTCGTCCGCTCTGCCGTTGACCATTTACGGGGAGAACTATCATGTGCAGCCCATCCAATCCGCCGATACCCAGTATATCCGCATCAAAACCGAAGAGGGCCCCCTCATTCAGATGTCCGCCACCCACGCCTGCCGGGAGAAGGAAGATCCGGTGACCGATTTTTTCTTTGAGAGGGGGAGAATCCGCTGGGAAAGCGATTTCTGTGAAATCTACCACTGCGAAGGGGAGGGGGAAATCCTTGTGGAGAGGGTGGATATCGGTAAGGCAGATGTACACCAAGGGATTTTTCTCGATGTCTGCCGATCTCTTCTTGCGGGAGAGACGCCCCTGTGCACTATCGAGAACTCCTGGCAGCAGGTTCTGTGTGTTAACCGCCTCTTCGAAGCTGCCCCGGTGATTGAAGTCTCATCGGCATACTACAACGTGGAAGGTCAGGGAGAGGAAGAGAATTACTACCTGCCCGGCATTATTGGGCTTCAGGATGAAATGTTCCTGACCGGGCAGAGCTTTTATGAGGCCGGAGCTCCCTGGGCGGTTCCCGGCGGGACCGTGAAGGGCGATTGGTAGACTACCGGGGCTGCCCTTCGTGGAGGAGGGTTCTCTTCTTGTAGTAATTGGGGGAGAATCCGGTCTGCTTTTTAAAGGTATTGCTGAAGTAGTAGATATCGGAGAAGCCCGTTTTTTCCGAGACCTCCCCCACTGTGTACTCCCCCGTCTCCAACAGGCTGGCAGCCTTGTTGATCCTCACATGGCTGATAAATTCGGAAATGCTGTTACCCTCGTATTTCCGGAAAAGGGATCCGCAGTAGGCGGGATGAAGCTTCATCTTCTCCGCCAGACCGCGTATGGTCAGTTTTTCGGCGTAGTGTTCCAGGATATACCTTTTAAGAGACTCCACATGGGCGTTGCGGGGTGTCTCCCGGTTTTCATAGATCAGCCGGTGCAGGACCAGGGAGAAGAGAGCCTGGCACTTGAGTTCGTAGCCCGACTGTTTCTGCAGCCACTCGTACTCCAGCTCCCTAAAAAGCCGGCGGAACTCCTCCCTGTCCACCAAAGCCGTTACCATGGGAAGATTCAGCAGCTCCCCGTTCTCCAGGGTGAAGTCCAGGGAGACGCAGGACATGCCCCCGGTGGAGGCGCTTCTGACGGTTCCCGGCGTTAGAAAGAGGATATCCCCCTCCTTCAAAGACAGGGGCTCTCCATTAATGATGTAGTCGGCTCCGCCCCGGGTGATGAAGAGCAGATCGTAAAAGGGGATCCTCTGCTCGTCGATTCTCCAGTTGGAATAGCACTCTTTCTTAACAAAGTAGTAAAGATGGGGATGGAGGCTTATCATCTTTCTCCTGCCTGAATATCTTTAATTTTTATAAAAACAATATAACTGACTCATTTTGTTGTAAAGGGGCCGGTGCTAGAATCTATGATATAAGTCTGATTCTACGGAGGATTCTGTATTATGATAAATGTTGCCGTTATCGGTACGGGGAATATCGCCCCGGCCCATATCGAGGGGCTCATGACCTTTCCCGGCCGCTGTCGCATCACGGCTCTGGTGGATATTTACCCCGAGAAGGGAGAGGCGCTGAAGAAGAAATTCGATCTGGATTGTCCCGTTTTCTATTCCCATGAGAAACTGCTTGCTTCGGACATTCCCTTTGATCTGGTTCACGTGTGCACCCCCCCCTACGTTCACGCGCCCATCGCCATAGATATGATGGATGCCGGCAAGGACGTGGTGGTGGAAAAGCCCATGGCCGCTTCCCTGGAAGAGTGCGACCGCATGATCGAAGCGGAGAAGAGAAACGGAGTAACCATGGCCTGTATCGCCCAGAACCGCTTTCGCGACTCTATCTACAAGCTCAAAAAGATCCTGGAAGGGGGAAAGGCGGGCCGGCTGCGCGTAGCCCATGTGAACTCCCTCTGGTGGAGGGGCCACTCCTATTACGACCTGTGGTGGAGAGGGTTGTGGGAGAAGGAAGGGGGCGGCCCCACCCTGAACCATGCGGTTCACCACATCGATATGATCAACTGGATGCAGGGAGAGCTGCCCGAAGAGGTTACCGCCGTTCTGGGCAACGTGATGCACGATAACTCGGAAGTGGAGGATATCTCCTTCGCCGCTCTTCGCTACAGAGACGGGGCTCTGGCCCAGGTGACCAGTTCCGTGGTACACCATGGGGAGGAGCAGGGGCTGGTTCTGCAGTGCGAGAACGCCAAGATCGAAGCGCCCTGGGACACCTATGCCAGTACCTCCCTGCCGAATGGTTTCCCCGAGAGGAATGAGACGCTGGAGAAGGAGCTGAATGATGAATTCGGGGCTCTGCCCGATCTGGCCCACGAGGGGCACGCCGGGGAGATAGACGATATTTTAACAGCTCTGGAGAACAAGAGCCGCCCCATGATTACCGGCGAGGACGGGCGAAGAACGGTGGAGCTGATTACGGCTATTTACAAATCGGGCTGCCGGAAAGAGACAGTGACCCTACCCCTGGCGAAGGACGATGCGTTCTATACCTTTCAGGGCATACTGGACAAGGCTGTCCGGTTTTATAAGAAAACGGCTTCCGTGGAGAATTTCGCGGCGGAAGATATTACCGTAGGAAATTACGGGAAAAAGTGAGGTTGATGATATGGCAGAAAGAAAAGAAGGTATGAATTACGCCCCCAAGGGCAAGCCGAATCCGGTGGTGAAGGAAGGGGAGTTCCTCTTTGCTGCGATCGGGCTGGACCACGCCCATATTTTCGGAATGACCAACGGTCTGCTCGAAGCGGGGGCCACCCTCAAGTGGGTGTACGATCCGGATAAGGAAAAAATGGCTGCCTACATCAAGGCCTATCCCCAGGCGAAGGCGGCCGATTCGGAGGAACAGGTTCTCTCCGATCCCCAGGTCAAGCTGGTGGCCGGCGCCTGCGTTACCTCGGAGCGGGCCGATCTGGGGGTGCGGGTCATGAAGGCGGGCAAGGATTACTTTACGGACAAGGCTCCCCTGACCACTCTGGAGCAGCTGGATATGGTAAAGAAGGTCGTCGCCGAGACGGGAATGAAATACGCCGTGAGCTACAGCGAAAGGCTGCAGGTGGAAAGCGCCGTCTACGCGGGCGAGCTAATCAAACAGGGCGCTATCGGCCGTGTTATCCAGGTTCTGGGAATGGGCCCCCACCGGCTCTCTCCTAAGGCCCGCCCGGACTGGTTTTTCGTCAAGGAGAAATACGGGGGCATTCTCTGCGATATAGGCAGCCATCAGATTGAGCAGTTCCTCTACTATACGGGAGCCACGG
>JAFGPQ010000156.1 GCA_016936115.1 Spirochaetales bacterium | reverse complement strand
CCTGTCACTCTGAAGCTCTATCACTACCACGATCTTTCCGACCAGACCGCCACCGGTCAGTGGAACGAGATCCTGGCAGCCTGGGAAGAGTACTCCGATATCAAACTGGATATCGAGTATCAGAACAACGAGCCCTTTCACAACAAGCTGCAGGCTATGGCCGTTTCGGGACAGATTCCCGATATGCTCTACCTGTGGCCCCTGAAGAGAACCGGTTACGTTACCGGCGCCGGTCTCATCAAGGACCTGAGACCCTACCTGAAGGGTCACGAGGATGAATTCGCCCAGGCTGCACTGACTCAGCAGGGTTCAAATGGAGAAATTTACGAACTTCCCCAGCAGATCACCGCAACTCACGTTATGTTCTCCAACACCAAGCTCATGAAAGAGCTGGGCCTGACCTATCCCAAAACCATGGCCGAACTTCTGGCCCAGGGCGACAAGATCAAGGCTGCCGGCCTGACTCCCATCGCTATGGATAACGGAGACGGCTGGGAAATGCAGAGCTGCTTTCTCTCCGCTCTCACCGAGAGAGCCGGGGGTATGAAGTGGTACGATGCGGTAAGAACCGGTGAGGCTTCCTTCTCCGATCCTGAATTCGTCAATGCCCTGAGCGTGATTGCCGACCTTTCCGAGGCTGACATGTTCTCCCCCGGCATCAACTCCGCCAGCTATGGTACCGCTCTGGATGACTTCGTCAACGGAAGAGCCGTTTATTTCATCGACGGCGGCTGGAGAGTCCAGTCCATGGTCGAAGAAGTGCCCGAAGACATGAAGCCCTATGTGGAACTGAACACCTTTCCCGAGATTCCCAATCAGAAGGGACAGGCCGACTCCACCGCGGTTGTTGCCGGTACCGGTTTCGGTATGAACGCCAATCTGTCCGGTGCCAAGGCCGACGCCGCCTGGGACTGGATCTACTTCTACTCCGGTCCCGTGGGAGCCAAAATCCGCGTGGGTCACGGTATGATTCCCTCCGCCAAGGTCGACATGGGCGATATCGATCCCCTTCTTGCCAAACTGGTGGACTTCCTGAACACCAAGCCCGCCGGTTACGTTATCGACGCTGTTATCGATGCGGAAGGCATGAGCATTCTCCATCCGGACCTTCAGGAAATGATGTTCGGCAATATGACGGCTCAGACTGTGGCTGATAATTTTGAAAAGTGGGTCGCCGCCAACGACTCTACCAGAAATCCTAAATAAGTAAGCTAGAGGCAAACATTCTTACCCGCCGGACTCCCCCGGCGGGTTTATCAGGAGCACATAATGAATCACAAAACCCTGAAAAAAACCAGCTACTGGCTTCTCTCAGGTCCGGCCGTACTGGTTTACGCGCTGATTATCATCTTCCCGGTGGTTGTCAGCTTCGTCTTAAGCTTTACCCAGTGGAGCGGTTTCGGCATGCCCCAGTTCGTGGGGTTGAAAAATTACATCGACATATTCAAGGATTCCTACTTCTGGTGGGGTATCCGTAACAATATACTCGTGGTGGCCATATCGGTTCTGGGTCAGATCCCGGTCGGCTTCGTTCTGGCCTATATCCTGTACAGGAAAATGGTGAAGGGGGGTAACTTCTTCGAAGCCATGATTTTTCTGCCCATCACCATCTCCTCGGTAGTGGTCGCCCTCCTGTGGCGCAACATCTTCGGCAACGCGGGAATCTTCACCCAGATCATGAGAAATATCACCCACGATCCCCGATGGATCCTGTCCATTACCGAAGTGAAGGAACTCTCCATCATACCGATTCTGGTGGTGATCCTGTGGATGTATACCGGTATGTACATGATCATATTCCTGGCAAATATGCAGAAGATCTCCCCCTCGGTTCTGGAAGCGGCCATCATAGACGGGGCGTCGGAGGGACAGATCCTTCTGCGTATCATCCTACCCCATATGACGAATATCATCTTCACCACTGCGGTTCTGGCCATCTCGGGAAGCCTTAAGAGTTTCGATCTGATCTTCGCCATGACCCAGGGAGGCCCCGCCCGTTACACCGAGGTGGTGGCTATTTACATGTACATGAACACCTTTAAATACTTCAAATACGGATTCGGTTCCGCCGTCTCCATGTTCATTGTAGCCATAAGCGTGGGTCTCATTCAGATTCTCAACGGGATCTTCAGCTATTTCGAACGAAAGTTCTCCTAGGAGTCACAGATGGAAAACAATGCAGCAATTAAGAAAAACCAGGGCGGGGACCTGCTGGGATGGAGGATCGCCTCCTACATCCTCATCGGCGTTTTCACCCTGACCACGATCATTCCCCTGGTATGGCTCACCTACAGCTCCTTCAAGCCCCACCAGGAGATTATCCTGGATCCCCTGGGATGGCCCGATGCCCCCACCTTCCACAACTACGAACTGGCCTGGAAGCTGGGCGAATTCGGCATTCTCTTCGGGAACAGTATCTTCTACTCCACCGTGGCCACGGTCATTACGGTTCTGCTGGCGCTGATGTGCGGTTACGCCTTCGCCAAGTTCGGATTCAAGATCACCGGTTTCCTTTATACCTTCTTTCTGGGGGGCCTGCTCATCACGGTACACTCGATCCTTGTACCCCTCTTTGTTATGGAAAGCTTTGTGGGGATAGACGATACCCGCTGGGGAGTTCTGATTCCCTATGTGGCCCTGGGTCTGCCCTTTCAGCTCTTTCTCGCGACCAGTTATCTCAAGAGTATCCCCGACTCCCTGGAGGAAGCCGCCCTGATCGACGGGACCGGTTACATGGGGATCTTCTGGCGCATCGTGCTGCCCATGTCCGCTCCGGTTATGGCTACCATGCTCATTTACTGCTTTCTGGGTAACTGGAACGAGTTCGTCCTGATCATGGTCTTGACCAGCCGCCAGGCGGTCCGCTCCCTGCCCGCGGGGATCAACGCCTTCGCCGGGACCACCGCCCGGGACTACGGGGTCCAGTTCGCCGCCCTCATGTACGGAACGGTACCTATCCTGATCTTCTATGCCGCGTTCAGCAAGCAGATCAAGAAGGGGTTTGCCGCAGGCTCCCTGAAGGAGTAATCAGATAGCGTCGCAGTCTCCGAAAAAATTGCACATGAGACTGCGCAGCCTGTTCTTCACCACGGAGTAGCCGTAGTAGCGCAGGGCCAGCTCATAATTCAAATCGGTGATCTTCTTCACCTCATCCGGATTATCCAGGAGAAAGGCCACTTCCTCCACGGTTTTATCTGTCACGTAATCGTCTATCTCCACCACCTTGAACCCCTTGGGCTTGATGTCGGTGGAGTAGATGGAATAGTTGTTCACCATAATCGGCTTACGGAACCAGATCGTTTCCAGAAAGGCATTACCGAAACCCTCGATAAGGGAGGGATAGGTGACGAAATCCGCATAGGGATAGATATCCTGCAGAGTGTAGATCTTGCGTCCGTCTTTGGTCATTCCCCTCTTGTCCCGAATCTGATCCACCACGAATATGGCCCTCACCTCCAGCATCTTCGCATACTCGCGCACCCGCTGCTCATACTCGAAGCCCTCGTCCCCGGAAGCGTGGGATATGACAAAAGCGGACTTTCTCTTGAGCCGGGAGACCATCTCCAGGGCATGCTCGATCCCCTTGCGCTGCACAACCCGGGTGGGCTGGAGAATCAGCAGCTCATCATCGGCGACTCCCAGATCCCGGCGGATGCCTTTGTTATAGTCGTCCTTTCCGGGAGGCTCCATTTCAAAATGCATCACATTGGGAATCAGAGTGGATGAGATGCCCGTGCGCAGGGCCAGCTGGTTTTGCACGGAGGAGTTGATGACCACGTGCTGAATATTGTGCAGATGGGGGGGATAGCTGGCATTGATGATATCCCAGATACAGTTGGAGAGAAACCGCTTTCTTTCCCAGAAAAAATCATGGTGATGGGCGATGACGGGGATATTGGTCTCGGCGATGAATTCGGTCAGGGCCATGCCAAGGGACGGATTCAGGGGAATAGTCACGGCATTCTGGGGGACCAGTACGTCAATGCGGAATTTCTCAACGAAATGGTAGAGGACTGTCTTGAATCTCTGGCGCCAGACATGGAGCTCCCCGGACAATTCTTCCGGCCGCCCCCCCCTGGTAAAGCAGCGGTTGTAGATTTCCTTGATCTTGGGGTGATGAAAATGAAGCTCCTCAAAGAGCATACTCTGATCTTCCGGCCGGTCCAGTTCCCCCGCCAGATAGAAACAGCGGCACCCCATATCTTCAAAAACGTGGGCCCATTTCTCTATTTCCAGACTGACCCCGTCCGTTCCTGCGATGCGAAATGATACGAATCCTACGTTTTTTTCCATACCGGCCTTCCCTTATACTTAAGCTGATAAATATAGTATAAGGGATGAAATGGCCCGTATCAAATATGTTTACTTCTCTTTTTCGTTCATCCCCTGAATGAACTGCTTCTGCATGGCCACAATAATGATGACCGGAGGGACCATGGCAATGAGCGTCGCCGCCATCATCACGTTCCATTCCGCCTGCTGATCACCGGCGTTGAGCATATTGTAGATCCCCACCACTATGGGATGGAGCTGGGGGTCTGTGGTGATGAGAAGGGGCCAGAGGTAGAGATTCCAGCCGTAGATAAACTGAATCACCACCAGAGCCGCGGTGACGGTCTGTGTCATGGGAAGCAGAATCCGCACCATGAAAGTCAGAGGCCCCGCCCCGTCGATCATGGCCGCTTCGGTGATCTCCTCGGGCAGGTTCTTAAAGGTCTGTCTATAGAGAAAGGTGGCCGTGGCCGAGGCGAT
>JAFGPQ010000155.1 GCA_016936115.1 Spirochaetales bacterium | reverse complement strand
GTGGTCATCCCCCACGATATGGAGCTTCTGGCGGGGGTTCTCAAGAAAGCCGAAGCCCGGGGGATTCCCGTCCTGGCCTACGACCGGCCCATCATGGGGGTTCCTATCACAGGCTATGTTTCCTTCGACAACAGGGAGGTGGGCCGTTTGCTGAGCCGCGCCCTCATGGAAGCGGTTCCCCGGGGGAATTATCTCATCGTCAACGGATCGGTCCGGGACAACAACAGCTACGAAGTGAACCGGGGGGGCTACGAAGTGCTCCAGCCCGCCATCGACTCAGGGGACATTCGCGTGGTGGAGGAGATCTGGCTGGACGAGTGGAGCTACGACGAGGCCTTTGCGAAAATCGGGCAGGTCCTGAGGGAGACCCAGGATATACAGGCCATATCCGCCGCCAACGACCAGATCGCCGATGCGGCCATCCGGGCGCTTGCCGAACGGCAGCTTGCCGGGGAAGTGGCCGTGGTGGGGCAGGACGCGGACCTTCTCTCCTGCCAGAGGATCGTGGAAGGGACCCAGCTCATGACCGTGTACAAACCCATTCCCCGGCTGGCTGAACGGGCTGCCGAACTGGCTGTGGCCCTGGCGAAGGGGGAGCGCCCCGAAGCGGAACAGACCCTGGATAACGGCTCGGGGACTACTATTCCCTATTATGTGGAAACCCCTATTCCCGTATACCGGGATAGCATGGACGACACGGTCATCAAGGACGGATTCCATTCAAAAGAAGAGGTTTACCGGACATATCAGTAAAATCTTGATCACAAAATATTACCCATATGTCCCGCGTTTCATGCCTGTAAGGTAAAAATTTCACGGGAATTCAAAAAACTCTCCTGTTTCCAGAAAAAAAATACCGGGTTACACTAATTCTATACCGTCTCAAAGAGGTGTTTTTTTTGCAAGACAATGTAATGTTAAGAATGAAGTCCATAACCAAGACCTTCCCCGGCGTAAAGGCGCTGGACGAAGTGGACATAACGGTTGAGAAGGGTGAGATCCATTTTATCGTCGGTGAGAACGGTGCCGGCAAATCCACCCTGATGAAAGTTTTGAGTGGTATCTATCCCTACGGTTCCTACGACGGGGATATTATTTTCGACGGCAAGATTAAGCACTTTCACGGTATCAAGGATTCCGTTTCCGACGGTATAGTCATTATTAATCAGGAACTGGAGCTTTTCCCCAACCTTACCGTCTATGAGAATATTTTCGTCGGCCATGAAATAAACAATAAGCTCTCTATCATGAACTGGGACAAGACCAAAAGCGAGGCCAAAAAGTTCCTGGATATGGTAGGGCTGGATGTTGATATCTACAGTCTGGTCGGTTCCCTGGGAGTGGGCAAGCAGCAGCTGGTCGAGATTGCCAAGGCGCTGAGCCAGAATGTGAAACTGCTTATTCTGGATGAGCCCACCGCCGCCCTGAATGAGGACGACAGTGAGAATCTTCTGAACCTTATTGTGGAATTGAAAAAACAGGGAATCACCTCCATCATGATCTCCCATAAACTGAAGGAAGTGGAAGCGATAGCCGACTCCCTCACCGTAATCCGGGACGGTATGGCCGTTACCCGCATGGTGAAAGAGGATATTAACGAACGGGAAATTATCAAGAACATGGTAGGCCGGGAGATCGAGGATATCTTCCCCAAGAGACCCGCCTATGCCGGGGGCGAGGTGGTCCTTGAGACGGTACACCTGAATTCCTTCGATACTAGTCTGAACCGGTATATTGTCAGTAACTCGAACATTAAGATCCGCAAGGGCGAAGTGGTGGGAATCGCCGGTCTGATGGGGGCGGGCAGAACGGAACTGGCCCATAGCATTTTCGGGAATCCCAAGAATTATAAAATAACCGGTTCCACCATCGTTTTCGGTAAAGCGGTCAAGCTGAGTTCCCCCAAGAAAGCCATAGAGAACGGCATCGCCTATGTCTCCGAGGACAGGAAGAAGGACGGATTGATTCTGGAAGAGACTATCGGCCAGAACTTAACCGTTTCTGCCCTGCAGAAAATTTCCAAAATGGGTGTCATCAACTATCTGACCCAGAATACAAGCGCCGAGAAATACGTAAAGGATCTGAATATAAAAACCCCGTCCATCCTGCAGAAAGTACGGAATCTGAGCGGCGGAAACCAGCAGAAGGTACAGGTCGGCAAATGGCTGTTCGCCGAGCCCAGAATCCTGATTCTTGATGAACCTACCCGCGGAATCGACGTGGGGGCGAAATACGAAATCTATACGATCATCAACGACCTGGTGGCGAAGGGCATGAGCATCATGATCATCTCTTCGGAACTGCCCGAGATTCTGGGCATGTGCGACAGGGTTTACGTTATCGCCGAAGGTGTTCAAACAGCGGAATTTGATATTAAAGATGCCACATCTGAAAAAATAATGGAAAAAGCAACAGTTTAGGAGAGAAAATGGCAGACGATAGAAATGTGTTCCAAAAAATGGGATGGGTAGTTTATAAATACTTTCTGACACTATTCTCGATGTTCAGAACGAATATCCGGGATTACGGAATGTTTATAGCCCTTATAGTAATCTTTGTCATATTTCAGGGTATGACAGGTGGAATCTTCCTGGGAGCGTTCAACTTTACGAACCTGCTGAACCAGTCGGCCTATGTAGCCGTTCTGGCCGTAGGTATGACCCTGGTCATCGTTACCCAGCAGATCGATCTGTCCGTAGGGTATCTGGGAGCCTTCCTGGGAGCCTATGTCGTGGTCGCCGTGGAAACGGGGGGGCAGTCGGTAATAGGCGCTCTGCTCGGCGCGCTTGCCATTACTGTTGTCGTGGGAATCATTAAAGGATATTTCGTTGCGAAAGTCAAAGTGCCTTCCTTCGTGGTAACCTTGGCGGGCATGTTCATCTTCAAGGGACTGCTGTTCTTCAGGACGAATAACAGAACCATATCGACCACCAACGATTTTTTCATAAAAGTGGGAGTCGGGTACCTGCCCACCTATGAGTATAACGGGTATGATCTGATCTCTCTCATTGCCGGTATTGTCCTCATTTTCGCCGTGATTGCTTCGGGAATTATTAAGCGCCGGAAGCACAGGACTCTGGGCATTCCCAATGAGAAGGTGGAGCTGTTCATTACGAAGATTCTGATCCTTTCCGTGGTCATCGGCTATCTTACCTATACCTTTGCCGCCAATAAGGGTATTTCCTACCTGCTGCTGATAACCGTCGTAGTGGTCGCCGTTTATCATTTCATGTCCACCCAGACGACTCTGGGCCGAAGAATCTACGCGGTAGGCGGCAATCCGGAAGCGGCGGAGCTGTCCGGTATCAACGTGGAAAGAACGCTGATCATCATCTTCGTCTCCATGGGTATCTGCGCCATGATCGCCGGTGTTATGTATGTGGCAAGGCTTCAGAACGCCTCTCCCAAGCACGGTCCCTTCTGGGAACTCTATGCCATCGCTGCCGTATTCATCGGCGGTACAAGCGCCAAGGGGGGCATCGGAAAAGTCGTTAACGCGGTAGTCGGTGCGATCGTTATCATCTCCCTGAAGAACGGAATGTCCCTGGCAGGTATCGATGCGAACGTGGAACCCATCATTCTCGGTTCCGTACTGCTCTTCGCCGTAGTGTTCGATATTTACACGAGAAACGTCAGACCCGTGGACCTGGTGGGAATGTATTACGCCAAGAAAGAGAATAAGGCCGATCTTGCCGCTGCCCGTGAAGCTTTCGCCTTGGCCACCAGGGAACTGAAAGAGGCCCAGAAGGCCAATAAGGATGATCTTATCGAGTACGAGTACAAGTATACCAATGCCCAGGGCGCGTACAATAAGATCAGAGATATGATCAGGGTCAGCACCGAGTCTGACTATATTAAAGAGTAAACTTTTTGCAGAATAATTCTGCGATTGTTAATATTTTCATGGAGGATTTTATGAAACGTATTTTGTTAGCATTGCTTATGGTAACAGTCGTGTCCGGTTTTGCCTTCGCCAACGGCGGCGGTGAAAAGGCCAGCAAGGGCGGCATCAAGATTGGTGTTGTTCTTCCCGATGCATCTGAGGAAAGATGGGCCAACCAGGACGGCGCTTTCTTTAAAAAAGATCTGGCAGCTTTAGGTGCCGGTTATGAATTCGAGATTCTCTTCTCCGAAGGCGACGAGTCCAAGGAAAAGCAGAACGTGGAAGCTCTTATCGCCAAGGGAGCCAAGGTTATTATTATCACCGCTCAGGGAAATGGCGGAGCCGCTGTAGAAGCAGCCCATGCCGAAGGCGTTACTGTCGTAGCCCATGACCGCATGGCCAAATCCGCTTCCGACGTTGCCGACTACTACACCACTTTCAACAGCTGGAACGTAGGTAAGGCCATGGGTCAGCACCTTGTTGATGCCGCCAAGGCAGAAGGCTACTCCACTTCCAACAAAGCGGACCTTGCCATTTTCGCAGGCCGCGTCGTTGACTGGCCCAACGCCACCTATTTCTTCGGCGGTGCCATGGAAGTTATTCAGCCCAACCTTGGTATGTTCAATATCGTGAACCAGGATCCGGCTCCCTTCCTCGCACTCAAGAAGTACACCGAAGCCACCTTCAATGACGCTGCTAAGGACGCCCTTCAGGCTGCCATGCTGCCCATCGATACTGACTGGAACCCGGAAACCGCCGGAATCAAGGCTGCCGGTGTTGTAGCTCAGATCAAGAAGACCACCGACGCTGTCTTCGTACTGGCTCCCAACGATGATACTTCTGCCGCTATCCGCCAGGAATTCGCCAAGATGGCCAATCCCTATGACAAGTACTTCACCACTGGTCAAGACGCTTCCAATGTAACCCTGGCAAGCCTCATGGGCGACACCGTTACCGGTAAGGGTACTCAGACCATGACCGTTTTCAAGGACGTTTCCAAGCTGGTTAAAGACTCCGTGTCTATCGCCAAAAACGTTGTTGACGGAAAAGACGGTCTGACCGGCCTTACCAGCGGACCTTCCATCGATGGTGCCAAGACTGCTTACTCTCCCATCGATACCCTGCTGGCAACTAATCCCCAGCTGACCTACGATACCATCTTCAAGACCGGCTACAAGGATGAAAACCATCCCGACTTCGCCGATATCGAATTCAGCCCCTACAAATAATCTTCATTAGATTTACGTAGATTTCATGACACCCCGGGGCTTCGGCTCCGGGGTGTTTTTATGTGAGGAATGCGAAAGGGAAATCTCGTGGGGAAGTCAGGGGCTGGGTTCGGAAAACATTTTCTTGACAATGGGAGAAAAGAGATTTAATGTACTAATAGTTAGTAATGCTAATTATATCGATTGTCAACTGCAAAGGGAAATATGGAACAGCAAAGAGAACCGGCTGAACTGATTGATCCTCTGTTTCAGCATCTTTTCAAATATCTTTTACGGGGGGACCCGAATAAAATCGAGAAGGGTCTGAGCCGAACTCACCTGGAAGTGCTCCGCGCCCTGCTCGCAGGGGAAGAGGAAGGAGAAAGCATCTCCTCATCCCTGATTGCCGAAAGGCTCCTGATCTCCCGGGCCTACACCACCGCCCTTGTGGATAAACTGGTCCGGATGAAGCTTGTTTCAAGAATTCCGGACAGACGCGACAGAAGATTTGTCTGGATTGAAATCACTCCCGAGGGGAGAGCCCAGCTGGAGGAAAGCACCCGGGACAACCGGATTCTCTATGAGAAAAGATTGTCTGTCCTATCCCGGGAAGATCGGGACTCTCTCTATCGGGGAATAAAAAATACGGTAGATATCCTGGAGAAGATAGGAGTGGAACCGGATGATCAAGAATGAAAAGCCTCTGCTTCTGACCCTTCTGTTTCTGATTCAGGGTGTCCTGGCTCTGTTTCTGTCACTTGGAATCGGGGGGTTAGTTTTTCATAAGGGTATGCCTCTGCCGGAGTTCAATAAGGGTTCAGGTCAGATTACGGTCAGCGGAAGAAATGAGAATCTATCCCTTACCATTTCCCAGTTCGGGAAAATATTTCTGATAACCCTGCTCATAATCGGGATATCACTGTTCTGTCTTTGGATGATTCGAAGGATGAGCTGGCGATTGCTCCGTCAGAGGCTATCCGTTTTTGGGATTATCCTCCTCATTACGGGGGGAATCTTTTTCCTCATCCTGCTCCTTCCCAAGGGAAGCCTCGAGACCGTCGCCGAAACCCTGCCGATGCCGGTGGAACAGGAAAGGGCGCCTTTGGGAACGCCTCCCCCGTCGCTCTATTGGCTAGGGGGAGGGATTGTCTGCCTTATCGCCGGTTTTCTCATCTTTAATTTCCTCAGTGATAATAATCGAGTAAGGACTGGGGAATCTCTTCTGAAGGAGGAGTTCCTTCTGATGGAGAAGAAGCTCCGGCATGGTGCCGATTTCAGGAATACGATACTACTCTGCTACGGCAATATGAGCCGGATTGTGTGTGAGGAGAAAAAAATCTCCCGGGAAAAATATATGACTGCCGAGGAATTCAGGGATCATATTCTGAAATCGGGCATGCCCGAGGAACCGGTCAGGGAACTGACCTCTCTCTTTGAAAGGGTTAGATACGGGGCGGGAGAATATAATCGGGATGACAGTGAAGAGGCTTTGAAATGGCTTCAGGTCATTATCAGATATCTTGATCGGGATAGGGTGTAATCCATGGGTACGTTACGGGAAAAACGTTTATATCCGGCAGGGGTACTCATCCTTTTACTGTCCGGTGGTTTTCTTTTCCGTACCTATCTCCTTGATAATTTTTTTCATCCCCTCGCCATGATTCTCTGGCTTTTCCTGCGGGTAACCTTTCTCTCTATTGATCAGATACAGCTCTGGGACATGACCCTTATCCTTACGGTTTTCATCTTATTTTTCTCTGCCAAACATTTTATTCCGGAGCCGGAACCGAGAGAGGAAGGCCAGAAGAACTACTACCGGTGGGAACTGGAGCAGTGGGATTCGGCTCTGGAAGGAGTGGTAAAGGAAAGTCCCTTTTCCAAAAGATCCCGGGAACAGATGGCATCCCTCCTTGTTTCTCTCGAAGAGGCCGAAACCGGCGGAGGTACGCCTTTTGTCATACTGGATGAATACAGGCGCGGTCAGCGGGGACTTCCTCCCCGAGTCTATTCCCTCCTTTTCGAGAAACCGGTGGCGGCAAAGGGCATCGGGAGATGGTTTCCCTCATTGGAAAAAAGGAACAGGAGGGAGCGGGAGCGTATGGTAAGGGAGTATTTGGTTTATTTGGAAAAGGGGGCGGGGATTTATGGGAAAGATTCATGAGAAATCGGATAGGGTTATCGGGGAAGTCGAGAAGGCCGTTATCGGGAAAAATGGCGTTCTGAAGCGCATGTTCGCCGCTTTTCTTGTTCCCGGGGGACATATCCTATTGGAGGATTTTCCCGGTCTGGCAAAGACTCTCATCGCGGGAAGTTTCTCACGGGCCATGGGGCTTGATTTCAAGAGGATTCAGTTTACCCCGGATCTTTTACCCGGTGATATTACGGGGGGGTATGTCTACGACAGCAATCAGGGTAAATTTTCCCTACGCAAAGGCCCTATCTTTACGAATATTCTGCTAGCCGACGAAATCAACCGTGCCTCTCCCAAAACTCAGTCGGCCCTTCTGGAAGCTATGCAGGAGCATCAGGTAACCCTGGAAGGGGAGACTTTTCCCCTGCCGGAGCCTTTCCTCGTCATCGCGACCCAGAATCCCATCGAATATGAGGGAACCTTTCCTCTGCCGGAAGCTCAGTTGGACCGTTTTCTCATGCGCCTGTCCGTGGGGTATCCCTCGGAGGATGAGGAGCGGGAGATCCTTTTCAGAAGATTGGAGAGGAGATCCGAACAGCCGGAACTGCAGCCGGTGATTAATCGAGAAGTCCTTCTTGAGTTAAGCAAAGACGTGGAAGAGGTGCATGTGGACAGGGATGTGGTTCATTACATCACCGATTTATGCCGCCGTTCCCGATCCTATTCCAAAGTCGTCGTAGGGGCTAGTCCCCGGGGTTCCCTTGCCATGCTCAAGCTGGCCAGGGCCTGGGCTGCTATGGCGGGACGGGATTATGTGGTCCCCGACGATGTAAAGGAGTTCGCCGTTCCCGTTCTGTCCCACAGACTCGTCCTGGATTCCAATCTCTGGGGAAACCGCGGAGCCGACGATAGGATAGTCGGCGAGCTGCTGAAAACCGTTGCGGTTCCCCTC
>JAFGPQ010000154.1 GCA_016936115.1 Spirochaetales bacterium | reverse complement strand
GGGAAAATCCTCCTGGGGCCCCATGTTCGCCATGTCCGTGCTTTCCCTGATACCGGCGTTCATTCTCTTCTTTTCCCTGCAGAAGTATTTTGTCAAGGGAATCGCCACCACAGGAATCAAGGGGTAGTTACCCCGTAATAATATTGGAGGAATAGATGAAAAGAATCTTAATGATTTCGACATTAGTGCTTTCCCTCGTATCCGCTGCTTTCGCCGCCGGAAACAACGATGCCGCAGCCGCAGAGAACGACGGGGCCATCCGCTGGGCCTACTGGGGCAGCGGCGAGCGGGTAGAGATAAGCCAGGAGGCTATTGACCTGTACCAGTCCCGGAACGCCGGGGTCATGGTCAACCCGGAAGTATCCGGCGGCGCGGGGGATCACTTCGTGAAAGTGGACACCCAGCTGGCCGGCGGTATGGGGCCGGACATTATCCAGATGGGCGGGAATATCTATGACTACGCCGATGTGATCCTTCCCCTGGATGCCTATGCGGGCACCCTGCTCGACGTGGACGCCATCGACGCCAGCGCTATCGAATCGGGTACCATCAACGGGGAACTCAAGGGCGTCTCCACCGGCGTTACCATGCCCGCCCTGGTCTACAACAAGACCCTGATAGAGAAATCCGGAGCGACGCTTCCCTCTTTCACCATGACCTATGCCGAATTTCGGGACTATCTGGCCCTGCTCAAGACAAAGCTCCCCGAGGGAGTCTATCCCATGCAGGACATCGGCGTTACCTCTTCCAGCTCCACCGCCTTCGGCTACTGGACCCGGTATAACGGAACTCCCCTCTATGATGGGGACTCCAACTCCACCGCGGTAACCGCGGCGGCCGGCCAGAAGTATTTGGAACTGTTCAAGGACTACCGGGACAATGGTCTGGTTCCCCCTCCCGACGTGGCTGCGGGCTATGCCGAATCCAATGCGGATACATCCGCTCTGATCGCCGGAAAAGCGGCCATCGCCTTCCTCTTCACCAATCAGCTGAGCGGTTACCAGGCGGCCACCACCGATGAGCTTGACTTCATCGAATTCCCCGGCGCCGAAGCCACCAAGGCGCTGTGGCAGGCTCCCAGCCAGTTCTACACGGTGAATAAGGATTCCAAAAATATCGAGGAAACGGTCAAGTTCATCAACTTCCTGGTAAACGATCCGGACGCCGCCAAGATTCTGGGCAGCAACCGGGGCGCCTCCGCTTCGGCCACCGCCCGTGCCGCCGGAGCCGGTTCCGCCACGGATCAGAAGGTCTTCGATTACCTGGAGAAAACGAAGAACCACGCCTCCATGGAGACGGACCATGTTCCCAACGATACGGAGTTCAACAGCACCCTGTTCCTGATCTATCAGAGAGTCGCCTTCGGCCAGAATACTCCCGCCGAGGGGGGTAAGCAGATTGCCGATTTGATCAACAGGATGATCACGAAATAAGAAGCCCCGTCAAAAGGGCATCGATTTGCGAGGGCAGGGGGTAATCCTCTGCCCTCGGTTATTAATACGGGAGTATTCAGAGTGCATAAAAGAGAAGACATACAGATTCGCGATCCCTTTGTCCTGGTCCATAAGGAGGACGGGAAATACTACCTCTTCGGGACCACGGACAGGAATCCCTGGAATCAGGAGGGGACCGGCTTTGAGGCCTGGGTGAGCGGGGATCTGGAGAATTTCGAAGGACCCTTTCCGGTCTTCACTCCGCCAAAAGGTTTCTGGGGTACCCATGATTTCTGGGCTCCCGAGATTCATCCTTACGGGGATAGGTACTATCTTTTTGCCAGCTTTACTTCCCCGGATACATGCCGGGGCACCCAGATTCTCGTTTCCCATGACATACTGGGCCCCTTCCTGCCCCTGTCCGACGGGGCGGTCACTCCCGCCGACTGGGAGTGCCTGGACGGGACCCTTTATGCGGACGGGACGGGAAAACCCTGGATCGTCTTCTGCCATGAGTGGGTGCAGGCCCATGACGGAGCCATTTACGCCATGCCCCTGAGCGAAGATCTGAAGAACCCCGCCGGGGGACCGGAACTGCTCTTCCGGGCTTCCGCCGCTTCCTGGTCCGTGCCCAGGGAGAGGCGGGACGGTTCGGGGCTCTGTGACGCCCGGGTGACCGACGGCCCCTTTCTGCACCGCCAAAAGGACGGCACCCTGGTCATGCTCTGGTCCAGTATCGGGGAGCAGGGTTATGCCATGGGCTGCGCCCTTTCCCGGTCCGGTTCCCTGCTGGGGCCCTGGGAGCAGACCCCTGAGCCCCTGATCTCCCGGGACGGGGGACACGGCATGGTGTTCCGTGATTTTTCCGGGGATCTGAGGCTTACCTGGCACGGGCCGAACAGTACCCCCCATGAGCGTTTCCTTCACCATCGGGTAGAAGAGTCCGATCAGGGGCTGATTCTGGCCGGGGGAATCGACCGGACCACATTAGTGAGAAGGCACAATCCGGTGGTCACAAACTGGGATCCCCGCAGCCCCCTCTCTGTGGGAAACGGAGACTTTACCTTTACCGCCGATGTGACGGGCCTGCAGAGCTTCGGCGCCGGTCAGACCGGGGACATGCCCCTGTGCACCATGAGCCAGTGGGGATGGCACGCCTATCCCGATGCCCCGGCGGACGATCGGGATCTGAGGCGTGAGGAGTTCGCCTGCGGGGGCAGGACCGTGGGTTACATGACCGATCCCCAAGGGCAGGAGAGCCTTTACGACGGTCTGCGCCGGAATCCCCACCGCTTTCACCTGGGGAAAATCGGTCTCTCTGTTAAGGGAAAGGAGGAGCTGAACGAGGCGGATCTGACTGAAACGGAGCAGATTCTGGACCTGTGGACGGGAAGACTCTCCAGTTCCTTTACCCTGAAAGGACGCCCGGTCCGGGTACAGAGCGTCTGCCATCCCCAAAGGGATCTGCTCTCCTTTCGCATAGAATCCCCTCTGATCGGGGAGGGGGCCCTGGGGCTGGACCTGCGCTTTCCCTATCCCTCCCACGAAAAGGAGGGAGCCGACTGGTCCGCCGGTGAGAAGCACTTCTCGGTGCTGGAAGAGGAGAGTCCCCGCCGGTTCCGGATAAACAGGAAAGTCGACTCTCTGGAGTACGCCGTTTCCCTGCGTTTCGCTCAGGACGCCCGGTTTGTACCAGCCGGCGTCCACCGCTGGAGTTTTTCCGGGGACGGGAGCGTGATGGAGTTCTCTCTGGAGTTCTCCCGTGACGCCCTATTCAGGGAGATTCCCCTCCTGGAAGAAACGGCCGCGGAAAGCGCCCGTCGCTGGAAATCCTTCTGGACCGGCGGGGCGGCCCTCTCCTTCAAAGGGAGCCGTGATCCCCGGGCGGGGGAACTGGAGCGGCGCATCATTCTCTCCCAGTATCTGCTGGCCCTGCAGAGCATGGGATCCCTGCCTCCCGCCGAGACCGGGCTGACCTGCAACAGCTGGTACGGGAAATTCCATCTGGAGATGCATATCTGGCATGCTCTTAACGGCATACTCTGGAACCGGGGTGATCTGGTGGAAAAGAGCCTGGCCTGGTACGAAGGGATTATCCCCTCGGCCCGGGAAAGGGCGGTTCAGCAGGGTTACCGGGGCATCCGCTGGCCCAAGATGACCGATCCCGAAGGGAGGGACAGCCCGTCCCCCATCGGAACCCTGCTCTGCTGGCAGCAGCCCCACATCATTCTCTTCGCCGAGCTGCTCTACCGCAGGAAGCGGGAGGAAGCGGTGCTGGAGAAGTACGGTGAGCGGGTCTTCCTCACCGCCGATTTCATGGCCGATTACGCCCTTTGGGACGAGGACCGGGGGGAGTTCATTCTGGGGCCGCCGGTTATTCCGGCCCAGGAGAACCACCGCCCTGAAGAGACGATTAATCCCACCTTCGAACTGGAGTACTGGCGTTGGGGGCTTAAAACGGCCCTCCTGTGGAAGAAGCGGCTGAAACAGCCCTCACCCGGGAAGTGGCGGGAAGTTCTGGATATGCTGAGCCCCTGCCCCCTTGAGAAGGATACCGGCCGTTACAAAGCCCACGGGAACTGCGTCGGCACCTACGGAGCCTTCGCCGCGGATCACCCGGCCATGCTTTTTGCTCTGGGGCTGCTCCCCGGGGAGTCGATCGACCGGGAAGCCATGTCCCGCAGTTTCGACGGGGTCAGGGAGAACTGGCGCTGCGAAACCATGTGGGGCTGGGATTTCCCCGCTGCGGCCATGACCCTGGCCCGGCTGGGACGGCGTAAGGAGGCGGTGGATTTTCTCCTGGCCGAAGCGGATAAAAACTGCTACATGGCTAACGGGCATAACCGGCAGGTCGGCTCCGAGGCACTGCCCCTCTACCTCCCCGGCAACGGGGGGCTTCTCCTGGCCGCGGCCATGATGGCCGCCGGGTGGGAGGGTTCCACCGGGGAGGCCCCCGGGTTTCCCGACGACGGCTCCTGGAAGGTTCGGCAGGAGGGACTGGAAAAGTATATCTGACCCGGCGGAGGCACCGGATTTTTCGGGGCTTTTCTTGCTTATTCGTCTCCGATGAATTAGAAATTATAAGGGTGAATATCAGAAAAGTGAAAATATTCGCCGGGAGATGACAACATGAAGAGAATCCGCCCCCTCATGACGGCGCTGTTGCTGCTGCCCCTCCTCGCTTCCTGCCAGGGCAAGGCCAAACGGGAAGCGAGGGTAGATGAAGCGAGAAAGGATCTGCAGGAGATAGCAGGCCGTATCAACGGAGATTTCAAGCGCATCAGCGTGGAAACGGAAAAACTGGCGGCGGATACGGCCCTTCTTTACGGGGAAGAGGAGAAACGGAAGAATCTGGCGGCGGTTGACAAATCCCGGTATCAGGTCTATGACAACGGCGTTTTCTACAAGCCCGTGGACGACGGTAACTCGGCGGTCATCGTCTCCACCGTCTATCCCCTGACCCAGGAAATCAAGGACATCGTTTACTTCACCGAACCCCTGGATCAGAACTTTAAAAAGATCATAACCGAATATCCCGAAGTGGTTCAGGTCTACTACAATGACGAGCATTCCTACAACAGGATTTATCCCTTCTTCGATGTGATCACCCAGTATCCCCCGGACATCGATATTCCCTCGTATAACTTTTACTACCTCGCCGACGGGGAGCACAACCCCGGGAGAAAGACGGTCTGGGTCAACGAGCCCTATGTGGATCCCGCCGGCCGGGGATGGATGGTGTCTGCCATCGCCCCGGTATACGTGGATGGCAAACTGGTGGGCGTCCCCGGGCTGGACGTGACCATCCTGACCATAACGGAAAGGTACATCAAGCCCGGGGGAACGGGAATCGCCATACTGGATCCACGGGGAACCGTGGTGAGCATCGACCAGGAGACGGCCCAGCTTTTCGCGCTGCCCCCCCTGGAGAATCACAAATATCTGGAAACCATCCGGCAGGACACCTTCCGGGCGGAGGATTTTAATCTTCTGCAGAGCAAATCCCAGGAGGTAAGGGCCGCGGGAGAGGATATTCTGATCCAGGGGCTGCGGGAAACCTCATTTACCGAATCGGATATCAAGTTTGTTCTCCTGGCCGAGAGCATTCCCGAACTGGACTGGATTATCCTCAAAGTGGTTGAATGGTAAGGGAGAACTTCAGCCCGAAGCAGCTGCCCATCCCCTTCACTCTCCTGCTGGTGGTGGCCCTGGCCGCTTCCGTATTCTATAACTTCAGGGACACCCTGAATATCCAGACGGACTACACCAAGGAGATGCTGCTCAAGGAGGCGGAGATAGGGGGCAACAACGTGCAGGCCTCCCTCATGGCCTTCGAGGAGGAGATACGCCATCAGCTGACCGTGGTGCCCTTCAATGAGTTTCTGGAAAAGGACGTTATCGAGTCGTCCCTCTTCAACCAGATGAGACGTCTCTACTCCAAGTATCAGAACATCATCCTTGTCATAACCATTCACGACGAGCACCGGTCCCGGGATTTTATGAAGGATGACATCAATTATTTTACCATCGGCTCCGTCATCCGGTCCGAGGAGATTCTCGATCTTTCGGAGAATTCCCGGGTAGTGCGCGAGGGGAGCACCCTCCGCTACATACAGCCGGTCAGGGAAGAGGGAAAACTGGTGGCGAATCTGGAAATCCTCATCGATCTCTCCCGGGCCATTTCCGACGAGCTGGAGCTGTACCATTTCACGGGGAAGCAGTCCTGGTTCTGGAGCGTGGACGAAAGGGGAGAGATTATCTTCATTCCCGAGGATTTTTCTACCGGATTCGTCTCCCCGGAGGTCCTGGATCTGATTACCGACGACATAAGCCGGAATCTGCAGGGCTTCTTCGAGCACGATCTGGTAACGGACAGAGTGACCGAAGTGTTTTCGGCCTACTATCCCGTAAGAATACTGGGGGTGAAATACGGGGTCATTTTCTCTATCGACAAGAATGTCTGGTTCGGCAGCATCATGAGAAAATCCCTGATCATTATCCTCTCCTTCCTCACCATGATAGGACTGATCATAGGCCTTTTCTCCCATATTGTCATCCGCTTAAGGAGCACATCCCGGCGCCTGGAGAAGAGCGAGGCCCAGGTCAAGGATATCCTGGAGAACCTGCAGGTCGGGGTGGTTGTCGCCGAAAGGACATCCGGCCTGATCCAGTTCGTCAACAGGAACGCCGCCTCCCTCTACCGCCTGGATCCCGCCGAGCTGATAGGGCAGCCCTGTCCCTACGGCCGGGGCAGGATCAGCGACTACGCGGTGAATCAGGAGGACGAGATATTCGCCTCCGACGGGACTCCCGTGGAAGTTCTGCGCACCCTGGTTCCCTTCGAGTATCAGGGGGAGAAGGCCCTGCTCATTACCTTTGTGGATATCTCCGACAGGAAAATAGCCGAGGAAGCCCTTCGCCGGGCCAATCAGGATCTGAAGGAGCAAATCGAACTGGCCAACATTCTCACCGTCAAGGCCGAGGAGGCCAATCAGGCTAAAAGCGATTTCCTCGCCAACATGAGCCATGAAGTCAGAACTCCCATGAATGCCATCGTGGGATACAATCTGCTCTTTCGGGAGACCTCCCTGACCCCGGAGCAGGAGGGGTATGTGAACAGCGTCGAGGGAGCCCTGAACAATCTGAAGCTGATCATTGACGATATTCTGGATTTTTCGAAAATCGAGGCCAATAAGGTCTTTCTGGACCAGGTGGAATTCAATCTGGACGACGTGCTTCTGAAGATAGAGAGAATCATAGGAATCAGCGCCGGCCAGAAGGGACTGACCCTGCAGCTGGAGGACAGAACCAATCTGCCCCATCTGCTGATAGGGGATCCCCTGAGGCTGGAGCAGGTTCTTCTTAATCTGACCAACAACGCGGTGAAGTTCACCGCAAAGGGCAGGGTATCCCTTTATGTGTCGAAACGAAGGGAGAGCAGCGAAACCTTCTCCCTCACCTTCGAAGTGAGGGATACGGGAATCGGCATGAGCGAAGAGCAGCTGGAAAAACTCTTCCGGCCCTTTACCCAGGCCGACTCCTCCACCACGAGGAAGTTCGGGGGCACCGGGCTGGGACTGGTTATTTCCAAGAATTTGGTCAACCTGATGGGGGGGGATCTGGAAGTGGAGAGCGAACCGGGCAGGGGAAGCCTCTTTCGGTTTTCCATCAGCCTGGGCATCGGGGGCAAGAAACCCACGGGCCGAGATGAACTGGATTTAAGCCATCTCGATCATATCAGCACGATCCTGCTCGTGGAGGACGACCTGGATATGAGGGAGACGATCAAATCCTATCTGAAAGATTTCTCCATCGAGATTCGGGAATCCGAATCGGGTTATAACGCCCTGATGCAGTGGGACGACCAGGTGGATCTGGTGCTCCTGGACTGGCGGATGCCCGGCCTGGACGGGATAGGCGCCTGGCGCAAGATCAGGGAACAGGCCAGCCCAATCATTCCCAAGGTCATTCTCATCACCGCCTTTTCCGATGAGAATGCGGTAAGGGAAGCCCATGAGACGGGCATCGACCTTATCCTGTATAAGCCTTTTGACAGGGAATCCCTTCTGAGGGGGATTGTCCGGATCCTCACCGATGACTTCGACAGATCTCAGGGAGGAGCTGCCTCTGCCTTTGCGCCCGCAGTCCGGGGGTTCGCGGATGCGAAGATTCTCCTTGTCGAGGATAACCCGATCAATCAGGACGTGATGGTCAATATTCTCACAAAACGGGGAATCGAGGCGGTACCCGTGGAAAACGGCTTCATGGCAGTGGAGGAGCTCAAACAGACCGGCCCTGAGAGTTATGACTTGATCCTCATGGATCTTCAGATGCCCATCTGCGACGGATACGTGGCTACGGAGATCATTCGGGGGGAGCTGGGGATGGAGCGCATTCCCATCATCGCCCTGAGCGCCGATGCCATGAAGGGCACCGAAGAGAAGGTCCTCAAAGCGGGTATGAACGGTTATCTGGCCAAACCCATTGAGATCGAAGCTCTTATGGCCGTCTTTCTCCAGTGGATTCCCGGGAGCAAACAGATTCCGGATAATCGGGGCGGCGGGGGATTTCCCGTCTGGGAGGACGCCGTTGATCCGGGCCGGTTTATCGATTTCAGGGACGGTCTGGAGCGGCTGACCGGAGACAGGGAGATGTATATCAAGATTCTGGCCCGATACAGGAATATGAATCAGCATCTTGCCGAGTCCATAAGGGAGACATACCGCAGCGCCGACAAGGAGAGGGTGCTGGAGCAGATTCACTACCTGGGGGGCAGCTCCGGGAATGTGGGGGCCCAGCTTCTTTCCCAATCGGCCAGGTCCATAGAGAAGGCCCTGCGTGATGGCACCCCCCGGGAGGAGCTCGCCGACAGCTTGGAGGAGATGCTCGCCCTTCTGGGCAATGTCCTTGATGAGATCGGTTCCTTCCTGAGGGAAAGGGACGAAAGGAACAGGGCGAAGGCGGTTCCCCCTGTGAAAGGGGATCTGGAACAGGATCTGAAGGACCTTCGGTCCCGTCTTTTCGATTACGATACGGAAGCGGATACGTATATAGAAAGGCTTCTTGAAGCGGTGGCCGATAAGGCTCTGGAGAAGGAGCTTTTGAAGATAAAGGATCGGATTGATTGCTACGATTACGAAGGGGCGGGACAGCTCGTTCTGCGCCTGCTGGGGGAAGGGGCTTAGTATGGCAGAGGAGAAATACACCATTCTGGTGGTTGACGATGCGCCGGAGAACCTGGATACCATGAAAAGGTTTTTAAGGAGCAAGTACCATGTCTCCGCGGCACTGAACAGCCGGATGGCCCTGAAGGCTCTGGAGAAGGTTCGCCCCGATCTTATCCTGCTCGATGTGATGATGCCCGGCATGGACGGGGTGGAGCTCTGTCAGTTGATCAAAAGCGATCCCATGACCCGGGATATTCCGGTAATCTTCATCTCGGCCAGTATCGGCGATGAGGAGAGGGGCATCAAGGCGGGGGGAGTGGATTATATCACCAAGCCGGTGAATCCGGCCATGATCCTGCTTCGGGTGGATACCCACCTGGCCCTTGCCCATCAGAAAAGGGAATTGAAACGGGAAGTGGAGGAGAAAACCCGGGAACTGGTGGATACCCAGTACGAGATCATCAGAAAACTGAGCCGCGCCGCCGAGTATAAGGACAACGAGACCGGAGACCACGTGCTGCGGGTGGGCCTGTACGCCCGGGAGATCGGCCGGTATCTGGGGATGGGCGAAAAGGATGTGGACAACCTGTTCCATGCGGCTCCCATGCATGACATCGGCAAAATAGGAATTCCCGATCATATCCTGCTGAAACCGGGAAAACTGGATCCCGATGAGTGGGTGATCATGAAGAGCCATGCCGCCATCGGGGGGGATATCATAGGGGACAGCGCCTCCCCCCTGCTTGAGGTGGCCCGCATTATCTGCCGGGAGCACCACGAGAAGTGGAACGGAACGGGATACCCCGAGGGCAAGCAGGGGAGGGACATCAGCCTTTACGCCCGCATCGTGGCGGTGTGCGATGTTTTCGACGCCCTGGTCAGCGAGAGGCCCTATAAAAAGGCCTGGCCGGAAGAGAAAGCCCTGGATCTGATTAAGGAGGAGAGGGGCGTCAGTTTCGATCCCGCCGTGGCGGATGCCTTCGTGACCCTCTTTCCCCAGTTGATGGAGCTGAAAGGGAATATCAGTTCCATAGCCGATACATCCTATTGAGTCCCCTTTTCTATCCGGCGGACCGTTCGTAAAACTCCCTGTAGCAGACCGCCCTTTCCGAACTCACCGCCGCCATGGCGTCCCGGGGGTGCTCCCCGCCCCCCGGGCCCCGGACCGTGCAGTCGATTAATCCCACATGTTTCATCCTTTCCTCCTTTCCCGCTGGGAAACAAAAAAAGACCCGGGAGCCAGCTGAACTGATTCCCGGGTCTTGGTAACCTTCTATTATCCGTCCCTACTTTTCTATCCCGGTCAGCTCTTCGTTCAGCCGGGACAAAAAGGCATCCGGCACGACCCCCGGGCGCAGCTCGGTCAGTTTCTCCGGGCTGAACCCTTTGACCATGGAGAACATGGGATGATCCAAGAGGGGGCCGGCGTACTTGCGTATCACCTCTTCTCCCCGGGGATATTTGAGGATGACCCGAATCTTGTCACGGACAGAGAGGCGGCCTTCGGGAAATCGCAGGGGGGTGACCTCCTCTTCCGGTTCCCCCTCGAACCAGTTCTTCAGAAAGTGAAAGGGGTCCTTTTCGGGACAGACGTAGGCCGGATCGGTCCGGCGCACCCGGACGAAAGCCGCCCTGTCCGCACAGATACCATCCACCGCTCTGACCTGAACCGATGTGATGCCCCTCCTTTTCAGGGGGACCTTTTCGAAAGTGACCTTCTTTTCCGTCGCCTCCCTGCTGGTCCGTTCCCTTCCGTTCACTTCTAAAACGAGAAGGCTCTGGTTCGTATAGACGGTCAGATCCATGGTGCGGCCTTTCCGGTGAAAAAAACGCTTCCCCGTGATATGAACCAGGGGGGCGTCGTTCCAATTGGCCTTATACCAGAAGAAGGCATCCTTCTTCACTGTCCTGTCATAGGAGACCAGCCCCTTGTTGTTCATGCCCTTCACGCCCCCCTCGTCCCGCAGGGGGGAGGCGAAATCGAACATATTCCAGACGAAGGTGCCCCACAGGGCGGGATGTTTCGCGAAGATACCCAGAATCTGCTCGTGGTAGCGGGCCTGGTACTCCTCGGTATAGTCCTCTTTGCGGGGACGGTCGCTGTGCCAGGCGGCCAATCCTTCGGCCCCGTATTCGGTGATCCCCAGGGGGGGATGCTTTTTCCGGGCCAGGAACTCTCCCAGCCAGGTATCCATATGGGAAACCTCCCCGTAGTACCAGCCGAAGTACTTGTTGTAGCCCAGGCAGTCGGCGACCCGGTTCAGAGACCCACCGTCGGGGTAGTGTCCCACCTGGGACTGGGCGGTCAGGCGGACCGGGTCCAGCTCCTTCGCCCGGCGGTGCAGCTTTTTCGTGACAGCGGCGGCCCACTCCTTCTTCCCGCCGATGGTTATCTCGTTCTGCAGCCCCCAGAAACAGATCGAGGGGCGGTTGTAATTCTGCCGTATCAACTCCTCCAGTTGCTCCAGGGCGTTGGTCCCTTTTTTGTCCTCCCGGGAGGTACGTGAGATGTAGGGAATCTCCGCCCACACCACATATCCCTCCCGGTCGCACCGATCCATAAAGGAGCGGCTGTGCTGATAATGGGCCAGGCGGATAGCGTTGGCACCCATTTCGCCGATCAGGGCCAGATCCTCCCTCTCGTCCTTTTCGGTCAGGGCCCATCCCCGGCCGGCCCGGTCCTGATGGCGGCTGACCCCGCGCAGGGGATGGGAGCGGCCGTTCAGAAAGAAGCCCTTCTCC
>JAFGPQ010000153.1 GCA_016936115.1 Spirochaetales bacterium | reverse complement strand
TCTGGCTCTGTTGTTTTTCTCCTGCGCCGGCGGGCCTGAGGGGGATGTTCTCAGGGCGGATTATTTCAATCTGGCCCGGGATCTTCAGGATGCGGGCCGGTATGAACGGGCGGAATACTACTATAAGCTCGCCCTCAGGGGAGACGGGGAGAGAGGGGACAGCCTTTTTAACCTGTCCCTGCTCTACCTGGAAACTGACAGGACCGATATGGCTCTCGACTGTTTGAACGAGCTCTATGGCAGGGACAGGGAAAACCTGATCGTCATGGACAATCTGGGGGTGGTCTATTCCCGCAGGGAGGAGTGGGATCAGGCTCTGGACTGGTATAAGAAGGTACTGGAGATTTTTCCCTGGGACAGGACGGCCCTTTATAACGGAGCCCTGATCTATACCCGCAAGGAGATGCCCCATGAGTCCCTGGCCTGGCTGGAGAAGCTCCGGGAAAGGGATAAGGGGTATAAAACCGCCATGGCCCTGTGGGAACGTTCCGACGAAAAATCCTGGCAGGAAAAACTGCTCTGCCTGGAAGAGACGGAGACCGAGACCGAGAGTGAAAAGCTCGATATCTCCCGCAAAAAACTGGATCTTTATCGGGACAACGGGATGGACCGGGAGGCTCTGGCCCTGCTGGCCGTTCTGAAAGAGTCCGATCCGGACAGGGCGGGGGAGTACCTGTTTTCCGAGGGGGAGCTGCTCCTTCTGGCCAACCGCTCCGAAGAAGGGCTTCGGGCATTGCGGGAGGCCTTTCGCAAAGGTTATAAGGATGAGGGACGCCTGTCCGCTCTGAAAGTTCAGTTTTCACCTTCTCTGCAGGAGAATATTAATCAGCTGGTAGCTCTTTATTTTCCCGAAGATTAGTCCGATGATGTAATAAGACTCTGTCCATTATTAAAAGGAAAAAATATGAACCGAAGTTATAAATTCAGCTATACCCTCATTCAGTTAGCCCTGTCGCTCTACTTCATCGTCCTTGGTATCCAGGAAATCAGCAGTTCCCAGCAGTCCGATCTCGCCCGGGGGGTGAGTTCCCTCTTCTCCGGCACCGCCGTAATGGACAGTACGATACAGATGGTAGTGGGCGTTCTGGCACTGATTTCGGGAGCTCTGCTCCTTCTGGGGGTCTTTCAGCTCGTAAAGGGCCGGGCCATCGACATGTTCGCCGCTCTGATCTTTGTTTTCTGGCTCGTGAGGATCGTCTACGTACGCTTCATTCTTGAGATGAACCTGGCCGGCGGGACTCTGACCTTCTATCCCGATCTGGAAGAGTGGCTTCTTTCCCTTTCCCACGACATTCTGGTTCTCTGCTCCACCTTTATCATTCTGCAGCTTCACAGAGAGTAATCCCTGCCCCCTAAGCCGTATCGGGAAGGGAGGCGTCGTTTTTCCTGAAAAGGTATTTGAAGGGGTGGATGTCCAGGGCGTTGGCATACCACCCGCCGATGAATCTCAGATCCAGCAGATGAATGGCCGGAAAATGGGCCAGGGGAAGGATCTCCCCCGATTCCAGAAGAAATTTCTCCGCCCGGCTCAGCTCGGAAAAGCGCTCCTCCCCTTCGGCGGAGGCGGAAATCCTTAACAGTTTGTCATACTCATCGCTCGCAAAGGCAGCGTCGTTGAAGCTGCTGTCGGAACGCCACATCTGCAGAAAAGTCATGGGATCGGCGTAATCCCCCGCCCAGGAGAGATGGCCCAGGGTGTAGCCCGTATCGTCCAGCCCGTCGTAGTAGGTTCCGGGGGGAACCGTCTCTATGCGCACGCTAGTTTCCAGGCTTCCCTCCCAGTTCTGCTTCATCCAGATGGGAACCGGATCGCCCCACAGGTTGGAGGGAATCCGTATGACAATCTCCGGCAGCCCCCGGCCCCCGGGGAATCCGGCTTTCTCGAGCAGAGCCAGGGCTTCTTCCACGTTCCGGCTCAGCGGTTCCGAGGGGGAGGGGTAGTCCCCGATGGGGGGAACCAGGGTGTGGGCGGGTATGAGCTGCTGCCCGTAGATATCGCTCCAGGGAAGGAGCAGGGCCAGGGCCTTTCTCACGTCCCCCCGGTCCCAGGGGGTCTCCCGGTTATTGAAATAGTAATAGGTCGTCCCGAAGAGGGGCGAGAGGACCATTCCGTTGGGATTGGTCAGCATGCCCGTGCTGTAACCGGACATGATCCAGTCAATCTCGAAGCGGTTGAACTTCGTCATAAGCGCCGTAACGTCCCGATCAGTGGTTATCTCAATAGTCTTGATGTCCACGCTCTCCCTGTCCCAGTAGTAGGGGTTCTCCTCCAGAACGATACGCCCCGGCTGCTGGGAGCGGATGCGGTAGGGGCCGGTGACGGGAATACTGTTGATAGTGGACCAGTCATCTATATTCATCATAACCGGGTGGACGGGGACAAAGCTGAAATGGCAGAGAATACTCAGAAAGTAGGGGGCCGGTTCGGTCAGGGTCACCTTCAGGGTCTTGTCATCCACCGCCTCTATTCCCACTTCCTCCCCATCTATCTTCCCGCTGCGGTAATCCGCGGCGCCGGAGATGATGTCCAGCAGGGAGGAGAAGAAGGATCCCCTGTCGGGTGAGAGGTTTTTAAGCCAGCTCCGGCGCACCTGTTCCGCCGTGACCCGGTCCCCGTTGCTGTAGCGGGCGTTATCCCTCAGGTAGAAGGTCCAGACCAGATTGTCATCGGAGAGTTCCCACCAGGCGGCCAGTCCCGGCAGGGGCTTCATGGTGGAGGGATGGTAGGTAACCAGCCCCTCGTAAAGGGCGGTGAACAACTGGGCTTCGGTGGTATTCACCGCCTTGTGGGGGTCCAGCTGAAGGGGCCCGTCCCCGAGATAGACCCGCAGCATATCCTCTTCCCCGGCGAAAAGGGGGATAGAGGACAGTAATATCCAGAGAGGTATGATAAGTTTTTTAGTCAAATTGATTCTCCTTCCTTAACGGGAAGCGCAGTGCACGGAGAAAATTCTTTTGTAATCCTCCGATCGGAGAGGCTTGATATAGACATCGTCGAATCCGCAGGCTTTCAGGTGATCCACCATGGAATCGTCGCTTGTTATCGCTATAAGGGGCGTGGTTATCCCCAGAGAACGGGCTTCCTTGATGAGAACATCCCCGTTGAGACCGGGCATGTACTGATCAAGGATAATCACATCAAACTTTTCGGACTTCATGGAATTGAGGGCCGTCTTGCCGTCTTCGGCCAGAAAACAGTCCACCCCCGCCTTCCGGCACTGAACTTCCATTATTTTCCTGTTTGTAAATTCATCCTCCGCATAGAGCAATTTACTCATAGGTTGTTTCCCCATTCTCCCTTAGTAACACTATAATACGTCGATCCAGGCTTTTTTTCTATAAGAATTTCTCCGTAATAAAAAAAAATCCTCCCTTAGCTGATCTTTTCCCCCCCATCGGCTATCATTATAAGAGAGGAGCCGGGATGAAAAGAGTGACCATTTTATTTCTCTGGGCGGCGTTATTCCTTCCTGTGACAGCCCAGGAGGTGCAGTTCGCCTTCCGCCTGGAAAGGGAATACTCCCTGACGGAGAGGGCCGATTACAGCAAGCGGGAAAACGGGACCTATCTGGGGTATGTGAACCGGGAAATCCGGGGGACCTTTCGCTCCCGGGAGGAGAAGCCGGGTGTTTTCCATGTGACCGGCACCTGGTTCCGGGCCCGTGAGATCCGCAAGGACGGAATGCTGAGCGCCCTGCCCCTGGAACGGGTGGAGAAGGCCGATTTCACCCAGGACAGTCTGGGACAGACCCGGGCGGCGGGGGATTTCCCCGTGCTCAGGAACTTTCCCTCCTTTCCGGCGGAACCGGTGGGGCCCGGGGACCGGTGGGAGGCGCCTTTGGACATGGTTATCTTCGATCCGGACAGCTCTCTCACCGCGGTGCTCTCCCTCTACTGCGGCTACACCTACCAGGGAACCGATGTCTACAAGGACCGGCCGGTTCACGTCATACAGGCCCAGTACGCCGTGCGGAACCGGGGATTCGACGGCAATATCGGCCGGATCATCGATGACGTGCAGGGCTCCCACCGGGTGACCCTCATGATCGACAGGGAAACCATGGGGCCCCTGATCGCCCGGGACAGTTTTCAGGAGACCTGGATGTACCGCAACGGGGACCGGGTGGAGTACAAGGGATTCAATCTGGTCTTCTACAAGGGTATCACCGGCATGGACAGGCCCGCCCTGCTCGACTCACTGGTAAGGGGATACGGGGAGGGGGCGGTACTCGCGAAGAAAGAGACTCCCGGGGAGAGCGCTTCCACAGGACCGGTGGAGGGTCGGGGAACGGAAGGCTCCGGTGCAGGGGAAGGGCAGGGGGTTACGGGGCAATCCGCCTCCGGTCCGGATGGCGGTGGAGAAAGTCCGACCCCGGTCACGGCCCGGGAACTGGCGGACAGGGACAGCAGCCTCTTCGAGGAGGATGTGACCGTCTACGAGCGGGAGGAGGGAATCGCCCTCTCCCTGAACAATCTGCACTTCCTGCCCGATCAGGCGGTCATCCTGAATCAGGATTACCCTCTCCTGGATAAGATCGCCGCCCTTTTGAAGAGCGTTCCCGGCCGTACTCTTCTGGTCAAGGGCTACACCGCCGACATAGGTACAGTGGAGTCCCAGATGACCCTCTCCCAGGACCGGGCCCGGGTCGTGGTGGATGAGCTTATATCCCGGGGGCTGGAGGGGGACCGTTTCGTCTATATAGGCCTGGGAGGCGCGGACCCCCTGGGTGACAACGGCACCGAAGAGGGGCGCAAGCTGAACCGGCGCGTGGAAATCGTGGTGATGGAGGACTGATCAGCCCAGCTCGACGGAAAATGAGGCAGTGAACAATTCTCCCGCGCCCAGGGACAGCAGCCCCTCCTTCTCACGCCACTCCGGGGAGTCCCCTTCGGTGGAATCCACCCCGTACCAGGGCTCCAGGCACAGAAAGGCCCCCTCCGGACCGCCCTTCTTCCAGATGCCGAAGTAGGGGAAGCCGGTAAAGTCCATGGTCACTTTCCTTGAGCCCCGGGGGCTTTCCAGAGTAATTCTGTCCGATTTGATATCATCGAATATGAGCGCCCCCCGGTTGAAGAGATTGTGGGTCAGGGCGAAGGAGTCCTGATTATTCAGAAAGGGTTCCCTTTCCCCTGTGAGGAGTTCCTTCTTGACCCGGCGGGAGAGGGTTTCCCTTTTCTCGAAGCGGACCCGGTAATCCTCAAAGGCCAGGCCCTCCTCAAGGGGGCAGCGGAAGGCGGGGTGGGCGCCCAGGGAGAAGAGCATCTCCCGGTCGGAGCGGTTGGTCAAGGCGTATTCCATGACAAGGGCGGCCTCCCTCAGGCGGTAGGTCATATCCAGGGCAAAATCAAAGGGGTACTGCTGCAGGGTTTCATTATCTGAAAGAAAGCGGAAGGTCAGGTATTCCTCCCCCTTTCCGGCCAGGGAAAAGTCCCGTCGGCGCAGGACCCCGTGGGAGGGAATCTCGTAGGAAACATCATCCAGGGTATAGGTGCCTCCGGGAACGCCGCCGATAAGGGGAAAGAGCAGGGGAGATTGCCCGGTCCAGGACCCTTCGTCCCCCTGCCACAGGTATTCGTGGCCTTTCAGCTGAAGCCGGGTCAGTTCGGCTCCCTTCTCTTTCACGGCGATGGTCATGGGGCCCTTTGTCAGTTCATGTACGGCGGACATGGTTTTTCCTCCTGTGGATTCCGTTTTTATTACTCATAAAAAAACTCCGGAAGGGTCCGGATCTTCTCCAGGGCCTCCCGGCGGTTGGGAACATTCAGTTTGGAGTAGATAGTGCTGATGTAGTTCCTGATGGTCTGATCCCCCACGTGGATAATCTCGGCGATCTCCCCGTTGGTTCTCTCCTGCAGCATGTACCGGAGGATCTGCTTCTCCCGGGGGCTCAGCTCCCCGTACCACTCCGGTCTCTCCCTGTTGCTTTTGCGAAAGGCGTCCTTTTCGTTTTCATAGACGTGGTGGATCAGATTCCCCGCCACCCGGGGGGCTATGAGGATGGAGCCGGCGGCCACCGCCTTGATGGCGGACACGAGCATGGGGGGATCGATATTCTTGAGCATATACCCTTCGGCTCCGGCGGTCATGGCCTCGGTGACATAGTCGTCGTCCTCGAAAGTGGTGAGCATGATGATTTTGATTTCGGGGGATTTCTTTTTAATGGCCCTGACCGCGGCGACCCCGTCCATCACGGGCATGCGCACGTCCATGAGGATGATCTGGGGATCCATCTCCTCATACTGCCTTATCGCTTCCTCCCCGTTCTCGGCGATACCCACTACCCGGATTTCCCGGTTCAGGTTCTCCAGAACAATTCTGAGGCTCTCGATAAAGAGACGCTGGTCATCCACCAGCATCACCCGGATTATGTCGTCCATGGATCACTCCCGTATTT
>JAFGPQ010000152.1 GCA_016936115.1 Spirochaetales bacterium | reverse complement strand
TCCTGACCCAGAAGGAGTCCGCCGGGCAGATAGAGAGGGCCATGACCGATCTGCGCGAGGCGGCCCGCCATATTTCCGAGAAAGCCCAGGACCAGAACAGGGGCGGCCTTTCTTTGAAGACCGGTATAGAGGGGACCAACGCCTCCCTGGGCGCGTCACTGGATCTGGTGGGCCATATCGGGGTCAAGACCGGAGAGATGCTCCGGGTGTTCGACCGGGTACGGGCCGCCTTTGACAGAACCCAGGACATTAACGAGGAGCTGCGGGACCTGATGCACGAAGAGAAAGACCCCCGACTCTGATCTTGTAAAAAACGCCCCAAAGGGCTATGATTTTATCCCTGATGACAGAGATATAAAGAAAAGGATAGGAATCCATGGCGAAAGCAAACAGAGATACGGCAATTTTACTCATTTCCTGCGAGGACCAGCGAGGCCTGGTGGCGGAGGTCTCCTTCTTCATTTCCACCTACAAGGGAAACATCGTTGTTTCCGATCAGCATAACGACAGCTCCGGGGCCTTTTTCATGCGCGTGGAGTGGGATCTGGTTGATTTTACCATTCAGAAGGACAAGATCATTCCCGCCTTCGAGCCCATCGCCGAGAAGTACGGCATGAAGTGGGAACTGAAATTCTCCCATATCAAGCCCCGTATCGCCATTATGGTTTCCAAATACGACCACTGCCTGTTCGAGCTGCTCCAGCGTCACAAATCGGGTGAGCTGAACGCGGATATCGTTCAGATCGTTGGCAATCATCCCGACGTGCAGCCCCTGGCGGAGTATTTTGACATCCCCTTCACCCACATGGCCGTGACCAAGGCCACTAAAGCGGATGTGGAGAAACAGGAGATGGATCTCTTTGACTCCCTTGAGGTGGACCTGGTTGTTCTGGCAAGGTACATGCAGATTCTTTCAGCGGATTTCGTGGATCACTTTCCCCAGCGGATCATCAACATACACCACTCCTTCCTGCCCGCCTTCGTGGGGGCGAAGCCCTACCATCAGGCCTTCGAGCGGGGTGTGAAGATCATCGGCGCCACCAGCCACTACGTGACCAGCGATCTGGACCAGGGCCCCATCATCGCCCAGGGGATCGCCCACATCAGCCACCGGGATTCGGTGGAGGACCTGGTGCGCAAGGGACGGGCCCTGGAAAAGAACGTTCTGGCCCAGGCGGTGGAACTTCACCTGAACAACCGGGTACTGGTTTTCGGCAACAAGACGGTCGTTTTCGAGTAGGCCGCCCATGGTGAAGCTGGTCAGGGAAAAACGGGAAAATATGGGTTACGGCTTTATCGAAAGCCCCTATCTCAGGGAAGGGGAAGACGAATACCGCTTCCGCTTCATACAGAATCCCCGAAAGGATTACCGGCCCCTTTCACAGAAGGAAAGGGAAATCCTGACAGCCGGGGACAACCGGGCGGACGACTGGGACAGGGTTCTAGTCAGTCCCCGATTCGACCCCCGTCTCATCACGGGCTGTGTCTTTCGGGGATTGGTAAGACTGGGAGACCTGGAAGAGGGCTGGCTCCAGTACCATGATCTGAAACTTCCCTGCGGCCTTTCCGACTGCACCATTATCTCCTGCGATCTGGGAAACAATGTGGCCCTGGCGAACGTGCACTACCTCTCCCACTACATCATAGGGGATCATTCTATTCTCTTTAATATCGACGAGATGTCCGTGACGGACCATGCCAAGTTCGGCAACGGGGTTGTGATGGAGGGAGAGAAGGAGGAAGTCCGGGTCCGCATCGAGACGGCCAATGAGAAGGGTACCCGGGACATCCTGCCCTTTGAGGGGATTCTTCCCGGGGACGGCTGGTTCTGGGCGAAATTCCGGGACAGGCCCGTATTTCAGGAGAACTTCAAAAAGTGGACCGACGACCGATTCCCCCCCTCCCGGGGAAGATACGGCACGGTAGGCCGGGACTGCGTGATCAAGAGCTGCCGCATCATCAAGGACGTGCTCTTCGGGGACGCCACCTATGTAAAGGGGGCGAACAAGCTCAAGAACCTGACCCTGGCCGGGACTGAAGAACAGCCGATTCAGATAGGCGAAGGGGTGGAACTGGTAAACGGCATCATCCACCGGGGGGCCCGGGTTTTCTACGGGGTCAAGGCGGTGCGCTTTATACTGGGCGAGGAGTCCCAGCTCAAATACGGGGCCCGGCTGATCAACAGCTACCTGGGGGAGAACAGCACCATCTCCTGCTGCGAGGTGCTCAACGCCCTCATCTTCCCCTTTCACGAACAGCACCACAACAACTCCTTTCTCATCGCCTCGAACATTCAGGGCCAGTCCAACATGGCGGCGGGGGCCACGGTGGGTTCCAATCACAACTCCCGGGGTTCCGACGGGGAGATTGTGGCGGAACGGGGTTTCTGGCCCGGGCTGAACGTCAGCCTCAAGCATAACAGCAAGTTCGCTCCTTTCACCCTGCTCAGCAAGGGGGCCTATCCGGCGGAGCTGAACATAGAGCTCCCCTTCTCTCTTTTGTCGAACGACGAGAGCAGGGGCATGCTCACGGTGATGCCCGCCTACTGGTTCCACTACAACATGTACGCCATGGCCCGGAACAGCTGGAAATACCGGCAGCGGGACAAAAGGCGGGATCCGGTGCAGGATCTGGAATTCCACTATCTGGCTCCCGATTCGGCCCAGGCGATTCTGCGGGGCCGGGAGCTCCTGGAATCCTG
>JAFGPQ010000151.1 GCA_016936115.1 Spirochaetales bacterium | reverse complement strand
GGAGGAGAATTCCCGCAGTCCCCGTCTTATTCAGACGGTTCACGGGACCGGGTATCGATACGGGCGAACTCCTCGAGACGGCGGATCTGCTCGCTCGTAATATTAACGGTCATATTGTTGCGGATATGTTTCACCGCCTCTTCCGGATTCATTCCGTTGACGGCGATGGCGATGCAGGCAACGGCCAGGGAGGTTCGCCCCACCCCGGCATGGCAGTGCACGGCGATTCTCTCCCCATCGGCCAGACGGCGGACCGCTTCCTCCACCAGAGCCTGCAGAACGTCCATGGAAGGGGCCTGGTAGTCACCGATGATATACCGGGAGTAACCGATCTCCCTTTTTTCGTACTCCCTCAGAAGTTTTGTCCGCGCCTTGATATCAAGTTCCTTATCGGTAACCAGGGGAAAGACATGATCGATCCGGTGCCTCTGGTAGATTTTCAAGAGGGCGCTGCCCTTGTCATAGGCCCCGGAGGGCATGGGACTGGTGTAGAGCCTCCCCGGACAGTCCAGGGGGATCTCACGAAAGACCCCGCTTTCCCGGTTGGCTCTGAGGGTTGCCAGAAATCCCATCAGCTCAGATCTTTCAGATATGCTTCCATCTTGACGATGGCCTGTTCGAACTCGACCAGTTTCTCCTTCTCCTTGGCGATAATATCGGCGGGAGCCCGACTGGTGAAGTTCTCGTTGGCAAGCTTCTTTTCGGTCTGCATCATGAGCTTTTTATTCTTCTCCACGGTCTTCTTCATCCGGTCGATCTCCTTGTCCAGATCAATCAGATCCCGGATCAGAGCATGGGCTTCGAATCCCTTTCCCACGGCGGTGACCGCACCGGGGAAGTCTCCCTCTTCGGTTACGAAGGAGATCCCATCGGCCTTAACAAGAGAGGCGATCAGGTCGGCGGCTTCGGTAAAGAAATCCAGCAGGGACGCATCGCAGCGGACGGCCAGGGTAATCTTTTTGGAAGGGGGGATGGTGAACTCGCTCCGCAGGGTGCGCACCTTCTGAACCAGATCCTGAAGAAGGATGAAATTCTCCGCCAGATTTCCGTCAGCCCGGCTCTTATCGGCCAGAGGGTACCGGGCGGTGATGATATTTCCCTGAGTGTTGGGAAGCTTCTGATAAATCTCCTCGGTGAGGAAACTCAGGAAGGGGTGCATGAACCGCAGGGACTCTTCCAGAACATTCAGGCTTACCGTGACGGCCCGGTTCTTCTGAGCCTCGTCGTCGGAGTAGAGATAGAGCTTGGAGGCTTCCACGTACCAGTCGCAGAAATCGTTCCAGAAATATTCGTAGATGATATGGCCCATCTCGTCAAAGCGGTAGGAAGCCATGGCCTTTTCCATGGAGGCGACCGCCTCGTTCAGCCTGTGGTAGATCCACCGGTCCACGGTGCTCAGTTCCGGATCGGCCACCAGTTCCCGGCCCTCCAGGTTCATGAGGATGTACCGGGTGGCGTTCCAGATCTTGTTGCAGAACTTGGAACCGATCTGAAAGGTCTCCATGCCCACGGGAATGTCCTCTCCCTGTCCGGACAGGTAGACCAGGGTGAACTTCATGGCGTCCGCCCCGAACTGGGCCACGATATCCAGGGGATCCAGCCCGTTCCCCAGGGACTTGCTCATCTTGCGTCCCTGGGCGTCCCGAACGAGCCCGGTCATGTAAATGTCCCGGAAGGGGACCTCCCCCATGAATTCCAGGCTGGACATGATCATACGGGCTACCCAGAAGAAGATGATGTCGTAACCGGTCACCAGGGCAGTGGTGGCGAAGAATTTATCCAGGTCGGCGGTCTTCTCCGGCCAGCCCAGGGTGCTGAAAGGCCAGAGCCAGGAGCTGAACCATGTGTCCAGTACGTCCGGATCCTGATCCACCTTCGTGCTGCCGCATTTCGGACAGGCGGTAAGGTCGTCCCGGGAAACGGTCATCTCCCCGCAGTCGCCACAGGTCCAGGCGGGAATACGGTGTCCCCACCAGAGCTGGCGGCTGATGCACCAGTCCCGAATTCCCTCGAGCCAGTGGGAGTAGGTGTTTTCCCATTTCTTCGGATAAAAGCGGATTTCGTCCTTTCTCCAGGCGGCCAGGGCTTTCTCGGCCAGGGGCTCCATGCGGACGAACCACTGTTTGGACATGTAGGGCTCCACCACGGTCTTGCAGCGGTAGCAGTGTCCCACCTGATGGGGAAGATCCTTATCGCCCCGCAGGAATCCCGCCGCTTCCAGGTCGGCCAGGGTCTGCTTCCGGGCGGCCTTCGCGTCCAGTCCCTGAATATTGGCGGGGGTGTTGCCGTTCATGGTGCCGTCCGGATTCAGAACGTTGATTCTCTCCAGATCGTGGCGGAGTCCCACTTCCCAGTCGTTGGGATCGTGGGCGGGGGTCATCTTTACCGCACCGGAACCGTACTCCATCTTGCAGTAGCTGTCGGCGATGATTCTTATCTTCCGATCCGTCAGAGGCAGATCCACTGTCTTTCCCACCAGATGTTTATAACGGTCGTCGTCGGGGTGAACCGCCACGGCCGTATCGCCGAACATGGTCTCGGGACGGGTGGTGGCCACCACGATCTCTCCGGAACCGTCGGACAGGGGATAGGCGATATTGTAGAGTTTCCCGTTCTTCTCTTCATGGTCCACCTCATCGTCGGCCAGGGCCGTACCGCAGCTGGGGCACCAGTTGACCAGGTATTCCCCTTTATAAAGAAGATCCCTTTCGTAAAGGGTGACGAATACTTCCCGCACCGCCCGGGAAAGGCCCTCGTCCATGGTGAACCGTTCCCGACTCCAGTCGCAGGAGGCGCCGATCTTCATCAGCTGTTTCGTGATAATGCTGTGATGCTCTTCCTTGACCTTCCAGGTCTCCTCCAGGAATTTCTCCCGTCCCAGATCGTGGCGGCTCTTGCCCTCTTTAAGGAGTTTCCTCTCCACCACGTTCTGCGTGGCGATGCCCGCGTGGTCCGTTCCGGGAACCCAGAGGGTGGGACGCTGCTGCATCCTGTTGTAGCGGATGAGCACATCCTGCAGGGAGTTGTTCAGGCCGTGGCCCATATGAAGGACACCGGTGACGTTGGGCGGGGGAATGACGATGACGAAGGGATCCTTGCTGTCGTCTCCGGCGGGCTGGAAGCAGCCCTTGTCCATCCATTCCTGATAAATCCGGTCTTCGAAATCCTCCGGATTATAATTTTTCTCCAGCTCAATCGCCTTCATAATGCATCCTCCTAGGTGGCATTAGCGAGCAGGTAGCCTTGCTACCGACCAGCTAAAAAAAAAGCCCCGCCGCGGCGGAGCTTCTCATATCTATGATTCCCTACTCTCCGCAGAATATTTCACCCGTACTACCGACCACAGTGACCACGACGGGGGAGACATTCAGTTTTTCTGAAGAGGGAATGATTTTCATGGCTTCATTTATAGCTTTTATACAATCAGTTTGTCAAGGAGAAAACTTGACGCAAGCCCCCGGTGCAGGTAGGATGGGACTATGACGGAAACACTGCTGCTCTCTACGGCCCTGTTCGGTTTTCCCGTGGGAAT
>JAFGPQ010000150.1 GCA_016936115.1 Spirochaetales bacterium | reverse complement strand
TCCCTTTCTGGAAGATGTCTCCCCCGGCGTGAAGAGCATCGGCGCCTGCAATACCTTCTATAAACAGGACGGCCGGATCAAAGGGGAGAACAGCGATGCCCTGGGCTTTCTCTATCCCCTTCTGGACAGGCTGGACCTGGACCGGAGAGCGGAAAGACCTCTGGCCGGAAAAAAATGTACCCTCATCGGAGCGGGGGGCGCCTCGCGGGGTGTGCTTTTCGCCCTGATTTCCAGCGGCGCGGAAGTGCTGGTTCTCAATAGAACCCTGTCCAAGGCCAAGGCTCTGGCCGATGAATTCGGAGCCCGGGCGGCGGTTCTTGGCGAGGAGTCACGGGAATTGATGGGGGAGTACTGTCAGATTATCGTTCAGACCACCAGCATGGGCATGGCTCCCCTGGAAGGGAAGGATCCGGTTCCCTTTTATGTTTTTGACGGATCGGAATTTGTTTATGATATCATTTATAAACCCGCGGAGACGGCTCTGATGGCTCGTGCGGGCGAAGCGGGATGCTCCATTCTGGGGGGCTGGGAGATGCTCCGGGAGCAGGGCAAGGTACAGTTCGAACTGTTTACGGGCTGCCCCGTCCCTAAAGAGAGAGCATAAGCCACAGGAAAAGAGCGCCCCCGCCTATGGTGCAGAAGCCCAGGCCCAGGGCTATTATGGTAAGCAGCACTTCTTTGGTCTTCATTTTACTCATAGAGCCGATTGTATCCTAAAGAAGCCGGGGGGTCAAGAAAGAAGGGAACCGTGAAAGCGTATCACTTCCAGTATCTTCCTCACGGCAATCTGTTCCTCTTCCCCCTCCTCGTTTCTGAAGAGAAGCAGGCTCTCTTCCCGGCTGTTATGCAGTTCCAGGGGGACCGCCCTGACGGTGCGGATTCCTCCCTTGTCGGGCAGTTTCATCTCCAGAAGGGGATATCTCGCTTCCAGGGATGACGACACTATGCGCAGCTTGCCGTTGAAATCCAGTCCCCCCGCCTTGCAGACTTCCTGTCTCAGAACAGCCGGTTCCATCTGCTCGGGAAAGAGCAGGACTCCCCGCTCGATACGGTGGTAGAATTCCCGATACTGTTCCTCGGGAAGATTCAATTCTCTCAGTGCTTCCTGCAGCTGCTCCTTATCCATGGATGTTTCAGCTTCCCCGGGGGATACCGCCGCTTCCAGGGTCCGGGGCAGGGACAGGGGCTCCTCTTCCTCCGGGATAAAGGAGGGACTTTCCTGGGATGCTCCTATCTCCTCAAAGGGATTCAGCCCCAGATCCCTGAGCAGGGATTTCCACTGGTTCTGGGTATCCTCGTTCATCAGATACCACTCATCCCCGGGCCGTTCCAGTATATGCTCGGCGAGGCCGGGGCTTTGGTCCATAATCCGCCGGGGGTAGCCGCTCACCCGCAAAAGGATTCCCCTGACCCGGCGCAGGGAATTGAGCTGCTTCTCCCACTCGTCCAGATTGGTGAGGAAATTGGGGGGGAGGGAATGGCCGGTGAGTTTTTCCAAATCCCCTTTGAGTCGGGCACCGGTTCTTCCCCGTCTCAGCCCCGATTCAAAGGAGTCCCGGGTCAATTGAAAACGGTAATAGGTACCCCCCTTCTCCAGGGAAGTGGAAAGAACCAGTGTGGCCGAGAAAGGGGTTTCCGGGGGAAGATCGATATCCCCGTTCGGCTGTATCAGCACGGGATGGCCCCCTTCGGTTGCCCTTTCCGCCGCCGGAGGAAATCCCGTTTCCCCCTCTTCATGGGTACAGAGCCCCAGCAGGGCAAGCCGGGAGGGAAGCTCCTGCCAGTGATGAATTTCCTGACGGGAAGGACGGGGCTCGGCCAGGTAGAGCAGCCGGAGCCATCCCCTGTCCGAAATAACCCTGTCGGCGGGAATAAGGTCGGGAAGCTTTCCCAGTAGATAACGCAGCTTACCCCGGGATGAGGCGGGGGCGTTCAGAAGGGCCAGATGATGAATCCGGCTTTCCGGTGTCAGGGCTTCGAAGCTTTCCAGCTTTTCCGAAGAGCAGAGGATCAGATTCTTTTCCTTCCGCTCCAGAAGGTCTGCCCGCAGGAGGAGTTCGGTCATTTCGCAGAAAAAACTGTCCTCCCGGTGTTCCGGATAGGGAAGTATCTCCTGCAGATCCTCAATAATTTTCCGGCGTGGTGTTCCGTCGTTCAGAAAAAAGGGTTTCTCCTCGGAAAAAAAGGAGAGTAGTCCCATGATGAGCCGGTCGTCGGGAGCAAATAGCAGCCGGTGAGGCTTGGCGGGTTCTCTGAGATCCAGGAATCTCAGAAAGGAGATATGCCCCTTCTGCAGAAGCTGTTCCCTCAGGGGAGGCGTTATGAGATAGCGGTCGTTGGCTAAGTAGATCAGCAGCCGTTCGCAAAGGTTTTCCCGAATCTGTTCGTCCCATTCCAGGGGGAGCTTGTCCCCGGGCACCTGATCCAGGTAGTAAAGCAGGGAAAGGATATCCTTCTCCTCCTCGGTGATGCGGGAAAAGAGGGCGGCCCGGTTATCCTCCTTGCCGAGCCATGCGGATAGCCTCTCTATCATGGACTGCTTATTATAAGGAGTATTCAGGGTGAGAAGGTAATTCTTGATAAGGTTCATGAACCCCTTTTCCTCCATGGCGAAAAGGGTCTCTTCCCAGTCGTTCATAAGGCTTCTCCCCGTACTTCGATCTGATATTTATAACCCTGCTCTGTCAGGAATTTCTGCCTGTTCATGGCAAAATCCTCCTCCGTGGTGAACCGGGATATGAGGCTGTAGAAGTAGGAGTTCTTCTGCTTGGGCCTCAGAATTCTTCCCAGGCGCTGGGCCTCCTCCTGACGGGAGCCGAAGGCCCCGGACAGCTGTATCGCTACGGAGGCATCGGGCAGGTCTATGGCGAAATTGGCCACCTTGGAGACGACGATAACCCGGATTTCGGCCTTTTTGAACCGATTGTAGATAACTTCCCTCTCGCTGTTAGGCGTTTTGCCGGTGATAAGGGGGGCATTGATCCGCTGGGCCATCTCCTCGAGCTGGCTGATATACTGACCTATGATGAGTATCTGATCGTTCCGATGCCTCTCTACCAGTTCCTGGGCTTCGTTCAGCTTCAGGGGATTCTCCGCGGCGATGCGGTACTTCTTTCTCTTGTCCGCCGACGCATAGGGGAGCTGCAGATTGTCGGGAAGATCAATGCGGATCTCATGGCAGTAGGCCTCGGCTATCCAGCCCTGGGTTTCCAGCTCTTTCCAGGGAATGTCGAAACGCTTGGGGCCGACCAGGGAGAAGACATGGCTTTCCGCCCCGTCCTCCCGTATCAGGGTGGCCGTCAGACCCAGACGTCTTCTCGCCTGCAGTTCCGCTGTTATCTTGAAAACCGGTGCGGGCAGCAGGTGAACTTCGTCGTAGATGATCAGTCCCCAGTCGTTCTCCCGGAAGAGGGAAAAATGGGTGAAGGGGCTGGTTTTGTCCTTACGCCAGACCAGCACCTGATAGGTGGCCAGGGTCACCGGTTTGATAATCTTCTGATCCCCGGAGTACTCCCCGATCTGATCCTCGGTCAGATCGGTCTTGCTCAGGATTTCATCGCGCCACTGATGCAGGGAGGCCACATTAGGGGTAAGGATGAGTGTCTGCTTCTTCAGAGCCGCCATCACTGCGATACCCAGAATAGTCTTACCCGATCCGCAGGGCATGACAACCGTTCCGAATCCCGTACCCGGTTTCCCGTTTCCCAGAAAAGCTTCCACCCCGTGCCTCTGATACTCCCGCACATCCAGGTTCATCAGATCCAGCTCAAGATCCGCCCCCTCCACAAGGGGGGCCAGGTCCTCCACGGGCCAGCCTATCTTAATCAGCTCCGCCTTTACCGTTCCCCGGTTGAGGAGATCAAGGAAAAATCCCTTTTCCCCCCGGGTCAGAATTTTGGAAAGGGATTTGGAAGTGGCCAGTTCCTTATGCAGATAGGGATCTTCCACCCTGAGAAAGAGCACACCCTCGTCTCCGGTACCCTCCAGCCTGATTTTCCCCCAGCGCAAAAGTGTCTCCCGGATATTATGGCGCACGTTTTCCGGAGCGGGGAAACGGCCGTATTTATCCAGTATCGCCATAATTTCTTCCCAGGAGAGTCCGCTGGAGGCGGCATTCCACAGGGATAGGGGGGAAATCTTGTAGGTATGCATATGCTCGGGGGATTTTTCCAGTTCCGCGAACCGGCCCAGTTCGCCCCGGGCTTCTTCGAACTGAAGAGTATGGACATCCGCCAGAATTGTACCGTCGCCCTGTACAATCAGCGGGGGAAAGTCGTTTTTCGTCATAAACAGTTATTATATCAGAAAAAGAAGAAGGGTACAAGGAAGGGGTTGGGAATTACCGGCGATGGGAGTCGAACCCATATGCCCAGAGGGCGGCAGATTTTGAGTCTACTGTGTCTACCAATTTCACCACGCCGGCAAGTGGGCTTATCATAGCAGGAGAGCAATTCCGGGTCAAGGGGAGGGAGCAGGTAATCACAGGGGAAAACGAAGGACGAAGCGCGTACCCTGCCGGCGGGCCCGGTAGGCGTAATCCCCCTTGAGCTGGCCGGCCAGTGTCTCTATGAGGGTTATGCCCAGGCCGGCTTTCTGCTTATCCGGATCGAAGCCGCGGCCGTTGTCGAGGATCTCAATGATCAGGGTTTTCTCCTCTATTGAGATCCGCAGTTCCACTTCCGGCTGAATCAGCAGGCTTTCCTCAAAGGCATATTTGATGATGTTTGTAACCACCTCGTTGACAATCAAGCCCAGGGGTACGGCTTTCTCCATGGAAAGGGAGAGGGAATCCTCGCAGTGGCGGCTCTTCAGCTTCACCGGAATCGGGGACTGGCTGGCACCTATCTGTTCAATCAGCTTTATGAGATAATCCCTGGGATTGATATCCCTGTCCAGAATTCCCGAATAGAGCTGTTCATGCACCAGGGAAATGGAGAGGATACGGCTTATGAGTCTCTCCGCCTCATCGATGAATTCTTCATTCTCGGAACGGTAGACCTGCAGCTGTATCAGGCTCTTGATGAGATTCAGATTGTTCTTGACCCGGTGGTTCAGTTCCCTGTAGAGGACTTCCTTTTCGCTCAGGGCGATCCCCAGCTCCTCCTCTCGTTTGATCCGCCTCATCATCTCCGTCTCCAGCCGCCTCAGGTAGGAACCGGTCAGGCCCAGGCCGAAGCCGATCGTCATGCCGGAAAGCTGGGCCATGGGAAGGCTGGAGGGGGCCCAGAAGAGATCTCCCCTCAGATATAGAAGGGCCAGATTCATGGCAAGTCCCAGGGATCCGGAAATGACTCCCCCGTAGAATCCGAAACAGAAAGTAGCCGAGAGTATGGGAAGAACCACCAGGTAATTGACCCCCACTTCCAGATAGGGGGTGAGGATAAGAAAAAGAGTGATGTAAAGAAGAAAGAGAAGTACAAAAGCGATGATCCGCTGTCTGAGGTTCAGTATAAGGGGGAATATCCTATTCTCACTAGCCACGGAACCATAGTAATGAAAATCCGGGGACGACGCAACGGATAGGATGGTGGAATTGGAAAATCTATGGTAAACTGCTCATCACAAGCAGCGAGGTGTATGATTGCATGAAAACCGTTTTGATCGTAGAGGATGAATCCATTGCGGCTCTGGAATTGAGTGAGACTGTCCGGTCCCTGGGCTACCGGGTCCCCGAGCCTGTGGATTCCGCCGATAAGGTGATGGCCGCTCTGGTCAGGGAGCAGCCGGACGCCATTTTTATGGATATTCATCTCTCAAGCTTTATAGACGGGATCGATGCGGCCCGCAGGATGAAACTGCTTAGGGATATTCCCCTTGTTTATCTGACCGCCTACAATAACGAAGAAACCAGACGCCGGGCGGAGAAGACCGATCCGGTGGATTTTCTCGTGAAGCCGGTCAGCCGATCGCAGATCGAATCTGTTCTGAAACAAATTTTTACCTCCCATTGAGAGGACAGGAGAGCAACGCATGTCCGATATACATGAAACGATGAAAAGCCAGTCCGCCCTGCTCATACGCCGGGCCGAAGAGAAGGACATTCCCGCCATAACAAGCATTTACAATGAAGCGGTTCTCAATACGGCGGCCACTTTTCATCTGGAACCGGTAACCCGGGAGGAGAGAGCCATGTGGCTGGCCCGTCACGATGCGGTCCGCCCTGTCCTCGTCGCCGAAACGGACGGGGTTATATCCGGCTGGGGCTCCCTTTCCCGGTGGAATCCCAAACAGGCCTATGACGGCACGGTGGAACTCTCCGTCTATGTGGACAGGCAGGCCCGGGGAGCCGGCATCGGCAAGGCATTGATGGAAGAGCTTATTAATCGGGGCCGGGGGAAGCTGCATACCATTATCTCCCTCATCACCGAGGGGAATGAGGTCAGCATGAAGCTGCACCGTCAGCTGGGTTTCGAACAGACCGGCATCATACGGGAAGCGGGTTTTAAATTCGATCAGTTTCTGGACGTTACCGTCTGGCAGCTGATGCTATAGATGATGTGACAGGAGGATGATTTATGGGAAGAGAGGAGTTTCATTTCACTTCGGAAGACGGTAAGGAGATTCACGGCATTCGGTGGATTCCCGCCGGGGAGGTTAAGGCCGCTCTTCTCATAAATCACGGCATGGCCGAGCACATCAGCCGCTATGAGGATTTCGCCCTCTTTCTTAATGAAGCGGGATTCGCCGTATGGGGCGAAGATCACCGGGGACACGGCCGTACCGCGGGAAACGAGGAGAATCTGGGGTATTTCGCCATCGAAGAGGGGTGGGAGCTGGTTCTCAAGGATATGGGCGTTCTGAAGAAGCTGATCTCCGAGACCTATCCCGGCAAGCCCCTGTTTATTCTGGGACACAGCATGGGATCCTTTCTCACCCGGGATTTTCTCTGCGATCAGGGAGAAGGGTTTGCCGGGGCTATCATCTCCGGCACAGGGTTCAACCCTCTTCCCATGACAAAGATCCTGAACACTCTGGCCAGGAATGAGATCCGCCGCAAGGGGGACAGGCACAGGAGCACCTTTCTGGATTCCCTGAGTTTCGGGGCCTTTAACAAGGCCTTTCGGCCCAACCGGACTTCCTTTGACTGGCTGAGCCGTGACGAGGAGCAGGTTGACCGCTACATTGCCGATCCCTACTGCGGATTCGTCTGCACCAGTTCCTTCTATGAGGACCTTTCCCGGGGACTTCAGCGCATACTGGACCGGGACAGGCTGGGGGGAACCCCCCGGGATCTCCCCCTGCTCCTCTATTCGGGAGACCGGGATCCGGTGGGCGGGAAAAAGGGCTCCGGCGTTAAAAAGACGGCCCGGCTCTATCGCTCCCTGGGCATGAAGCAGGTCACCCTGGAATTCAACCGGGACGGACGGCATGAATCGCTGAATGAAACGAACCGGAGCGAGGTTTACCGCCGTTTTCTCGCTTTTATGGAAGATCTCATTACCCAGAGCTGATATTCCGGGTTAACGGGAAAATACGTCTCTCCCCCCTGCCATGAAGAAAGTCATGGCAGGACTCGTCCCGCTTATTCTCCTGTCCGCAGCACTCTACTCACAAAGCCCCTTTCACACGGCCATGACGGGAGAGTACGATCGGGATAGGGAACAGTTTTCTTCCGTCCTGGACCTGGGAGCCGAGGGAAAGGCCTACCGGATCTCCTGGCACTGGGAAGACCGGGAACGCTGGAGCCTGGCCGGGGATATCCCCTTTCTGCGGGCCGGCCCTCTCTCTACGGAGGGAATTTACAGCCTGATCGATTCCCGTACCTTTTCCTCTGTGGGCATCCTGACAGAACAGGGCCGCATTTCCCTGGATCGTGAAGGGAACCTTTTGAGCAGGGGAGGGGTCTCCCTCTTCAACTCTCCCAAAAGCCTGATTCTGCACAGCCTTTACACGGGTAAGTATTCTCAGGGAGGGCTCCTCTGGCAGCCGGAAGGGGGTGAAGGTCTCTCCTTTGCCGGGGGACTCTTCGCCTCCTGGGATCTCTATCAGGGAAGACCATCCGATTCCTGGTACCAATACGACAGGAGCAGGGCGGGCTACTCCCTTGTTTCCGGTCTGGGGAAGGTTCAGTACACCCGGGGAGTATCCTCCCGAAAGTGGACTCTGGCCGTCGGCGGGAGCGGCGTATTTGCCCGAAATCTTCTCCCCGGGTACGGGGCTTATCTCTATTTTGAGAAACGAATCTCCCCCTTTCAAATCGGCCTTGATCTTCGAAAAAACGGGGGGCACTGGAGAAATTCCAGTGGTGAACCGGCCCTCTGGTCGGAAGGAGCAGCCCTGCATCTTTCCTTTGAACCGGAGCATCTCCCCAGTCTCACCGGTGAATTATATTTCTATGATTCCGGTGTTCTCACTGCCCCCCCGGGGGAAACACCGCGGAATTTACCTGTAAATTGGAAAGGGAAGGGGACGCTCTGCGCGGGATTCCTATCCCTCGCCTATGAGGGGAAAAGGGAAGGGGAAGAGATCACAACGCAGAATGCCGCCGCCCTCTCTCTGAAAGGGGACTGGAAGGGCTTTGAAGGCTCCGGGGAAATCCGACGGGAGTGGGAACGGGAGGAGAATACCCGCTTCATAGCAAAAGGGGCCTGGGAAAGGGATGCTATCCGGCTTGAGGGAAAGATTCAGCTGGAATGGGATGAGGAAGGCGATCTTTCCGGGGGGAACTGGGAAATACGGAATAAATGGGGCTTTTCCCCGTTGACCACTCTGGATTTCTATCTTCAGGGAGAGGGTCGGGAGAATCCTGTCCCCGGAGAGAAACTGAAGGGGGGGCTGGGAATTCGGATGGGAAATCGGTAAAAAAGCATATTCCCGTCTAGGGAAAAGATTGTTTATGCATTATACTTCAACCATGAAAGAAACCCTGGAAAAGATTTTCCATACCACCCGTTCCATCCGTAACGGATTGATTCTCTTCATGGCGGCGGGTCTGGTCTTTCTTCTCAAGACACTCTCCACGCTCATCCTGCCTCTTATAATGGCTATCCTTCTGACCCTTATCGTGCTGCCCCTAATATTCGGCTTGAAGGACAGGGGCTGGCCCATTGCTCTTATCGTACCGATTATAGCCCTGATAACCCTGGCAGTGGTATTTCTCATCTTTTCCATCTTCATTAACGCCCTGTCGGAGATTATCAATCAGCAGGATCAGCTCTTTGTCATGCTGGAAAAGAAGGTGGATAAAATCATCCTTCTCGTGAATGACCGCTATTCCCTTAACACCACCGGGGAAGAAGCGTTCCGCTGGCTCTTCGGCGAATTCGACGTGGCCCGGGTCACATCCATGATCCGTACGGCCGCCTCCGGAGTGGGATCTTTCGGCCGGTCCTTCTTTCTTTTCATGCTCTACTATATATTCCTTCTCATCGGCTCATCGAGCTACAGGGAATATGTGGATTTCGTCGCCCAGGATGACCACCGGCTCATGCAGACCATCAGCTCGGTGCAGATGTCCATATCCACTTACATGGTCATCAAATCCGCCATAAGCCTGGCCACAGCTCTCATCGTTTTTCTTATCTGTACGATCATGCAGATACGATTCGCCTTTCTATGGAGCGTTATTACCTTCTTTCTGAACTTCGTTCCCAGTATCGGATCAATTATCGCCACCATACCCCCGGTCATAATGGCCTTCATACAGTATGATACTTTCACACCCATGATCGTGACCCTTTCCCTATTGACGGCGACTCAGATGACCATAGGCAATTTCCTTGATCCGAAGATCATGGGGGACCGGTTGCGGCTGAATACGGTAACCGTTGTCTTCGGTCTGGTTTTCTGGGGCTATGTCTGGGGCATCCCGGGATCCCTTTTATCGGTTCCCATGATGGTTTGCGTCAAATTGATGTTGGAACAATCCGATTCTTTGAGTATACTGGCACGGGTAATGGGATATCCGGACAAGGAGTCCCAGAAAAGAACGAGAAGGAGATTAAAACGACGTGAACGCCGATCAATTATACAGCAAATTAAGGAAGATACGATTCGAGAAGAGTGAGAACCGGGAGGATCTGAGACAGTTCTGCGAAGAGAAAATGCCCCTGATCAATGAGATCCTGGATCTCAAGGAACAGAAGGGGGCCGTCATTCTGGCCCATACCTACGTTCCCCCGGAAATCATCTACTCCGTGGCGGACCATACGGGCGACTCCTACGGGCTGAGCAAGAACGCCCGGGATGCGAAAAGCGACCTGATTGTTTTTGCCGGGGTGCGCTTCATGGGGGAGACCGCCAAGATCCTGAGCCCGGAAAAACAGGTTATCGTTCCCGCTACCGACGGGGGATGCTCCCTGGCCGACTCCATAACCGGTGAGGACGTGCGCCGCCTCAAAAAGGAGTTTCCCGATTACACCTTCGCCTGCTACATCAATACCACGGTGGATGTAAAAGCGGCCTGCGACGTGGTGGTTACCTCTTCCAATGTTTACGACATCGTGGCCCGCATGGATACGGACAAAATTTACTTTGTTCCGGACAGACTCATGGGGCTTAATCTAATCGCGGACCTGGAGAAACGGGGCATCAAAAAGGATATCAAGCTCTGGGACGGCACCTGCTATGTTCATGAGGAGTTCGACCCTGCCCTTATCGAATCTTCCCGCCGCATGTTTCCGGGGCTAAAGATCCTTTCCCATCCCGAATGCGATCCCCTCATCACCAATGAATCGGATTTCGTGGGAAGCACGACTCAGATGTACGACTATGTGGTAGAGAACGGTAACGATCCCACCTATCTGGTCTTCTCCGAATGCGGTCTCGCCTCCCGGCTGGAAGCGGAGAAGGGCCCCTTCGACATGGTCGGTTCCTGTATGTTCTGCAAATACATGAAGAGTAACTCCCTTGAGAATATCCTGCGGGTCCTGAGAAATCCGGAACCCGCCGATTATATTCAGGTGGACGACCTCATCCGGGAAGATGCCCTCAAGGCGCTGAACCGGATGTTCGCAGAAGCTGAAAAAAAATAAATTTT
>JAFGPQ010000149.1 GCA_016936115.1 Spirochaetales bacterium | reverse complement strand
GATAGGCCAGCTCGGATATCTGATTCGCCAGAAGGTAGAGCAGGTCGGCGATTCTGTGGAAATCTTCCTGTTCCATGAGGGGGACCTGCCGGAAAGCTTCCGCCGTCTCCTCTTCGTCGGCGCCGATTTCCCGGGCGTAGCGGCGGATCTCCCCGTCCCCCATGGAGGGATCCCGGATCTGGCCGATCAGCCAGCTGGCAATGTGCTTTCCCTTGACGATAATGGCCGCTCCCGCATCCCAGAGACCGCCGCTTCTGCAGCGCTGAACAATCGGGCCGGTGGAGGAGTACCGGCCAATCACCGCATCGGAGCTTATGCAGTTCTCAAGGCCCAGAGCGGTCTGCCGAATGACCCCTTCGCAGAGATGGCAGAAATTGCTGGGCCTTGTCAGGGGAGTCCCGTCGGGGGTGGTGATCACAGAACCGATCTTAACGGTTCGGGCAAACTGATCCTGCAGCTCCTGTATGGCGTCGGGGTCAAAAAGGGAGTGGAAGGTGAAGTCCTCATCCTGCCGCAGGGAATCTTCCCCGGGGGAGGCTTCCTCGTAACTCCTCAGTTTTTCTTCAAGTTCCCTTATCCTTGCCAGAAGTGAGTCCCGGTCATAAGGTTTATCCATAAAGAGATTCCCCCTTCATTATTATACCCTACGATTCGAATCCATGCAAATTATTCCCGTGACAGGAAGAGAACTACTGGAAGAGAACGAAGATTCACGGTAATATCAGGTATGGGACGGAGAATCCCCGAAGGTCGAAAGATATATACCCTCTCCCTACTATTGGGAAAGCAGCCGGGGAAACTGAAAAAAGATCCCCGGTACGGTGCCATGATGGCCTCTCTGGAAGGTTCGGATAAACTGCTCATCCTGCGTTTCAACCGCCGGTGCTATACCCTTCTCAACAGGGCCATTATCCGTCCGGAGAATCTGGATCACTTCTACAGAACTTACCGCCTGCCGAAGCACCCCTTCTTTCCCCTGTTCCTGGCGATAAAAAAGAGCTACCTGCAGGATCTGGATGAAAAACGCAAGGCGAGAGAGAAACTGGCCGCAGAGACGATGGCTTCCCTTCCTTCCCTCGTAAGGGAGTACGGGCAGGCCTTTACCCGGTGGGAGCAGCAGTTCTGCCGGGGGAAAGGATGCTTTGCTGCAATATTCTCTCCCGGGACGGTTAAGAGGGCCCGGGAGTATCGGGCTTACGACCACTGTGACTGGTGTCTTTACTTTTTCGGCCGCCTTAACAGTATCAGGGAGAAATACGGCGCTCCTGTCCTGAGGGAAGGCGAGAGGCTTCTCTATCGATTCATTCTGGAATTGCCCCCTCCTCCGGCGCAGCTTTCAGAGGGGGATATCAAAAAAAACTACCGCCGTCTCTCCCTGGCCTGTCATCCCGACAGGGGAGGGGATCCGGCGGTATTCAGTCTCCTTAGCGAAGCCCGGAGAAGGGTTTACTGATCCGTTACGCTCAGTCCAGGTCGAACCCGAAATACTCCCTGGCATTCAGGTAGGAGATCTCCTTTACCATGGCGCCGACCAGTTCGTAATCCTCCGGGATGAGTCCCCGCTCCATATCCTTACCAAGAATGTTGCAGAGAATCCGGCGGAAGTACTCGTGCCGGGTGTAGGAGAGGAAGGAGCGGCTGTCCGTGAGCATGCCCACGAAACGGCGCAGCAGACCGAGCTGGCTCAGGGACTCCATCTGCCTCTCCATACCGTCCATCTGGTCCAGGAACCACCAGCCCGATCCCATCTGTATCTTGCCGGCCACGGTCCCGTCCTGGAAGTTGCCCAGCATGGTGGCGATGACCTCGTTGTCCCGGGGGTTCAGGTTGTAGAGGATGGTCTTGGGGAGCTTCGCTTCCCTGTCCAGCAGATTCAGGTAGGCCGAAAGGGGCCGGGCGATATTCTGATCGTCTATGGAGTCGAATCCCGTGTCCGGTCCCAGTTTGCCGAAAAGGCGGGAGTTGTTGTTACGCAGGGCTCCCACGTGCAGCTGCTTGGTCCAGTTATTATCTGCGTCCAGCCGTCCGAAGAGGACCATCATGGCGGTTTTGAACTTATCCGCTTCTTCTACTGTTACGGCCTGACCCTTCATGGCTTTGGCCAGAATAGCCGCCGCTTCCTCTTCGGTATATTCCGAAGCGTAGAAGGTGTCCAATCCGTGGTCGGAGAGACGGCATCCCGCATCGTGGAAATACTGGTGGCGGACTTCGATAGCCTTGACCAGGCCGGCGAAATCGGTGATCTCGAAACCGGCCGCCTTTCCCAGGGATTTCAGGTAATCCAGGTAGAAATCCTTGTCTATGGCCATAGCCTTGTCCGGGCGCCAGGTGGGGAGGACCTTCACTTCGAAGCCTTCCGCCGCCAGGGCTTTGTGGTATTCCAGACTGTCCGCCGGATCGTCCGTAGTACAGACCAGCTTTACCTTGCTGTCCACCATGAGCTGCCGGGCGCTCATGTTCTTAAGCTTTTCATTGGCCCGGTCCCAGACCTCCTGGGCTGTATCTCCATTGAGGATCACATCATCGATGTCAAAATAGCGGGCCAGCTCCAAATGGCACCAGTGGAACATGGGATTGCGCAGCAGGTAGGGCATGGTCTCGGCGAATTTTTGAAATTTCTCCCGATCCGAAGCGTCGCCGGTACAGTATTTCTCATCCACCCCATTGCTTCTCATGGCGCGCCACTTGTAATGGTCTCCCCCCAGCCAGACCTGGGTGATGTTGTCCCACTTCTTATCTTCGGCGATCTCTTTGGGGTTCAGATGGCAGTGGTAATCGATGATGGGCATATCCTCGGCATAGCCGTGGTAGAGTTTTTTTGCCGCTTCCGTTTCCAGAACAAAGTCGTCCTTAATGAATTTCATGTCTTCTCCTGTATTCCGATCAGAGGGTGACGCCCGTCTTGAAGATGGCAATCTCCCGATATCCGTTCTCTTCGTTTCGGGTCTGTTCCCCCGACGCGATCCTTATGATAGCCTCGGCCAGCTCTTTGTTCAACTCGCCCAGGCTCACCCCTTCCACGCCCCGGCCCGCATTGAAGTCTATCCAACTCTTTTTGCGGTTGGCCAGGTTGGAGTTGGTGGCCACCTTCACCGTGGGTACCGGAGCTCCCAGGGGGGTTCCCCGCCCTGTGGTAAAGAGGATGATCGAGGCCCCTGCGGCGGTCATGGCCGTGGTGGAGACTATATCGTTGCCCGGTCCGTTGAGAAGGTTCAGGCCTTTGCTGGTGACCCGGGAGCCATAGGGGATGACATCGCTCACCGGAGCGAGGCCGCCCTTCTGCACACAGCCCAGGGATTTATCCTCCAGGGTGGTAATGCCCCCCTCCTTGTTGCCCGGGGAGGGGTTCTCGTAGACTACCTGGTCGTGGCTGACGAAGTACTCCTTGAAGTCGTTAATCAGGT
>JAFGPQ010000148.1 GCA_016936115.1 Spirochaetales bacterium | reverse complement strand
TTCTGAAATTAGCAGCCATAGATATATTATAAAAAAATAGGCTCGGCGTGTAAATTCCTACGGTCTTAAACCCGACAGGCTCCTAGATCTCATAAAAAATCTCCTTCTTTGATTTTTCGGAAGAGGAGAACCGATAAGTGTCCGCCGCTTCACTATAGATACTTTAAACCCAAATCGGGGAGCCGTCTTGCACTAAATTGGTAAAAACATTGTAAATGTTGCTTAAAATCAATAAGGGGATTCACTTTCGGTTAGGGAAATGTTAGGGGTCGGTTAAACTCATGGGGGTAAATTTTGGCAAGAAACCCCAAATAAGGGAACTTTTTCCTTAATACAAAGGGATTCCCTGTGCAATATACACCATATTAAGGACAATATCATACAGGACATTTTCACCGGGACGTGCTAGGATAAACCGAGTTGGCAGGAGGTTCCATGACATTCGAAGAACTGGACGATTTTACAAATAATTCCCTGCTCCCCGCCGTTTCCGTGGATGGAGGAGATATCCGCGCGGTCAGCGCCGACGGGGAGAAACTTGTTTTCTCTGTGGGAGGTGAATGCGCCACCTGTCCCGCCTGCAATGATCACTACGCTACCTGGATACGGGGCAAGGTGAAGAGGCGCTTCAAGGGGGAGTATTCCATAACCCTTATCAGAAAAAAACCCTATTTCGCAGAAGCATAGCGGAGGCACAATGGCACACGTAGAAGTGGTAAGAAGAAACCTCTCCTTTCAGCAATGGGCAGAGATCAACTTCAGACGATTCAAGGACCTTACCATAAAAAAGAGCCTCCCCATCGGAGGATGGCAGGTCCGGGAGGGAGAATACTACCCCGAGGGCTATATCTGGGACCAGGAGTTCCGCCCTATCCGGGACGGGGAGAGCTGGGGCGGCCCGGACGTGACCGCCTGGTTCGAAACCAGAGCCGAAATGCCCGGGGAAATGGCGGGAGAAAGGGTATACTTCAAAATGAACACCCCCACGGAGGTTATGGTCTCCGACGGGGGAACCTATATCGGCGGGCTTGATCCCAACAGGTACGTCTTCAAGCTGGAGGATAGGGCCCCCGCGGGTAAGAGCTACCGCTTTACCATGGAGGCTTACACCCGCTCCAAACCGGACGACGACCGCAATCCCCTCATAGCCCGGGCCCGGGGATGCATCCAGCAGTTCTCCCAGCCCGCCTTCGTTCTGGTGAACGAAGAGATCCAGAGTCTGGTCTACGATCTGGACGTTCTCCTGCTCACGGCCTACGGTCCCGCCATCGACGAGGACGTGCGGGCCTATCTGGAGAATAAAATAAAGAAAATCCTGCCCCTCTTCCCAACCCACGACGCGCCGGATGAAGCCTTTCTCAAGGCCGCCCCGGCCATCGCCGCCTACCTTCAGAATGAGGTCTACGGGGCGGAACACCCCTTTGCCAAGACGGGAAAACTGGCCTGCGTGGCCCACTCCCATCTGGATATCGCCTACTACTGGCGGGCGAAGCAGACCGTGCAGAAAAACGCCCGGACCGTACTCATACAGCTCAAGCTTATGGAAGAGTATCCGGAGTTCACCTACGCCCATACCCAGGCCTGGACCTATGAGACCCTGGAGGTGCACTACCCCGCCCTGTTCGAACAGCTGAAACAGAAGGTGAAGGAGGGGCAATGGGAGATCACCGGGGGCATGTACGTGGAGCCCGACTGCAACGTGGTCTCCGCCGAGAGTCTGGTGCGGCAGATCCTCTTCGGCAAGAACTACTTTTCCGAGAAATTCGAGGTGGATGTGGACAACTGCTGGCTCCCCGATGTGTTCGGCAACTCCGCCGTACTGCCCCAGATCCTCAAAAAAAGCGGCATTCCCTACTTTGTCTCCAACAAAATGTCCACCTGGAACGATACGAACCGCTTCCCCCACAACCACTTCATCTGGCGCGGGGTGGACGGGAGCGAGGTCTACGCCTGCGTCCCCCCGGTACACTTCATCACCTGGATGGACCCCAACCAGGCGGCGGATCACTGGAACGCCCTGCAGGACAAGGAACTGATAGACGAGTCACTTCAGATGTACGGCTACGGGGACGGGGGAAGCGGGGCCACGGCGGAGATGCTGGAGTTCTACAAGCGCCAGGAGAAACTACCCGGCGTCCCCCGGCAGCGCATGACCACGGGAAAGGAGTTCCTGCACAGCGCCTTCGACGGCCGTGACGACCTGCCCCGCTGGACCGGGGACCTGTATCTGGAGATGCACCGGGGAACCTTTACCAACAAGGGTATTCTGAAGAAGCTCAACAGAAAGGGAGAATTCGCCCTTCAGGAAGCGGAGACACTGGCTCTGGCCGCCTCCCTGGCCGGATTTGCCTACCCCCGGGAGAAGCTGGCAAAGGCCTGGAAAATACTCCTTGCTAATCAGTTTCACGACATCCTTCCCGGAACCCATGTCATGCTTGTCACAAAGGATACCCTGGAAAGCTATGACCAGATGTTCCGTATCATAGAGGAAGTCCGCGCCGAGGCGGAGGAACGGCTCACCGTGCCGGAGAAGGGCAAGTCGGTCCTTTTCAATCCCTACTCCTGGAAGCGCAAGGGTCTGGCTGCCCTTCCCGATTCCTGCCTTGAAAGGGAAATCGGAGATTCCCAGCTTTTCATGAATCCCGACGGAAGCTGGATCAGAAAGCAGTCCTTTATAGCGGCTCCCCTCTCTCCGGTCTCCTTTGACATGAAACCAAAGGCATCCTCCCCCGAGACGGACAGTGAGCTCTTTGCCTCTCCGGAGCGGCTGGAAAGCCCCTGGTATCGGCTGGATTTTAACGAAAAAGGTGAGATCATCGGCTTAACCGACAAGATCCGGAACCGGCAGCTCTGTACGGAGGGAAATATCCTGAACCAGTGGCAGGTCTTTGAAGACGCCCCGGGCCGTTATAACGCCTGGGACATTGTGGACCGCTTTGAAGACAAGCCCCTGGATATCGGGAATTGGGACAGGATTACCCCCGTGGAACAGGGCCCTCTTAGCGCCGCGGTGAAAATGGAAAGGTCTTTCCTGAACAGCCGGGCCGTTCAGATCGTCCGTCTCTACCGGGACCATCCCCGGGTGGACTTTCAGACCCGGGTGGAGTGGGACGAGAGGGAGCGGCTCCTGAAGGTAGCCTTTCCCACGGACCTGCACGCCTCCCGGTTCACCTGCGACAACTCCGCGGGAATCACCTCCTACGAGAATCACCGGAACACGAGCTGGCAGCAGGCCCGCTTCGAGGTGCCCTTTCACAAGTGGGTGGATATTTCCGAAGGACTCTTCGGTGTCAGCCTGATGAGCGACAGCAAATACGGCTGCGATGTGAAGGGAGGCCAGCTGCGCATGAGCCTCTTGCGGGGAAGCATCCGTCCCGACCTGTACAGCGACCGGGGCACCCACGAGTTCACCTACGCCCTGACCACCCACGGGGGACAGTGGCAGAACTCCCACCTGCTCGACGAAGCCTACGAATTGAACGCGCCCCTTAAGATTCTGCCGGACCGCTCCGCCATGCCCCTGCCGGCGGAACCGCCCCTTCTCTCAGTAGAGGGAATGGACGGAATGCCCTGCCTTCTCAGAGGCCAGGCCCTCAAGACGGCGGAGGACGGCAGCGGGGATATCATCTTCCGGGCGGTGGAGTACTCCGGAACAGCCCAGGCAGTGAAGCTGCATATCGCCCCGGATTACCAATCCCTGTGGCGATGCGACATGCTGGAGAACTGCGAGGAGACCATAAAGGACCGGGTTCTGAAGTTGAAGCCCTTTGAGATTGTGACAGTCAGAATAGGGCGCTGAGGGATTACTCCCCGATCGGTTTATCCGGCGGGGAGCCCGCTTCTGCATTCCCGGTCAGGATAAGGGGCGATTCGCCGATCATCAGCACCAGGGTCAGAGAGAGCAGGGAGAGAACGGAAAAGACCACCATAACCGGGCCCAGCCACCGGTTGTCCTGACCGCTCATCAGGGCGGTGAACACCATGCCCGAGATCTGCCCGGCGAGCAGCAGAAGCCCCTGGGAGGAGGATTCCGGGGCGGGATAGCTCACCTCGGCGGCGTACTGAAAGCCGATCGGCCCGGCGCTCATCACAAAGAATCCCAGAAAAAAGGCGCACACGAGAGCGGTCTGATAAACCGCCTGGGGAGACTCGAAGAGATACCTCGCAAAAGCCAGACCGGCCAGGGCGGGGACCATTCCCCCCATGCACAGAACCAGAAAGGGCTTTCTCTTCTCCATTTTATCCGAAAGTATAGGCAGAACCAGAGCGCCGATAATGCCTCCCCCGATCATGAGCACCCCGATCATGCCGTCCGAATCGGACACCCCCAGATACCCGGCGATGGAATCAACCAGGGAGCTGACCGCGTTGAAGATTCCCAGACCTATCAGAAAGAGAGCCAGGGTCAGGATCATGTCCCGGCGGGCGAAAATGATTTTGAACCCCTCGGTGAAGCGAAAGCTGTCCCTTTTCTCACGGCCAACCCTGCGGCCGTCACGGATCAGGAAGAGGGCCGCCAGGGCGGTGACCGCGCTGATGATCCCGTAGAGGCGGAGCATGGCGGGAATACCCTGCCCGTAGGCCGGGTCCGCCGGGGAGTTGACCACCAGCAGGGGGGTGATTCCCATGGCCGCGATAATCCCCAGATACTGGGCCAGGGAGGCCAGTCCGGCGGCGGTCCCCCTCTCTTTCAGAGGGAACCAGTCCGCCGCCATGGCGGTGACCCCGTTCAGGATGAAGGGCTGGGCGGCGGCCAGGCCGATCTGGGCGATGATAACCAGAGTGAAATCCGCCCCGCCGAACCCTTTCATCAGCCCAAAGACCGCCGTGAGCAGACAGCCGAAGCCGATCCCCCGGCGGATACCCCACCGGTCGATGGCATAGGAGGCGGGCAGGGACACGATGAGGTAGACGAACATGTAGGAAAGGGCGAGGAAATCCACATTGAAAAAGGAGTTCCGGTCAAACTGCCCCGCATAGAAGGCCTCCGCCGCCCGGGCGATCGCCGCATGGGCCAGCCACTGCAGCTCGATAACCACGGTGACCGCCATCAAGGCGGCCAGAACGACCCAGCGATAGGGATTCTTCTCCTTTTCCATAACTCTCTCCTTTACTCATCCCCGCCGTTAAGCCGGGAGTAGAATTTCTTATTTCGTCGGTACAGCCCGCGGAATGTTTCGTACTGCCGATCGTAGAGACCCTTGAGCCGGTGGTCCGGATGAAAGGAACCCTCCACCGGAATCCGGTCGGCTCCCTCCCCGTAGGAGGATATGAATCCCAGCCCCAGAGCGGCGATAAGGGCCGCTCCCAGGGCGCCCGCGTTATGGGGATTGGGGGGAACTTCGATCTCCCGGCCGGTCACATCGGCCATGATCTGGGCGGTGACCGGAGAAAGGGCGCCTCCCCCCACAAAGCGGATGGGCCGTTGGCAGGGGAGCTTCTTCTCCAGGCTTTCCAGCATCCACCGGCTGTTGAAGGCCAGACCTTCCACCACGGCCCTTATCATATCCCGCTTTCCCGTCCGGAGCCCCAGATTAAAGAACATACCCCGGGCGTGGGGATCCTCGAAGGGGGAGCGGCTGCCGTGGAGCCAGGGGGTGAACAGGACCCCGTTGCTTCCCGCCGGGGTCGATCCGATGACCTGGTTCAGGTACTCGAAAAGATTGCGGTAGGCCGATTCGGAATCCTCCGCCACGGAGATTTTCTTCAGATAAATGCCGATTTCGTCCAGGGCCAGGTGGTCCCGGACCCACTCCAGGCACTTGCCCGAAGTTTCCTGTTCGCAAAAGTAGTGGTACCTGTCCGGAATGGCGCAGGTGATGGAGGCTATTTTCCGGCCGATATCCAGAATCCGCTTCTGCGTCACCGCGGAAATCCAGCCGGAGGTGCCCATGTACAGGTGGGCCTGATTATCCTTCACCGCCCCCGCTCCCAGACCGATGGCCGAAGCGTCCCCCCCGCCTCCGAAAACGGGAGTTCCCTCCCTCAGTCCCATGAGAGAGGCCATCTCCCCGCTCAGGCCGCCGGCGATGTCATGGGACCGGATCACCGGTGGCAGATGGTCCCGCCTCACCCCGTAGGCCCGGCAGAGAGGATCGCTCCACCGGTTCCGTCCGGGCCGGTTGTCGAAAAGCCCGGCGGCGCAGGCCGAATCCCGGGTGCAGACCGCCTTCCCTGTCAGCTTAAAGATTAGAAAATCCTTTACGTCCAGCCACCAGCGGATCCGGGCGAATAGTTCCGGCTCATGGTCCCGCACCCACAGATACTTCCACAGGGGGTCCTTCACGCTGGTGGGGGCGATCCCGGTAATACTGATGGAAAGGAGAAGCTTGTCCAGAGGGATGCCGTCAACTTTGATTCCCCGGGCGAATCCCTCCTTGGTTTCCACCGCCCTCTGATCCATATAGCTCATGGCCGGGCGCAGAGGATTTCCCTTTTCATCGGCCAGCACCAGCCCCTGCATCTGGGAGGAGAAGGAAATCCCCGCCAGACGCTCCGGATTGATTCCCTTCATGATCTGGCCGGTCGTTTCGATCAGCCCCTGAACCCAGTCCATAGGATTCTGCTCCGCCTCGCCCCGGTCTCCCAGACTCAGGGAGTAGGAGTGCATGGCGCTTCCCAGAAGCCGGAAATCCTCATCCCCATCATAAAGACAGGATTTGGTGCTGGTGGTGCCCACATCAAAGGCCAGGATCAGGGAGGGGGCGTCCATCAGCTTGTCCTGAGCTTCGAGTATTTCTTCAGATAGATCTGATGCATCAGAGCCGCTTCGAAACGGTTGATAAATTTGGCGCCCCCCAGGAATTCCGCCTCCACGAAGGCCTTGCATCCCTTGTCCAGTACCTCGCAGCAGGTAAAGGCCTCTTCCATGTCCCGGCCCAGGCAGATAGCCCCGTGGTTGGCCATAAGGGCTCCGTTCCGTCCCTTCAGGGCTTTCATGGTCTTTTTCACAATGGCTTTCGTGCTGGGCAGGGCGTAGTCGGCCACCCTCACCGTGGGGCCGATAAGCTGGGCCAGGTCGTCCAGAACCGGGGGCACTTCCCGCCGGGCGGCGGCCACCACCGAGGCGTTGGGGCTGTGGTTGTGAATCACCGCGCCGATCTCCCTTCTCTCCCGGTAAACCGCCGTATGCAGCTTGAATTCGCTGGATGGCTTGGGACCGCTCCACTCCTCGGTGTAAATATCCACCAGGGTCAAATCCTCCGGCCTGATCTTCACATACTCCTTCCCGCTGGGGGTCACGAGCATCTTCTCTTCACTCAAACGCAGGCTCAGATTCCCCCAGGTCCCCGAAGTAAGCCCCGCCTCCACCAGGCGCAGGCCGCTTTTCACGAGGAGTTCCCGTCCTTCCCTCTCTTCCATTCCGACCTCCTAAGCCGTGACGGCCACTTCCCGGAAAACCCGGTCGAACCGCTCCAGGGCGTCGTCGATGACTTCATCCGTATCCTGGGCGCTGGTATAGAGCCGGCTCCCCGCCAGGGTGATGATCCCCTCCGCCGTGTAGGCGGCGCCGTACTGCTCCATCACCGTTTTTCGGCTCCGGGCTTCCCGGATGGTATTCCTTATCGTCCAGAACCGTTTCAGATCGATATCGAGAAGCATGGCCGCCCCCGTCTCCAGATGGCAGATGGCCCCCTGATTGAAGGCGACAAAGGGCAGACGGTACTTCTCCATGATGGCCTTGAGCCCGTCGGTCAGTTTGTCCGCAGCGGTACCCGCCTTCTCACAGCTCCCCTGTTTCTCCATCTCGCAGATGGTGAAATAGCCCGCCGCGGAACTCAGGGGATTGGCCGCCATGGTCCCCCCCACCAGGGCCTTTTTCTGACCGCTCTGCAGGCCCGCGGCGAGGAACTTCATATACCGCTCCTTGCCCCCCAGACCGCCGGCGGAGGGATAGCCCCCGGCCACGATCTTCCCGAAGATGGTCAGATCCGGCTCCACCCCGAAGTATCCCTGGGCCCCGGAAAGACCTATGCGGAAGGCGGTGACCACTTCGTCGAAAATCATCAGGGCCCCGCATTTATCGCACAGGGCTCTGACGCCGGCGTTGAAATCCCTGTCCAGGGGACGGGTGCCGCTTTCGGGCCCCACCGGTTCGATCAGAACCGCCGCGGTTCCTCCCCTGAGCAGATTCCGCCTCAACACCCGTTCCAGGCTGTTCAGGTCGTTGGGGTAGAACTCCTGGGTGTACTTGAACATATGCCGTGGCACCCCGTGGGCCTCCAGGTGCATGGTGCCGGGCAGGCGGATGCCGTAGGCGAGCTGATCGCTCCACCCGTGGTAGGCGCCTCCCATTTTGACCACGTTCCTGTGCTTCGTGGCCAGGCGGGCCACCCTTATGGATGCCATGCAGGCTTCGGTGCCGCTTCCCAGCATGCGGAACATATCCACCGCGGGAAAAAGGGAGGCTATCTTGTCGGCCAGGAGAAACTCGTACTCGTGGAAGAGACCCGTGACCGGCCCGGTGTGGTTCAGGACTTCCATAACTTTGTCCCGCACCTCAGGCATGTTGCTTCCCAGCAGTGTGGGGCCTCCGGCCTGGAGAAAATCGATATACCTGTTACCGTCCCGGTCATAAAGGTAAGCCCCTTCCGCCCGATCGATCACCAGGGGAAAGGGGTGGTTGAAGGCCAGATTATGCTGAACCCCGCCGGGGATGCGGGTCTTGGCCTTCTCTATCATCTCCCGGGATAGGGCGCACTTCCGGTCGAAGTAGTCATCCACCTTCCTGCGGTACTCCTCATTGAAGAGAGGGGTGGGCCGGGAAACCAGCGTTTTCAGATCCGCCATGACTTCGGCGGCGTCGGGATATCGGGTAAGGGAAAAACCCATGTCTGCCTCCTGTTCAAAGTGAGCAACTACTCACTTCCTATGTATAGAATACCATATTCCTCTTATCTGTCAAGAATTATGTGCTAAGCCCCAGACCTTTGCTGATAAAAGAGAGCAATCCCTCCCTCATCCGATCGTCTTCTTCGAGAATAGTTTCGGAAATGTAAATTTTCATTCTGTCCCGGTAGTATTCCGAGGCGTAGGAGAACTGAAGAGTCATGAAAAGGTTGTCCATGCAAAAGGCGGCCACCGCCGTATCCGTCCCGGAAGCGACTTCCCCGGTCCTCTGCGCCTCTTCGATGAGCCGGCGGTAATAGTCGGCGGTCAGGGATTCCAGCTGATAGGAGAGTCGGGCGGCCCTGTCCCGGTTCGCTTCGGTGGTGATCTCGTTATACAGATTGATCAGAACGCCCTGCTTCCGGGAGTGGGTCTGGATGATGCGGATGAGCCGGTCAATCTTGTCCAGCAGGTATCCCCCTTCCCTCTCCACCCCTTCCAGGCTTTCGGTTAGCTGTTCCACAGCGGTTGAGCAGACCGTGAGGAAAAGATTCTCCTTGGTCCCGAAATATTTGTACAGAGCCCCCACGCTCACCCCGCACTTCTCGGCGATGATATTGATGTTGGCGGCCTGGTATCCCAGACCGGCGAATTCCCGGGCCGCCACGGTGAGTATTTTCTCCTGTTTTTCCTCCGGCAGACGGCCGAAGAGGTCCCTGTAATAGATCATGGTATCATTTTATCATTTCTCCGGGTAAATTGCAAAAATAAACCCGAACCTATGGCTTTCCCCTGTAAGATGTCGTATATTTTTATAGAAAGACAATTGGTGATGGATAAACGGATCTTCTCTTTTATTCTGCTTTCTCTGTTTCTTCTTTTTTCCTGTACCCCGGAAAGATCAGGGACATCTCTGCGCGTGGGCCTCTACGACACTCCCCCCAAGGTTTACCGGAACCGCAGCGGAGCCCCCCGGGGCATATTCGTTGACACGGTCAACTATATGGCGGAACAGGAAGGCTGGAATGTGGAGTATGTCTACGGGGACTGGAACGAGCTCCTCAAGATGCTGGCGGCGGGGGAACTGGATCTTATGCCCGACGTGGCCTGGTCCGAAGCCCGAAGCAAAGCCATGAAGTTCAGCAAACTCCCCCTCCTCTCCTCCTGGCTGCTGGCGTATACCGCGGAAACGCAGGAGATTCTCACCCAGTCCGATCTCAACGGCCTGAAAATCGCCGTCCTCAAGGGCTCCTACCAGGAGAGTTTTCTGAAAGAGCTCAGGGAAAAGGAGGGCTACCGCATCGGGATCGTCAGCATGGACAGCTACCCCGAAACGGTGGACGCGGTAGTCAAATCGGAGGCGGACGCCTGCGTGGTGGGCCGTTTCTTCGAGTACAGTAACGACAGCAGAACCCTCACCCCCTCCCCTCTTATCCTGGCAATCTCCCCCCTCTATTTCGCCGCTCCCCTGAAAGGAGATCCCCGCATTATCGCCACGGTGGACAAGTATCTGTCACGGCTGATGAGCGAAGACCACGACACCTATAACCGTATTCTCTCGGAAAACCTTCAGAGATTTCATGATTACTACCGCCGCAAAATCCTCATCATCTCCTTCTCCCTGACCCTGCTCATCGCCTTCCTGGCCCTGGGGGCCATAGCCTTTCTCAGACGTCAGATAGAGATCAAGGCGCAGGAGCTGTTCCGGCAGAAGGAGGCCATGGATCATATCCACCGCATGAATCTTCTGGGGCAGCTCTCCAGCGAGATCGCCCATGACTTCAACAACATTCTCTGCGGCATATCGGGATACATGGAGCTGATCGATCAGATCAACGAGAACGAGGAGATACGGGGGATGATCGCCGAAGTACTGGAGGCGGAGAGCCGGGGGGAAAAAATCATCGGCCGGATCCTCTCTTTCGGCCGGAACTCGGAAACGGAGAAGGAGCCGGCCCGGCTGAGCGCCCTGATAAGGGAAGTGACCGGACTGCTCCGGGCCGGCTTTCCCTCCAGCATCAATATCATCACCGGATATCCCGATAATGAGCCCGATCTGATGCTGGACACGGACGGTGTCCACGAGTGCCTGATGAACCTCTGCACCAACGCCCTTCAGGCCATGGGCAGGGAAAAGGGCGAATTGGAGCTGATTCTGGAAGAGAAACACGTCCCCTTTAAAAAGGAGGGGATTATCGGCCCGATCAGACCGGGAGCCTATCTGGTACTCAAGATACGGGACACGGGATCGGGCATTCCCCCGGAGATTCTGAGCAGGATATTCGAGCCCTACTTCTCCACGAAGAAGCAGGGAGAAGGGACCGGGCTCGGACTGGCGGTTGTCTTCAATGTGATGAAACAGCACGGGGGCAACATAGAAATCCGCAGCGTCCCCGGGGTGGGAACAACCTTTTTTCTCTACTTTCCCCGGGCAATATAAACAAAGGGTTTATAATTTAATCCTTTAAAAGAACGATGAAATTTGTTATGTTCATAATAGATGCATAAGGAGGCTTTATGTCTAATCAACGGGAGAATCCCTTCAAACCGGTTCAGGGATCACTCAAAAAGGGACAGATTACGGCCATCATTATCGGCTTATTCGTAATCATCTCACTCCTGACCGGTTTCTATATGGTGGACCAGACCGAAGAGGCGGTTGTCCTGCGTCTGGGCCGTTACTATAAGACTACCGATCCGGGTCTGCAGTTCAAGGCGCCCCTGGGTATTGACCGGGTGTATAAGGTGCCCGTCACAGTCATACATACCCTTCAGTTCGGATTCCGGACCGACGAGCCGGGAGTGGTTACCATGTATTCCCGGGGGGATTACTCCAACGAATCCCTCATGCTCACCGGGGATCTGAATATCGCCAACGTATCCTGGATCGTCCAGTACAAGATAAGCAATCCCCAGGACTGGCTCTTCAATTTCCGCACGGCGGATCATGAAAAAACTATCAGGGACGTGTCCCAGTCAACCATCAATATGCTTGTGGGAGACCGGACCATCTTCAACGTTATGTCCTCCGAACGCACCAATATCGAAATCAAAGCGGGGGATCTCATAGAGGAGACCCTGGCAGGATACCACATGGGCGTGGAAGTGGTGGCGGTGAAGCTTCAGGACGTGGTTCCCCCGGAAGGAGCCGTGCAGAACGCCTTCGAGGACGTGAACAAATCCATCCAGGACATGAATAAGCTCATCAACGAAGGGAAGGAGCAGTACAATGCGGAAGTCCCCAAGGCGGAAGGTGAGGCGAAGAGAATGATACAGGAAGCGGAAGGTTACGCCGTGGCCAGGGAAAACCGGGCGAACGGTGACGTGGCCCGCTTCAAATCGGTCTATTCCGAATACAGCCGGAATCCGGGCATCATGACGGACCGGCTCTACTGGGAAACCATGGAGAAGATCCTCACCTCGGACCCGGATCTTCAGATCATCGACAAGGGTCTTGATAACTTCCTTCCAATTAAAAACTTATCCGCCACAGGAGGTGCACAGTGAACAAATTGATTAAACCTGTGGTCGTTATAGGAGTTATCTTTCTTCTACTGATCATACTCAGACCCTTCTTCATTGTACAGGAAGGGGAACAGGCGGTGGTCATCCGCTTCGGAAGACTGATCAGAACGGAAACGGAAGCGGGGCTCAAAATCAAGATGCCCGGCGTGGACACCATCCAGTTCTACCCCAAGAAGATTCTTTCCTGGGACGGGGCCGCCAAGAAAGTTCCCACAAGCGAACAGCAGTATATCTGGGTGGACACCACCGCCCGCTGGAAGATCGTGGACCCCTCCCTTTTCTACGAGGCGGTCAAGACGGAAAACCAGGCCCAGGGTAAACTGGACGACGTGATCGAATCGGCGGTCAAGACTGTAATCTCCAAATATCCCCTGGTGGAATCGGTGCGCAGCTCGAACCAGATCATCGAGTCCCAGGCCATAAAAGCGGAAGCGGAGGCGGTAGTGGCCGCCGCATCGACAAATGTGCAGGCCGCTCTGGGTGATGACGTATTCGCCGAGATAAAAATGGGCCGGCTCAAACTCTCCGACGGCATGCTGGCACACGCCAAGGAAAACACGGCCCAGTTCGGTATCGAACTCATCGACATCGTGGTGCGCCAGATCAAATACTCCGACGAACTGACCCAGTCGGTTTACGACAGAATGATCCAGGAGAGAGCCCAGATGGCCCAGTACAACCGCTCCTTCGGAGAAGGCCAGAAGGAGGAGTGGCTCGGACGTCTGACCAAGGAGAAGGACGCCATCCTCTCCAAAGCCTATAACGAGTCGGAAACCCTCAAGGGTGAGGCGGACGCGAAGGCCGCCGCCATTTATGCCGAGGCCTACGGCCGGGACGAGGATTTCTACAATTTCTGGAAGGCCATGGAATCCTACAAGACCACCATGCCGGGGTTGAAGAAAATCCTCACCACCGATATGGACTATTTCAACTACCTCTACGATAAGCAGTAGGGAGTAGTCAATCTATGAGAACCGCCCTTGCCGGGGCGGTTTTTTTTTACGCCTGCCCGAGCAGATCGCTCTTCCTGTGCCAACGGGCCGCTTCATCCATACGCCCCCTCTTCTCACATCCCAGGGCGTAAATATGACACTTGCGTGCGTATTCCTTAAGGGCTAGAGCTTCCCTCTCTTGGGGAAGTCCCCTTTCATGGAACCATCCCCCTTCCACCAGATCGCCCAGGCCTTGAAGACGGAATTTCTCTATCTGACCGTATTTGAGGGAGAGCTGTTCCCACTCCCCCGCCCTCTTGGTGATAAGCGGCTTGTCCAGGTATCCCACCGTCTCCCCGGCGGTAATGCGCAGCCAGAGTTCGTAATCCTCGGCGATCTCCAGATCCTCCCGAAAGCCGCCGTACTCCTCCCAAAGCTCCCTTTTCAGAACAACCGTGGACGGGCCGATCATGCACTTGACCAGGGCGTCTTCGAAAACGTCCCCCTCCCTGTTGTGGCGCTGTTTCTTCTGGCTGACGATCCTGTCTCCCCTCAGCCAGATTTCCCTGGTATGGACCAGTCTGATATCGGGATGGGCTTCCAGATAATCCCTCTGAAGAGCCAGTTTCTCCGGCATCCACAGATCGTCCGAATCAAGGAAGGCCACCCAGTTCCCCTCGGAGACGGCAACGGCCCGGTTCCTCACGGC
>JAFGPQ010000147.1 GCA_016936115.1 Spirochaetales bacterium | reverse complement strand
GAAACGGGACTCACCGCCTTAGGGGCGGGCACTTTGAGAGAGCGTCGGGGGAAACCCTTTTTCAAGGACAATGTGTTCTATCTGGCCACCTACGATCCGGTCACCGTTATGACCCATGCCGATCTGAAACGCCCCGCCTGGGAGGATCTGAAAGTCCTGAGGGATTTTCTGAATCATGGCTAAGTACCTCTCCCTGGCCTTTAATATTCCCCTGAATCAGCTTTTCACCTACGCTCTGCCCGAAGGGGAGGATTCAGATGGGGGAGGGGCTCTCATCGGCTGCCGGGCGGAGGCTCAATTCGGCCGGAAGAAGATGACCGGCTGGATCGTGGAAACAAGCGATGCGCCCCCTGAGGATCTGGAGGCGTCGAAGATCAAACCGGTTCTGCGGCTTGTGGACCGGGAACCCCTCTTTGATGAATCCTTTAAGGAATTGGCCCTGTGGCTGGCCGACTTCTATCTCTGCTCCCCCGGGGAAGCCCTGGGGGCTATGCTGCCCGGCGGCCGTCGTGAGAAAGAGCTCCCCGCCATGGGCACCGAGGATGATCCGGGCATCCACGCGGCTGTCACCCTGACCGGGGATCAGGACCGGGCGGTTGGGCTGATTATGCGGGGGAAAGGCCCTTTCTTCTATCTGAAGGGACCCACCGGATCGGGAAAGACAGAGGTATTCCTGCAGTGTGCCGAAGGGGTGATCAGGGAAGGGAAATCGGTGATCTACCTGGTTCCGGAAATAGCCCTGACCCACCAGATGGTGGACGCCTTGCGCCAGCGGTTTCAGGGATCCATGGCCCTGCTCCATTCTCACCTGACCCCCTCCCAGCGTCTGACCGAGTGGAACCGCATCCGCCGGGGAGAGGCGCAGTTCGTCCTGGGAGCCCGGAGTGCTGTGTTCGCTCCCCTGACCAATCTGGGACTCATCATTCTGGATGAGGAGCACGAAGGTTCCTACAAGGCGGGATCCACCCCCCGCTACCACGCCCGGCAGGTAGCCATGTACCGCTGCCGCAAAGAGAAGGCCCGGCTGATCATGGGGAGCGCCACCCCCTCCCTGGAGGCCTGGCACAGCATGGAGGAGGGGGCCATCGTTCCGGTCACCCTGACCGAGAGAGTAGGGGGCGGGGAATTCCCCCGTATCCGGCTCATCGATATGCGCAAGGAGACCCAGCTCTTTTCTGAGGAAATGATACGGGAGATAGTCCGGGTCACCGGAGAGGGGGATCAGGTTATCCTGTTTCTGAACCGGCGGGGCTTCAGCTATAACTACGCCTGCCGCAGCTGCGGGTATGAGCTGGTCTGCCGCAACTGCTCCATACCCATGACCTACCACAAGGAGAAGGGGGGCATGGTGTGCCACTACTGCGGTTACCGGACGCCGCCCCCCGGGGCCTGTCCCGAATGCGGCTCCCTGGACGCGGGTTTTTCCGGCTTCGGCACGGAACAGGTGGAGGAGGAAATGTCCCGATTTTTTCCCCATTTGAAAACGGTGCGCCTTGACAGGGACAGCTCCGCGAAGAAGGGTTCCGGGAAGAAGGTGATAGAGCAGTTTCGCAAGGGGGAGTTCCAGGTGCTCCTGGGAACGCAGATGGTGGCCAAGGGGCTGAATTTCCCCCGGGTCAAGCTGGTGGGGGTCGTTCTGGCCGATACCACCCTGAATATGCCCGACTTCCGTTCTCCGGAGCGCACCTTCGCCCTCATCACCCAGGTGTCGGGCCGGGCGGGGCGCTATTCATCGGGGGGAGAAGTGCTGATCCAGACCTACCGGCCCGAGGCGGACGCTCTGGCTCTGGCCGCGGTGTACGATCAGGAGAACTTCTACCTAAGGGAGAGGGAAAACCGGAGGCTCATCAATTTTCCCCCTGCCAACCGTCTCTACCGGCTGGTATTCCGCTCCCGCAAGGAAGAGGACGCCCGCAGCGCCTGCGAGAAGGCCGCCCGGATGCTGGCCCACGCGGGGGAGAAGGACCTGCTGGGCCCCGGCGAATGTCCCCTGGCGGTGGTGGCGAACAATCACCGCTGGCATCTGATTATCCGGACCGGGGAATTCTCCCGCACCCACGACAGGATCGTCTGGTGCCGGGAAAACATAGGCCTGTCTTCTACCGTCTACATGGAGATCGATGTGGACCCCCAGTCCATCATGTAGACGATCCATTATCCCGTTTGGAATCCCTGAATCTCTGAATCTCTGAATCTCTGAATGAGGGTTAGAATCTATTGAATAACATCAATCGTAAATCCTTGAATCGGCTGACGGGATAAATCTTATATGGGAGAAAGTGAAGAATTGTTGTTTTTTTTGCGATTAGGGTGTATCTATTTATTTATCAAATCATTTTATTCATCCTTATGGGATATCCATCAAATCAACCGGAAAGGGGAAATGTAATGACATCAATTGAGATCTGTGGAAAACCAATTGGGAGATATCTGTATGCTCCGGGGGTCCTGTTTTTGACTTTAATGATGATGAACTGTAATATGGGGAGCGGTGATCTTACCCCTGCAGATGCTCCGTCCACTTCCTCCAAATTTCTTTCTATTCCTGAAAATACGTTGACGGATGTTTCATCAATGAATGGCGGTGTCCTTTATTCTATGCTGACGGCCCAGCCTTCGGACAAACCGGAGTCAAATAGTGCTCCTGTCACCACTTATGATTCTTCATACGATAGTAAGCCCCGTGCATCTACTGCAATTGGAGAAAATACCTGGGTTAGCGGTTCCATTTCTGCCAATGGGAGTCAGTGGTTTTACTTTAATGCAACCTTTGGAGAGAAATACAATCTCTATTGGGATGACGGTTATAGTGGGTCAGGATTATATAACTGTGATATCATCGTTTCTGCCTTTCCTGAAGACCGCGATATAGACAGATACTACATTTATAATGAGGATTCGGGATATTCAACCGCCCAGACCATTACGGCTGCGGCAACGGAACGGGTATACCTTTGTGCCATGGGATACGATACCGCCGAATCGGGGACCTTTGCATTAAGGGTTGAAGCCGTATCCCCGAATATCGTCGCCCCTCTGAACGCGGCTTCTCCCCCCGAACTAAGCGAAACCTTGGCCGGCAGCAGCAGCGAGGGGCAGGCTGCGGTAGATGAAGCCATGAGAGAGGCGGAGAATATTCTGCTGTCTTCTGGGTTCGATCAGTTCGAAAAGTATCCTGCAGGAGTGAGGGCTTCTGCTGCTTCGCCTATTTCGGTCGGAACAACTTGGAAAGGTGTAAATATTGTATTAAACGGTACTACTGTTGATACAACCTGCCAATTAATTTCTTCCAATGCCTATTTTTT
>JAFGPQ010000146.1 GCA_016936115.1 Spirochaetales bacterium | reverse complement strand
GCGACGATGTATTTTACATGAGTACCGGTGCTTCCCTGGGGACTTCTTTCCAGCTTCCCTGGAATATTTATGACGGCAACCATATTAACTATTCCCTTTCCACTTCTATCGATCGGGATTATATTCCCTTAGGTATTATCAGCGATGCCAGGGACGAATTAAATCTGGGCTTCAGCCACGGCTTCAGTCTGGGCAGGTCCAGCTGGGACGGGAACAATTATCGTGACGGCTTAACCTCCTCCATCAGCAACGGCTGGAGTCTTCCCATCGATAGCAACGACAATGCGGATCTGAAGGAAGCCCTTTCCTCCACCCTTTCCGGCAATATTGCCTTTCACAAGGATATGTATCCCCTGGGGTATTCCGGGCGCGTTGGATTCAATCAGTATCTACTGAACGATGATACAGGGGATATACAGGGGCCTTTCCGGGGTATCCTCTCAAGCAACGGATTAAACGCTTCCGGCTACGTATACATGAACAACGCCCTTTATATCACCGTATGGAACAACGATAAAATCTGGGAGATCATGGGCGGTCCCTGTCTCGATCTGGGTTACCGCTGGGGTATTCCCTCCGGCGACGAGCTGCAGGAGCCCATAATCTGGTCTCTCGCGGTTGACGGCCTCTGCTATCCCGCCTTCGCCAAAAGCTTCCAGGCCCGCATCACCATAGGTTTGAGCGGCAACGGCTTTATGGCAAGCGAAGGGGACACCCTCACCCGGGTCAAGGGGAACCTGGAAATGTTCTTCGGTCTGGGTAAATTTTTCTAGATATCCCCTCCTTAAGGAAAAACAGAGGAGAAATCCTCATGGGGACAGAAAGGAAGGTGCTCATCGCCTATGGAACGCGGTGCGGTTCCACAAAAATCGTCGCCCAGGATTTATCGGCTTATCTGAAAGAAAAAGCCAAGACCCCCAATCTAAACGATTTTGATCTTGTCGAGGCAGGGTACAGCGCGGCTATGTTCTCCCGGACGGGGAATCGATCCGGCAGAACGATTGGAAAAGACCGGTATCAGCCGGATGGATTGACGGATTTTTAAATAAAGCCCATTTCGGGGAATTTCTGGAGAATACCCTCCGATTACTCGATTAGTTTCCCTTAAGTCTTGCCTCAATTCCATCAAAGAGCTACTCTACTCCCTATCATAAAAGCGGAGTAACCATGTTTGCCAGAATAGATCATATACTGGGCCGTTGGTTGTCCCTGGCGGGGGATGATACCTTCTGGTCCTGGGTAATAACCATTGCCTATCTCATTACTTTTATCTTTTCCCTGAGATATACCAGAAAACAATCCGGGAACCGCCCATTGCATACTCTCTGGATGTTCATAACCCTGTTCATTGCGGTTATGGGAATAAACAAACAGCTGGATATTCAGATCCTCATCATTATGGTGGGACGGTTCTGCGCCAACCATCTGGGGCTCAGGGCCTACCGTTATCACATTTATTTCCTGGTTTTTCTTTTTCTCATTCTCATGATGGTCGTCATTCTGATCTTTCTGTTCCGGGTTTCGAAAACAGCTCTTAAACAGTCAAAAACGGCTCTCTCCGGTGTTCTTGTCATCATGTTTTTTATATTGCTCCGGGCGGGTTTCATTTATGTCCCCCATGTCCACGGTGTGGAATTGCTGGGAATCCTGCTCATTCTGGCCGCCTCTCTCCGCCGGGGCAGGGATCCCTCCCGCTTGAACGGAAAGGGAGAAAAGACTATAGTGGAACAGGACTAATCCAAAGCCATTGAATACAGGAGATAAAGATGGGAGTATCCTATAATAATCTGGATAAAACCGCCGCATTCGGCGCGTTGAAAAAAGCTGAAAAAGTTGACCTAAAGAAAAATCTGACCGCTGACCGTTTAAAGAAAGCCTCACTAAGTGTCGGTGGAGGCCTAACCTACAATTATGCCGCGAAAAGCGTAAATGATGAAATCGTATCCCTCTTGCAGAATCTGGCCGATGAGCAGGAACTGATTGCAAAATACAAAGAACTTCTTAACGGAGAGATCATCAATGTGGGAGAAGGGCGCAAGGTCATGCACCAGATGACCCGTGGACAGCAGGGCGATGCTGTTGTTTCGGAAGGGAAAAACCTGCGTGATTTCTACCGGGGCGAACAGGAGAAGATTTACGACTTCGTTGGAAAAATCCATTCCGGTGAGATTAAGGGTTCCACTGGGAAAGCCTTTGATACGGTCTGCCAGATCGGTATCGGTGGAAGCGATCTGGGCCCCCGGGCACTTTATCTGGCGCTGTGCCACTATACGGAGCCGGTTATGGACGCCGCCTTTATTTCCAATGTGGATCCGGACGATGCCAATGCTGTTCTGGAAACCGTCGATCTGGAAACCACTCTTTTCATCCTTGTCTCCAAAAGCGGCACCACCCAGGAAACCCTGGCCAACAAGAACTTTGTGGTGGAGATGTCCCGAAAAGCGGGAATCGAAGGGTTTGATCCGGCCAAACACCTCATTGCTGTCACCAGCGAAACAAGCCCCCTGGCAAAATCGGACGACGTTCTGGCCGCCTTTTTTATGGATGATTTCATAGGAGGCCGCTACTCATCCACCAGCGCTGTGGGAGGCGCCGTTCTCTCCCTGGCTTTCGGGGAATCGGTTTTCGAAGAGTTCCTCGGTGGTGCCGCCGAAGCGGACAAGGCCGCCCTGGAAGGGGATATCACGAAGAACGCCGCTCTTCTGGACGGCTTAATCGGTGTTTATGAAAGAAATGTGCTCGGTTTTCCTTCCACCGCCGTTCTGCCCTACAGTCAGGCTCTGAACCGTTTCCCCGCCCACCTGCAGCAGCTGGATATGGAAAGCAACGGGAAGAGCGTGAACCGAAAGGGAGAGCCCATGCCCTATTCCACAGGGCCGGTCATCTTCGGAGAACCGGGAACGAATGGACAGCACAGCTTCTATCAGCTCCTGCATCAGGGAACGGATATCGTACCTCTTCAGTTCATCGGATTCAAAAAGAGCCAGATCGATTTTGACCTGGATTATGAAGGGTCTTCCAGCCAGGCCAAATTGAAGGCCAATCTGATTGCTCAGATTGTCGCCTTTGCCAAGGGATCGGCCAACAGTAATCCCAACAAGAACTTCGCCGGGGGCAGACCCTCCTCCCTTATCTACGGGGACAGGCTGACGCCCCGTGCCCTGGGTGCACTTCTGGCCCATTTTGAGAACAAGGTCATGTTTCAGGGATTCTGCTGGAACGTGAATTCCTTTGATCAGGAAGGGGTTCAGCTGGGTAAGATCCTGACGGGGCAGGTACTCGGCGGGGGAGATATGGATGAAGCCCTGATTGCTCTCAAAGAGATCATGGAAATATGATCCGCCTTTTTTCACAATTGAACCATAAGAAAAAATAAAACAGAGGACGGCTGCCCGGGGAAGGCGGCCGTCCTTTTTTATGGGGAAGGAGAGAATATGGAACGTGAGGAAGCTCGTAGGCAGATACGGGAGACGGGACTGCGTCTCCTTAAGGAAGGCCTGGTCGCCAGGACCTGGGGGAATCTCAGCTGCCGTATCGAGGGGAACCTTTTTGCCATCAGTCCCACTGGACTCTTCTATGATGACATAGGGGAAGAGGACATTCCCCTCGTTTCACTGGATACTCTTCGCTGGCAGGGCACCTTTAAGCCAAGCTCCGAGAAGGAACTCCATGCACGTCTCTTCCGGGATCATCCGGGGATCGGCGCGATTATCCATACTCACCAGCCTGTTGCTTCCATAGCTGCTGCTGCGAGAATCGGTCTGGATCGTGATACACCCTGCGTCCCCTATGCTCTGCCCACTACCTCCCGGCTGGCGAAGAAAACGGCCCGGATGGTCGCCCATGATCCCCAGTGGAGCCGTGGTAGTCTGCTCCTTTCCAATCACGGAGCCCTCTGCTGCGCCCCCAGTATGGAAGAAGCCCTTGAGGAGGCGATCAATCTGGAATGGAAAGCCCGCGAGGTTATTGAGAAATCCTACACATCCCAGTGCCGGAAACCCCGATCTCACAGCTCCTCTTCCCACCTTTTCGACACCTTCGGAGAAGCCTATCATAAAAGGGAAGAGGAGGGGGGGCGCATCTTCTTTCAGAGGGGAGAGCAAAATCTGCCTGATGTCGTGAAACAGATTTTTTCCCTTCGTTCAGATAAAAATATGATCATACACAGTCATACCCCCTACACACAGGCCTACTCCTCAACCGGTCTTATCCTTAAACCCTGCCTGGATGATATGGCTCAGATTGTAGGGATCAACGCCGGGGTTCTCCTCCCCGGAAAAAAATCAGTCAACGGGCTTTTAAAAAACAGGGATGCCTGCTTCATACTGAATGACGGGGCCTACTGTCTGGGGGCGGACAGGGAAGAGGCGAAAGCCGTTCAGGCGGTTCTGGAAAAGTCAGCCAGCGTCACCCTTGGCGCGGTTGTCCTGGGGGGCGGACATTCGATCTCACTGCCCGAGCGGTTCCTCATGAGGATGATCTATCTTAAAAAATACGCCCCTTTGAGCAGAGTCATGTTAAAATAGGTTCATGGTATTTAATAATCAGATAGTGGAGCTTTTGGGCAATCTTGTCAGACAGGGAGGGCTGATTCTCTTCTTCGCCTTTCTGCTGACCAGGGTCCCGTTTCTGAAAAGACAGCTCATCCGTTACGATTTTTCACTGAAAAAGGGAATTATCCTGATTCTTTATTTTTCCGGCATAGGCATCATGGGCACCTATACGGGCATACCCGTAATGGGGGCGCTGGCGAACGCCCGCGTGGTGGGTGTATTCGTGGGAGGCTTACTGGGCGGCCCGGTTGTGGGAATCGCCTCAGGTTTTCTGGCCGGTATCCACCGGTTCGCCATTGATGTGGGGGGATTCACAGCCATAGCCTGCATGGTTTCCACTCTCATGGAGGGCACCCTCGCCGGACTGCTCAGCGCCCGATTCCGTAATGCACGGAATAAATGGCTGTTCGCGGGGATATGGGGAGCAATGGCGGAAATGGCGCAAATGGTGATTATTCTCATCATCGCCAGGCCTTTTCATGAGGCGGTAAGGCTGGTGCAAATCATTTCCCTGCCCATGATTCTGGGGAATGCCATAGGAATTGCCATGTTTATAGCAATTTCCGAAGATGTTCTGAAAGAGGCGGAGAGAGTCGCCATCCGCCAATCTCACAGGGTACTCGCCATCGTGCGGGAAACACTGAATCATCTTCGTTCGGGATTGACCGCGGACACGGCCGATGCGGTGGCCGGGATTATTCTCAAGCACATAAGTCTGTCCGCCGTTTCACTTTCCGACAGGGAGAAATGCCTGGCCTTCAGGGGATTAGGGGAGGACCATCATAAATCGGGAGAGCCCTTGAAGACGAAAATCACCAGAAGCGTACTGGCGGAAGGAGTTACCCGCATTGTTACGAAACATGAGGATATCGGCTGCAGCGAAGGGAGCTGTCCTCTCTCTTCGGCGGTGATTGTCCCCCTGAAGGTAAACGGTGAGATCATCGGAACTCTGAAGCTCTACAGGTCTGGTGAGAGAAAAATCGGTCCGGTAGACGTGGAACTGGCCCAGGGACTGGCCACTCTGTTTTCAACGCAGATTGAAGTGAGCGAACTGCAGAGGCAGAAAGAGCTTCTGGCAACGGCCAAACTTCAAGCGCTGCAGGCCCAAATACGTCCCCATTTCCTCTTCAATACCCTCAATACCATCATTTTTCTCATAAGGGTACAGCCCGATCGGGCAAGGGAGCTAATGATTTCTCTGGGAGAGCTTTTGCGCCGTTCCTTCCGTACGGGAAATGATTTCATAACCCTTGAGGAAGAGCTGGCCTATCTCCGTTCCTATCTGGAGATTGAGCAGGCAAGATTCGGTGACAAACTGTCCATCATTTACGATATCCATACCCCCATGGAAACCTCTCTGCCCCCTCTCATCCTGCAGCCTATCATAGAAAACAGCATTATTCACGGTATCGGTGGTAACATGGATAAGGGGCAGATAAAGATTGAGATTCGCAAAATAAGAAGGGACCGAATCAGATTCACCCTATCCGATACGGGGAAGGGAATTGATAAAGCCACGATCAAAGAGATCCTCAATAACGGAGATACGGGGGAGAGCATTGGTTTGAAAAATGTCAATGAAAGGCTAGTCCGGCTCTACGGCGAGGGGTTGGACATTACCGGCGAACCGGGCCGGGGGACGGTGGTTACCTTTACCATTACAGGAGCTCCGCGATGAAACGGATTGTACTTGTGGACGATGAGGCTCCCGCAAGGGATGAACTGCGCTACCTGCTGAACCGTTCCGTCCGGGCGGAGATCATCGGAGAAGGGTCCAACGGATTTGAGGCGGTTGCCCTTTGTCGGCGATTGAGACCGGATATCCTTTTCCTGGACATACAGATGCCCGGCAAGAACGGACTGGAGGCGGCCCGTGAGATCGCAGAGTTAGAGAATCCTCCTGTTATTATATTTCAGACGGCCTACGATGAATATGCTCTGGAAGCCTTTGAAGTACATGCCATGGACTATCTTCTGAAGCCCCTGTCACCGGCTAGGCTGGAGGAAACCCTCCGGAGAGCGGAAAGGAAATCTCCGACCATGGAGCAGTTGGAAGCTTTGCTGAATGATCTTTCAAGAAAGGAGAAGCCTACCTATCCCTCCCTTGCCCTCTTCAGCGGAGATAGGATAATTCCCATCCGACAGGAGGAGATCCTCTTTGCAGAAGCCAGAGGGAAAGAGGTGCGTCTGGCAACGAAGAGGGGTGATTTCTTTCAGAACAAACCCTTTCGACAGATGGAGGACCAGTTGTCCCATCCCGATTTTTTCCGGTGCCACAGGAGTTACGCCGTCAATCTGACCTATGTGGAGCAGGTTGATCTGGGGGTGAACAACACCTATCTGATCAAGATGTACGGCCGGGAAGAAAGGATCCCCGTTTCACGGGGGAAAATTGGGGAATTCAGAGAAATCTTCCATATCTGAACCGTTCATACCGTATTTTCGGCATTTCATACCCTTCTCCCCTAAGTCCCACTCTTCTCCGGTTATGATAGGGGCAGATTTTCAATCGGAGGAGAAGTTATGGTAAGCTTCCTTATTTCACTGGCTGCTCTTGTGGCAGGCTATTTCATTTACGGCGCTCTCGTAGACAGGGTGTTCGGTGTCAATCCCCAAAGGGAAACCCCCGCACTCGCCCAGGCCGACGGCATTGATTTCGTAGAACTGCCCTGGTACAGGATTTTCCTGATTCAGCTCCTGAATATTGCAGGGCTGGGGCCTATCTACGGTGCGATCATGGGGGCTCTTTTCGGGCCCGCCGCCTTTCTCTGGATCGTTCTGGGTACAATCTTCGCGGGAGGCGTCCACGACTACTTCTCCGGGATGCTTTCGGTCAGACATCAGGGAAAAAGCGTATCGGAAATAGTGGGTATCTATCTGGGAAATAAGGCCCGTATCGTTATGAGAATTTTCTCCGTGGTTCTCCTCGTTCTTGTGGGAACCGTTTTCATGTACGGACCCGCGGGGCTTCTTTCCCAACTGGGAATGACCGGTATCTTCGCCAGCAAACAGTTCTGGCTCTTTATCATTCTGGCCTACTACTTCACCGCCACCGTTCTTCCCGTTGATAAACTGATAGGGCGTCTCTATCCCGTCTTCGGCGCCGTACTTCTCATCATGGCCGTGGGCGTGGGGGGAGCTATCATCTTCGGAGGATTGCCGGTTCCGGAAATCTCATTGAGAAGCGTTCATCCCAAGGGTTTTTCCCTGTGGCCCATGCTTTTCATCACCATAGCCTGCGGAGCTATTTCAGGCTTCCATTCAACCCAGTCCCCCATAATGGCGCGCTGTCTCCCCAATGAGAAGTACGGCCGCCGCGTCTTCTACGGAGCCATGGTAGGCGAGGGAATCATCGCCCTTATCTGGGCCGCCGCCGCCATGTCCTTCTTTCCCGGGGGAATATCAGGTCTGGCCGATGTAACCGCACAGGGGGGAGCCGGCCTTGTCGTCAATCAGGTTTCCATCGGCCTGCTCGGCGGTTTCGGAGGTATCCTGGCTATACTGGGAGTTATCGCCTGTCCCATCACTTCCGGTGATACGGCATTCCGATCCGCCCGTCTGACAATCGCCGATTCCCTGAACCTGGACCAGGCTCCCATACGGAACAGACTTTATCTGGCAATTCCCGTACTGGCTATCGGCTTTACTCTCACCTTCATTGATTTCTCCATAATCTGGCGTTATTTTGCCTGGTCAAACCAGACTTTGGCCACTATCGTGCTCTGGGCTGCCGCCGCCTATCTGGCAATGAATAGGAAAGTCCATTGGATGGCATCCCTGCCGGCTACCTTTATGACAGCTGTTGTCACCACATACATTCTGCAGGCACCGGAAGGATTCCAGCTCTCCACGGCGATATCCTTTCCCGTGGGAATCGTGACGGCCGCCGTCATGCTTGGCCTCTTCCTGTGGAAGGTCCCCGGCAAAGAGGCTGTTTCCGAAGCAGCGTAAAGAACCGGATTACCCCGTTGATTAAAGCCAGCAGGGTAAGCCGCTATACATCAATGACCCGGGGCAGGTCCTCCCAGCGTGTGGTATAGTGGGGCGAAAGATAATCCCGGTTCATCATGTCCGCCTTTCCCTTCAGTCCCGTGGCGGCGCAGACCAGCATCTTCCGGCCGAATTTAGAAACCAGTTTCTGCTGGGCCAGATCCATCCTTCGCTTTTTCTCATCATCAAGCCTCTCCTCTTCGGGGCAGAAAAGATCTCCCCCCTGTTCCGACCGGGGCTCCAGCCCTCCCAGGTTTACCGATGTCCGAATATAGGGACAGCCCGGCTCATAGACCTCTTCCATCGCTTTAATCGCTGCTTTAATGATATCCGGTGGATAAGCCATAGGTTTGCTTAGGGAGATACCTTTTTGGGCGTAGCTGAAGTTCTCTTTGAACCGGTTCGTATTCATGGATACGGAAAGAAGGGAACAGACCGCTTTCTCACTGGCCAGCTTATCCGCGGCCGACTGGGCGTGCCGTGCCATAGCCTCCCGCATCTGGGCTCTCGTTTTGATAGGCGTTTTCGCCGTGATCCCGCTTACGATCTCCTTGCGGGGAGGGGGGGTGAGCTCCGCCGTGATCATGGGCCGTCCCTGAAGTTCCCAAAACGTATAGAGGGAGACCACGGTCAGATGTTTTTTCACCCACCAGTCCTCCTGCTTCAGAAAATCCCCCGCCGTCATAATTCCCCGGGAGGTGAGGGTTTCCGCTTTTCGCCGCCCTATCCCCCAAAGAGAGTGTACCGGCGTTTCGGCAAGAATTTCATCCTCCCGGTCCGCCGTCATGATAAAGACCCCCCCCCGCTTCTTGCTATACCTCTCGGCTACCTTGGCCAGGGTCTTGCTCCGTCCCAGCCCGATAGAGACGGGTATT
>JAFGPQ010000145.1 GCA_016936115.1 Spirochaetales bacterium | reverse complement strand
TTCCGATAAGCCCCTTCTCCCGCCTGCTCTGAACTCTTTTCCCCATGTTATCGGCCAGCATGGCGTAGATTGTCATGACAGCTCCCAGGATGAAAACCACGAGAAGAACAATAAATACCCCCTCGGCGGGGATTAACCGGGACAGGTCAGCGAAGGCGGGGAGAAATCCGCAATAGAACAGGATAACCTTGGGATTAGAAAGGGTGATCAACAAACCGCTCAAATAGAGGGAACCGCCTTTTTGTCGGGGAACCAGACCCTCCCCTTCAGGGGCGGAGGATCTCCGTTTCAGAATCCCTCTGAGACCGGTATAAATAAGATAGGCCCCTCCGCCCAGACGGACGAAAACAAAGAGAGTTCCCAGATGTCGGGCCAGATAGGTCAGACCGAAGACCGCAAAGAGCAGATAAAGAAGATCCCCCGTGACTATCCCGGCAATCACATAGAGAGTCCTGCGCCATCCCGAAGCCAAAGAGCAGCCGACTACACCGATCACCCCCGGGCCGGGGGTGGCCGCCAGGACCGTCATGGCCAGGGAAAACCCGGCCGCTGAAGCGAGTGTCACAGGGAACCTCCTTATTGTCAGGAAATGGCGTGGATCTGCTTGAGGAACTGGCGGGTCCGCTCGTTTTCGGGCTCGGAGAAAAATTTATCCGGGCTCTGGCTCTCCACGATCTTCCCTTCATCCATAAAGATAACCTGGTCGGCGACCCGGCGGGCAAAGCCCATCTCATGGGTAACGCAGAGCATGGTCATCCCTTCCTCAGCCAGGGTTACCATAACGTCCAGAACCTCGTTTACCATTTCCGGATCCAGGGCGCTGGTGGGTTCGTCGAAGAGCATGATCTTGGGCTGCATGCAAAGGCTTCTGGCTATGGCCGCCCTCTGCTGCTGTCCGCCGGAAAGCTGGCTGGGAAATTTCAAGGCATGTTCTGCGATATTGACCCGCTTCAGATACTTCCAGGCAATCTTCTCCGCTTCCCGCTGGGACATTTTACGTATCCAGATAGGGGCCAGGGTCAGATTCTGCAGAATGGTCAGGTGAGGAAATAGGTTAAAGCTCTGAAACACCATTCCCACCTCCTGCCGAATAAGAGAGACATCCTTCGTATCCTCGGTCAGTTCGAGACCCATGACGACTATGTCCCCCTTCTGATGTTTCTCCAGGCGGTTGATACAACGGATGAGAGTGGATTTTCCCGATCCCGAAGGACCGCAGATAACAATTCTCTCTCCCCTGTTTACAATAAGATTCACATCGGTCAGCACGTGAAAATCATCGTACCATTTGTTCAGATCCCGAATTTCTATAATGGGCGCATTACCGGTTGCCTCCGGTGCGGCCGTTTCTTTTACTTCTGCTGCTGTCATGCTTTAACTCCTGCTGCGGGAAGGGTATTCGCCTTCACTTCGATTTTATAGGTGAGCCGGGAAATGGCGAAACAGATTCCCCAGTAAACGAGACCGGCGAAAATCAGTCCCTCCGGTTCCATTCCCAGCCAATTGCTGTCGCTCGCCAGGGGTTTGACGATCCCCAGCAGATCGAACATACCTATGATGAGTACCAGAGTGGTGTCCTTGATGAACGAAATGGAAATACCCCCGATATTCGCTATGGTGATTTTCAGAACCTGGGGCATAATGACCAGGTACTGCTGGAGCCCGAACTTGAATCCCAGGGAATCGGCCGCTTCGTACTGACCCTTCGGAACCGCCTGCAGACCTCCCCGGATAACCTCGGCCAGATAGGCGGACTGGAAGAAGGTCATGCCGATTACCACCCGGATGATCTTGTCGATGGCCACGCCGGAGGGCAGGAAGAAGGGAACGACCACAGAGGACATGAACAGAATGGTGATAAGGGGAATTCCCCTGAAGCACTCGATGTACACAGTGCTCAGGATGCGGATGACCGGCTGCTCGCTCCGCCGGCCCAGGGCCAGCAGGATACCGATGGGAAAGGAGTAGAGAAGCCCCAGAGCCGATAGGATGAATGTCAATGACAATCCGCCCCAGTTGTTTGTGGATACCTGCTCCAATCCGATCCCCCCCGCCAGGAAAAACCCGATAATCAGGGGCCAGATAATCATATGGGCAATGAAGACAAGTACCTTATGATGAATCCTCTTCATGAAATAGGGCACGAAGGAGGCACCCATTAAAGCCACGGTGACGATAATCCGCCAGATATGTTCCTTGGGATAGAATCCGAAGAGAAAAAAGCGGATTTTCTTGATGATAAAGGCCCAGGTAGCTCCGCCGGGACGGGCCGCTTCATTGTTCTCTCCCGTCCAGACCGCATTAATGAAGGCCCAGGAAATGAACCAGATGCCCACCTTTACCAGCAGGAAGAGCATGAGAAGAGACAGGATAGCATTACCCGGGGAGTTGAAATAGTCCTGCCTGATTTTTTTAAGTTGTTCCAGTAGTTTCTTATTCAACGGGGATATCCTCCTTACTGATCAAATCACCCTTCCTGTCGATAATGGACCGGTTGTACCAATTCATCAGAAGAGATGTGACAAGGCTGATGGAGAGGTAAGTCACCATGACCAGGGCCATAACCTCCAGAGCACGCCCGGTCTGATTCAAAGTGGTTCCGGCGAATACCGCCGTCAGATCCGGATAGGCCACGGCCATACCCAGGGAGGTATTCTTGATAATATTCAGGTACTGATTGGTTACCGGTGGAATCATGGTTCTCATGGCCTGGGGAACGATAATCAGCTGAAGCCGGCGGTAGGAGGGAAATCCCAGACTTTTCGCCGCTTCGAGCTGTCCCTTGGGTACGGCCAGTATGGAACTGCGGACTATCTCTGAAATATAGGTGGACGTATAGGTAGCCATAGCCACAACTACGGAAAAAAGCTCCGGCCTCATTGTCATGCCCGAGGAGAATTTGAATTTCGTGATCTGGGGCAGAACCATCCGGTAGGGCCCGGTCAGCCAGGCATAGACCACAGGCACCAGAAGCAGTAGCACCTGCCAGGGCCATAGCCGTTTATGTACGCCTCTCAGAACCATTTGCTTTTTGATGATTCCCAAATAAATGATACCGCAGATGGCGATAAAGGTAATGATATGAAAGGCGACGGCGTTTTCCTGGGGGACAAAAGAGGGGATAGTGATTCCCCGTACGTTGATATAGAGCCACTCCCCCAGCTTGAAGGACTCCTTGAAGGGGGGAAGAACGTTGAGGAACACCACCTGATACCAGAAGAGTACGTGCAGGAGGGGGGGGATGTTCCGTAAGAGTTCCACATAAAAAAGAGCCGTATTGCTCATGAGCTTATTCGATGAAAGGCGCATCAGCCCCACCACAAACCCCAGAAGCGTGGCCAGAATGATACTGATGACCGAGGCGAGAAGCGTATTCAGAAGCCCCACAACGAAGGTTCTTCCGAAGGTGTCCGCCTCTGTATAGGGAATCAGTGTCTGGCTGATAGAGAAACCGGCCGTGTCATCCATGAAGCCGTAACCGATCTCGATATTTCTTTGTGAAATGTTCTGGATATAATTAAATCCGAAATAAGCAAACAGGGCCAATAGGAGCGCTATCAATCCTGCCTGCAGTGTCAGATTCCTGATTTTCGTTTTGTTCATTGTTATTAGACCTGTTGCTGCGATTTTTTTCAAAGGCTGCCGGATCAGTAGAGCATCCGGCAGCCGTAGTATTACCTGGTAAAGTCTTAGCGGATAGGCATACCGTACTGCAGACCGCCGTCTACCCAAAGGGCATTGTAGCCTCTGGCAATATTCAGAGGAGATCCGGCACCCAGATTCCTGTCGAAGCTTTCCCCGTAGTTACCCACGCTCTTGATAATGGCGTAACCCGCATCGGCGCCCAGACCGAAACCTTCCCAGACGCCGCCCTCAACGCCGAGCATTCTCTTCACGTTGGGATTGTCGCTGGAAGCCTTCATTTCGTCAACGTTAGCGGAAGTAACACCGTACTCCTCGGCGTTGAGCATGGTCATGAAGGACCAGGTAACGATATCGAGCCACTGATCATCGCCCTCTCGAACAACAGGTCCCAGGGGCTCCTTGGAAATCAGCTCCGGTACCAGATCGAAATTCTCCGGTTCCTTGAACTTCGTTCTCAGAGCATAGAGCTGGGAGGAATCGGAAGTTACCGCATCGGCCCGGCCCGCTTCCAGAGCGGCGGCAGCCTGCTCATTGGCTTCAAAGGTGATGAGCTCCAGTTCCATACCGTTCTTTCTGAAATAGTCGGAAAGGTTCAGTTCCGTAGTGGTACCCGCCTGTACGGCGATGGTGGCTCCGTCCAGATCGGCCAGAGTCTTGATACCGGAATCCTTGGCGACCATGAATCCCTGTCCGTCGTAGTAGTTGACGCCGGCAAAGTTTACACCCAGCTCTGCGTCTCTGGTGGCGGTCCAGGTCGTTACACGGCAGAGCAGATCGATTTCACCAGACTGAAGGGCGGTAAATCTCTCCTTGGCGCTCAAGGGGCGGCACTCTACCGCATCGGGATCACCCAGCACAGCGGCGGCAACGGCCCGGCCCAGGTCTACGTCAAAGCCCTGCCATACCCCTTCTCCATCCGGTGCGGAATAGCCGGGAACACCGGCGGTAACACCCAGAATCAGCTTTCCCCTCTCTTTGACAAGATCAAGAGTGCTGGTAGAGGATTCTGCCGGTGCGGCGGTAGCCTCAGCGGTGACAGCGGTTTCTTTGGAACCGCAGGAAACGATGGTTAGCGACAGCAACGCTGTTATAAGAGCGGCTGCAGACAATTTGAATGTTGCTTTCAATGACATATCTCTCTCCATGAAATGTTTTCACATTACAAAGCAAAAACTATGCCATTGCTCAGGATTCTCAATTTATCCTGTATTTATCTCTTTTTTTCGTAATGATCTTACATATCCGTGAGTGTTTTTCGCATTTCCCACATTATTGTACCTATTATTTCTACGGAAAAGAACAGCTAGGGCAGGGACATAGTCACAGGGGAGGTGAGCCGTTTTCCCTTTTTACCGCTCGAACTCAGGGAAAGGGAGTCAACAAACCCTATGTCGCCAATCTGGAGAGGCTTCGGAATTCCCGGAGCGAGAGCATGGAGAAGTTCCTTTTCCGTAAGAAAACTTCCTCTGTGAAGAACAACTTCGGCAGAGAGAATGTTCCCCTCAAGGAATACCGCTACATCACAGACATCATCAATACGGTGGAACAGCTCTTCCAGATCCCTGCGAAATATAACCTTGTCCTCCCGGCACCACCGATCCCGTGAGCGTCCCAGAACAGTCAGCTCTCCCCTGTCATTGAAACAGCCCCAGTCGTCGGAGTGAAACCATTTCCCCGATCCGAAGGCCTCCGTATCCAGCCCCAGATAGGCCCGGCTTCTCGTGGTAGAGCGTATGGAGATAAGTCCCCGACCCTCTTCATCCTTCTCTCTGAGCCGGATTCTGACCTGGGGAATGGGCCGTCCCACGGACCGGGCATCCTGCGATTCAGCCGGAAGGGAGCGCCCCGCAAGAGGAGCCAGAACTTCCGCCATGCCGTAGCTCTGATTAACCGCCCCTTTGAAAAAGAGGTTGATCCGTCTCCACTGGGCGGATGACAGAACCGCCGATCCTACGGTCAGGGACTGCAGCGTGTCGGGTACGGACAGGTTATTATCCCTGAAATGAGCATAGAGCCTGTAGAGAAAGGAGGGGGCCAGAACCATATGGGTGATCCCCTTCTCACAGATCATCCGGGCGACAGATTCCTCATCGAACTCTTCCAGAAGATAGGCCCGCGCCCCCATCATGATCACGGGAAGGATATTCAGGCAGCCCACAGTGGAAAAGGGCATGGCAAGCAGAAAGACCGGTTTCCCCCCAGAGGCTTTGCTGTTCAGGAGGAGGTGATAAAAGCTCTCCGCCCAGACCCCCTGGGGCCAGAGCACGCTTTTGCTCAATCCGGTGGTGCCCGATGTAAATCCCACAGCAGAGAGGTCCTCCGGATGGATTTTTTTCCTCAACACCGAGATTGTGGCGCCCACATGGGGCCTTTCGCTTTTGCCGTGGCGTATGATCAGTCCCGGACAGGAACGTTTTATCTGTGACAGAGTGTCATCATCCAGACGATCGTCATGGTAGAGAATACGGGCATTTGTCTCTTTCAGCTTGATTATCATGTCGTCAGGGGAGAAGTCATCGATCAGGGCGCAGAAAATCTGTCCCCCTAGAAAACAGGCCAAACGGATTTCCAGAAATTCCAAAGAATTTGCCAGATGGACCGCCACCACTTCCCCCGCCTCAATTCTGTCCGCAGCGAGGGAGTGAACCAGCAGTTTAGCCTTGCCGGCCAGCTTGCTCAGCCCCCACGCCCTGTCGCCGTGAATGAAGAGAGCCTCCTCCCCCTTCCGTGCCAGAGCAAAGCGGACAAGCCCCTCTGCCGTTCGCAATCCTTTGATATACTTCAGATAAAAATAGATTAGTCTGTTCTTCAATCCGCTCATAAAGCAGCCAGCCTTGCCGAATAGGCGCTCACCACTTCGCCCAGCCGGTCCAGATAGGTGTAATCCGCCGATAGGATATCCAAAAGGGATTCCCTTTTATACTCCTCTATTCCCTTGCGGTGGAACTTACCCGCCGCCCTTATCATAAGAAAATGCTCATCACTCAGATCGGTGAAAAGGCCCAGCTTCTTCTCCACCTCTTTTTTGAAGGTCTGGCTCTCGGCCAGGATCTCCTTAAAGCTTCGCCCCTGCAGTTTTATCGAAAGGGGTGGCCAGAGGGAGAGGGGTTTGTACAGGACGTATTCATACTGCATCATCTCGGCGATAAAATTCTCGCCCAGCTCGAACCCGTAATGGCCGCTTCTCTTGTACCAATCGGAGTTTTTGAACGGCCCCGGCGGAGTGATCATCACCGCGTCGGGATGGCAGATCTCCATAAGACGCAGATTCGCATCCTTCACATCTTCATCGGTTATTCCTGGAACCAGGGGTGTAGGATAAATAAAGGCCAGTGAAAGGGATACGGATATTCCCGCCCTCCGTTCCGCCTCCCGCAGGGCTTTCACCGTATAGATAATATCCCTTGAAGTCAGACCCTTGTTCATCATCTCCCGGTTTATGATGTCCTGTCCCGTTTCCCCCCCCATGAAAATACCCCTCAGACCGCTCCGGATCATGCGGGCGAACTGATCGGCCAGTATCTCGAAATCTTCCCCGGACTTCCCTTCGGTTACGGCGCGGCATCCGATGGAGTACTCCAGGATCAGACCTTCCTTCATTATCCCGTCGGCAATACGGGCTCCGAAGGGGGGAGGCGTATCGGAACCGGCGAAGCGGAACAGGCCGATACCCTGACGGCGCATATACCGGATCTCGTCCAGGATATGGTCGATATCCCTGGGCTTGTAGTCCGGGGAGAATTGATTATGTACGCAGAAGGCACATTTGTTCCAGGGGCACCCCAGGGAGTCCATGAGAATATGAACCCCTACCTTACCGTTGCCTTCGGGATAACGGGGAAAACCCCTCTTCGCCAGAGAACTGTTCCCTTTCGCCGGAACCGCTTTTTCCCCTCCCATGATAAGACCGGGTATATGTTCCCTCGCCTCCCCCGTCCGGAGAAGAAAATCATCCTTTCCCTTTGTACTGTCAATCAGTTCCGCCAGATAATGCAGAGCCTCTTCACCGGGACCGTCCACGGCCAGATCAAAGGAAGAGTGGCGCAGGAAATCCTCCTTGTAAAGGGAGACATGATACCCCCCGGCGACTACAATGGTTTCCGGGCTATACCGGTGAAGTATCCGGCAGAAATAATCGGACCAGGTGAAAGCTTCGCCATACCAGACTTTTACCCCCACCAGGCGTATCTGCTCCCGGGCCATCCGGCGGGCCAGCTTCTTCAGCCGGGATTTCATACGCCCGTTCTGGGTGGACAATACCAGGGGCTGCAAAAGGGAGCCCGCCAGATAGGCGGAGAACCGGGAGGCCCCCTTCCCGTCGATGAGGGCGGCGGCAATTTTCCGGTTCAGTTTAAGAAGCCAGGGGGGAGCCAGTTCCCTGTACCCCTCCCCGTGGGCCCAGTCCACGATCTCTACGGCATGACCCCTTTCGTCAAGGTACTGACGGAGCAGAGCCAGGCCGTTCTCCTGAAATGTATCTGAAGCGGATCGTCTTCTGAGTGCCTGAGAATTCCATAATACAACTTCCGCCACGGTTATCCTTCCTTTAGCTCATGCTGCTCTTCCCCGTAAACCGCCCGGGGAAAATCATCCGGCTGCTCCCGGTAGTAGTAGTGATAAAAATCCCTGTCCGACGGGTCCCGGGGATAAACCCGTTCCATCTCTTCGGCGGCCTTGCGCAGATTCATACGCAAAAGAACTGCGGGGGAACCGTTAACAGAGGGGTGGGGCTTCTCCTCCCCCACCACATCCATGCACAGCAGAGCCTGATAGAAGCGGCTGTGCCGGGGATGTACGGTCAGCATCAGATCATCGGCTCCCCGATTGTAGAGGGAGTAATTGTGGGCCAGCTTGAACAGGGAAAAAAGGATATGGGGATCCCGGGAAACGGTAACGAGAGCTCCCGCTTCTACAAGGACCTTACCCTCCCGGCGCAGAGGGGTAATATCCTCACCATAAAGGCAGTCCAGGGGCAGTCCCTCCTTTCCGTCGTCAAAAAGGGAAATGGTTCCGGAGAGTTCCCCGTTCTTATGTACGGAAAAACAGACCGTACTCTCCTTTCTGTGGAAATGAAGTTTGTCATCCCTCTCCCCTTTCCAGAATCCCTTATCCCGGTACGTCCGTTCCAGAAGGCAGTGAGATTCATCCCTCTTCCCCGGAGGAACGAGGTGATACTCATAGCTGTGCCCCCCCCTTTCGGGGATTCTCAAATGTTCCCTGAACCGTCCGATAGCCTCATCCATGAACAGTAGTATAACATAGGGATGGTTAAGCATTTATCAAGATTAAATGAACGTTTTCTGTTTTATGTGAAGTTCCGACACGGAAAACCTTGCTGTGAGGTATCAGTCCAAATAGTGAAGGTGCCATGAAAAAGCCATCCTGACTTGCATCGGGTTAAGTCATGAATTAAAATTACCAAAGAAAGAGAGGCCCGTTTTTGAAGAATGATGTAAAGCTCTAACTTGAATATGAACAGGCTGTGAAGAGCAGAATAGTGGAGTGGAGAAAAAGGATAAGTAATTCCATTCTTCTTGCATTCACCGTCTTCGGAGCTGTTGCCTATTTACCCAGTATATATCTCTCCTATATTCAGGGGTTGTTTAATATTATTATCTTCGATACGGTCGTATACATCCTGATCCTCTTCCTGGCACTTAATAAGAGAATCCCCATATCCTTGAAAGCGGTGTGCAGTACCGCCCTGTTTTACATTCTAGGCTTGCTGCTTCTGATCATACTCGGTCCGGTCGGAGCGGGGAATCTCTGGTTACTGTCTTTTTCTCTGGTAGCCGGCCTGACCCTGGGAAAGAGAGCATCCGTGATAACACTTGCCATTAACTCAGCAACACAGCTCATGCTCCTTCTTCTGATACGCCTGAATCTCCTGGATAATTACGAGGTAGCCTATTCTATGGAGATCTGGCTAGCCAGAACGACCAATTTCATCCTTCTGAATATCGTCATCACCATTCGGCCTGGCAAAGCTTGCAGAGTACCGGGACAGCGAAACGGGAGAACATCTGCAGAGAATACGGAGCCGCTGTGATAAGGGAGATTGAGAAGAATATCCAGGGACGATCTCTTTACACTCTGGGAGAGGAAGTGGCCGCCTCCCACCATGAGAAGTGGGACGGCACCGGTTACCCCCGGGGACTGGCGGGCGAACAGATTCCCCTGTCGGCAAGAATCGTGGCCATAGCCGATGTCTACGATGCCCTCACCTCAAAGAGACCCTATAAAAACGCCTTCTCCCACGATGAGGCTATCCGGATTATCAAAGATGAGAGGGGAAAGCATTTCGATCCCTATATCATCAATGTCTTCATGGATATTCAGGATGAGCTGAAGGGATAAAAAAACCGCCCCCGGGGGAGCGGTTCTTCATATTCAGGCTAAACCTATTTCATTGCCATTTCAACGGCTACGGCAACAGCTACGGAAGCTCCTACCATGGGGTTGTTCCCCATACCGATGAGACCCATCATTTCCACGTG
>JAFGPQ010000144.1 GCA_016936115.1 Spirochaetales bacterium | reverse complement strand
GCCGCGGGTGATATTGTCTCCCTGGTTGAGAAGGATTTTTTCTCCACCTCCCCAAAGGAGCGGGACCGGCTAATCGCACCCGCCCTGGACACTTTCCGCAGGGAGAATGCGGACTATGTGGTTCTGGGATGCACCCACTTCACCTTTCTCGAAGAGAATATCCGCACCCTGGCCCGGGGGGATTTTATGCCCGTCGATTCCCGGGAAGGCGTGGCGAGCCAGGCCGCTCGGGTATTGGGAGAGAAGGGGCTTTTGCGAGAAGAGGGGGAGGGGAGCGCCCGTTTCTATACGACCCGGGCCCGGGAGGATGACTATTACCGGGAGATCGGGAAGCGCTATGCCCTTGACTACCGGGGGGAGCCGGCATGACAGGAACGGTCTATTCGGGAATCAACAATATCTACTCCGTAAGGGAGGATGAGCAGGGTCTCTTCTATCAGTGCCGCCTCAAGGGAAAGGTTCTGAGGGACGGGGAGGGGGAGTTCATCCGTAATGTCTATAATCCCCTGGCTCCGGGGGACCGGGTCGACTTTGACGAGGATCCGGGCCATCCCGGGCAGGGCATGATCTCCCTGCGCCACAGCAGGAGCAACTGGTTCTGCCGGCTGAATCAGAAGAAGCGCCAGCCCCAGTACATCGCCGCCAATATCGATCTGCTCCTGTGCTTCTCTTCTGTGAAAAATCCCCCTTTTCGCCCCCGCTTCCTGGACCGGGTTCTCATCGCCGCAGAGCAGGGGAATGTCAAAGCGGCCCTGGTCATCAACAAAAGCGATCTGGGTGTGGATGAGGAAACCGCTGAACGGCTGGACCACTACCGGGAGATGGGATTTTCCCTCTTTCTCTGCTCCGCCGTAACCGGGGAGGGGCTGGAAGAGCTCAACCGGTTCATGGGCCATGGACGGGTTGCTGTGTTCGGCCAGTCCGGTGTAGGGAAATCCACCCTGCTGAACGCCCTGGAACCGGGAATCGGCCTCAGGACTTCGGAAATCTCCGGCAAATACGACAGGGGTAAGCATACCACCAACTACTCGGTCATGATCGATCGGGCGGCCGGGGGCTCCATCATCGATACACCGGGGATCAGGCAGCTCTTTCTCTGGGGCGTGGAGAAGGATGAGCTGGCCCACTACTTTCCCGAGATGGAGGAGTTCTGGCGGGACTGCCGCTTCGCCGGCTGTTCCCACCGGAACGAACCGGGATGCCGGGTCCGGGAAGCCCTGGAAGAGGGGATAATCCATCCCGACCGTTACGAAAGCTATCTGCGGATATATGAGGACCTTCTATGAGAGTCCGTTTTATTCTGCCCCTGCTGATCCTGCCCCTGCTTTTTTCCTGTCTGAGCCTCACGGGGGAACTGACCGTTACCAACCGGCAGAGTTATCAGCTGGCCCTGGACTACTCGGTGAACCGGGAGTACGCCGACCTCAAGTATCTGGCCAATAACCGTTCAGTGGTGCTTCTTCCCCTGACCAGTGAGGAGTGGACCTCCTTTGTCGCATCCTACGAGGGAGTTGTCTTTCTGCCCAACCTGTTCCGGCGGGTCGAGCAGGGGGGGCGTATCGAGATCAGCGCCCGGATCACCATGACCAGTCTGGATGTTCTGCGGGACCTTTTTCACGGCACCTCCGTTCTGGAAGGGGAGAACCCCTACACCCTGACCCTCTCCTTTGACAGAGGAGGTACTCCTTCCGACGAGGCGGTGACCTTTATCAACGGTTACTGCGCCGGGGAGAGTGTCGATTTCACCATGAGAGGCCCGGGGGGAGCGGTCAGCTCCGGCTCCTGGCCCCTGCGGGAGCTTCTGCTGGATTCGGCGGCGCCCTCCCTGAGCCTTGAGTGGGAGGAGTAAGCCGTGATTCAACACCCCAAGTCCCGGGCCTGGGACGATAAGCTCAAGGCCATGTTCGACAGGATAGACGATTACCTGGAGGATAAGTACGGCGATCGGTACCCCCTGCATCCCAACCGGATGAAACGGGGCACCACGGCGAACAAGTCCATGGACGGTCTCTTCAATGTGGGGGCTTCCTATTCCAGCGGTTTCGGATCCCGCCACGGGAAGGGTTACGTGATAGAGATTTACCTTTCCACCCTTTCCGGGGTGGACGGGGAGCTCAGGAATGCCATTGAAAAAGAGGTGGAACGCATGGTTATCGAGCTGCTTCCCGAGTATTTTCCCGACCGGTATCTCACCTGTGAGAAGGACGGGAATGTCCTGAAAATCTATGGGGACCTTTCATTAGGATCTCTATAATATAGAAATGCAGCTATATAATGGGAGCTTTTTAGGGTATGGCTTGTTGATTTTTTTTGTGAAAAAGGCACAATATAGGGGCGGGCGAAATTTTCGATTTGAAAGTGGAGCCCGAATCTATTATGATAAACAGATAGTGCTAGGAAAAATTTCTCTGCTATAGAGTACAATATTCAAGTTTATAAAGGAAAGAGGTTTGCGATGGACGCTCAATTGAAGGAATTAATCGAGAAGATCAAATCGGACGGAGTGAAGACGGCCGGTGAAGAAGCGGCAAAGATTATTGCCGAGGCGGAGAAAAAAGCCGCCCGAATTATTGCCGATGCGGAACGGCAGGCCGAAGATACCAGAAGCAAGGCAGCCTCCGATGCGGCCCGGTCCGAGGCCAGCGGTAAGGATGCCCTTAAGCAGGCAGGCCGGAATCTTCTCATCGATTTGAGAAAAGAGATCGAAGGCCTTTTCAATTCCCTCCTCGAAGAGGAGATCCGGGCGGGCCTTTCCGGGGACGCCGTGGAAAAATCCATTGTCAAGGTTCTGGAGAAGTGGTCCGAGAAGGATGGGGGCGACCTGGTCCTCCTGCTGCCCGAAAAAGACCTGGGCGAACTGGAGAAGGGACTCAAGGGCAAACTGGCCTCCCGCATCAAGGCGGGTATGGAGATCAAACCCTTCAAGGATCTGGAAGCGGGATTCCGCATCTCCACCAAGGACGGCTCCTCCTTCTACGATTTCTCCGACGAGGAGCTGACCGCCCTCTACTCCCGTTACCTGAGCCCGTCTCTCTTTAACACTGTAAAGTAAGGAGCGGGACGTGGGAAAAGCCTATTATTATACATCGGCGACTCTCCCCATGCTCTCCTATGATAATCCCATGGCCGTGAGCCGCGAGGATTTTCTGGACATCTGCTTCCGCACCATGTCGGAATCGGATTACAGCGCCGTGACGTCCTGTGCGATCACCCCGGAAGGGGAGGATGATACGGGGGGATTCGCCGGACTGTACAGAGAGTGGGAGATAGCCCTGAGAAACGCCCTGGTGCGGGTTCGCGCCAAGGAGCAGGGAGTGGACGACCGGGAGTTCCAGAGAGAAGGGGGAAACGGATTCGGCGTGGACGAAATCGCTACTTCGGCTGTCAAGATCGATTCCCCCCTGGAGGCGGAGCATTTTCTGAACCGGGCCCGCTGGAACCGTGTGGATGAACTGACATCGGGACATATTATGGATCTGGAATACCTTCAGGGGTACTATCTGCAGCTGCAGATTCTGGAGAGAAAGGAGTCCTTCCGGGAAGACGAGGGTTTTCAGAACTACCGGAAACTCTATGAAGATATACTGAGCGTTCGCAAAGAGGGCGCGGAGAATGAGGTGACCGAATGAAACAAGGAAAAGTTGTAGGTATAAACGGAAACATGGTTACCGTTGCCCTTGAGAGCAGCGTAATCATGAATGAAGTGGGCTACATCATCACCGACGAAGGAAAACGGCTTAAGTCCGAGGTAATCCGCGTCATGGGTGATGAAGCTCAGCTTCAGGTATTTGAAATAACCAAGGGAATTTCCATTGGGGACAGCTGTGATTTTTCCGGCGACCTTCTGGCCGCCGAGCTGGGCCCGGGACTTCTGGGACAGGTTTACGACGGTCTTCAGAACCCCCTTCCCGAGCTGGCCGAACAGGCGGGTTACTTCCTGGAAAGAGGCGTTTATATCGATCCTCTGAACCGCTCCCGCCGATGGGATTTCACCCCCGTCGCCCACGAGGGGGACAAGGTGGAGCAGGCGGACATTCTGGGAACAGTCCCCGAGGGTCCCTTCAAGCACTCCATCATGGTGCCCTTCAATATGCTGGACAGCTATACCATCAAGAGCATCAAGCCGGCGGGCAGCTACCTCATCTCCGACACCATCGCCGTGGTGACCGACAGCAGGGGCAATGAGTTCAATCTGACCATGTCCTTTCAATGGCCCGTCAAGAGAGCCATCACCTGCTATGAAGAGAGATTAAAGCCGGTAGAGCCCATGCTCACCAAAACCCGGGTTATCGATACCTTCCTGCCCGTGGCCAAGGGGGGGACTTACTGCATCCCCGGTCCCTTCGGCGCCGGTAAGACCGTACTGCAGCAGACCACCAGTAAGTTCGCCGACGTGGACGTGGTTATCGTGGCTGCCTGCGGCGAGCGCGCCGGCGAGGTTGTGGAAACCCTTAAGGAGTTCCCCGAACTGACCGACCCCAAGACGGGCAAATCCCTCATGGAGAGAACCATCATCATCTGCAACACCTCCTCCATGCCCGTTGCATCCCGCGAAGCTTCGGTATACACCGCGGTGACCCTGGCCGAGTACTACCGGCAGATGGGACTGGACGTTCTGCTTCTGGCGGACTCCACCAGCCGCTGGGCCCAGGCCATGCGCGAAATGTCCGGCCGTCTGGAAGAGATCCCCGGGGAGGAAGCCTTCCCCGCCTATCTGGAATCGTCCATCGCCGGTTTCTACGAAAGGGCCGGTATCGTCAAGCTCAAGAGCGGCAAGACCGGTTCGGTTACCATCGGCGGTACGGTTTCCCCCGCGGGCGGTAACTTCGAAGAGCCCGTGACCCAGGCCACCCTTAAGGTCGTGGGCGCCTTTCACGGTCTCTCCCGTGAGCGTTCCGACGCCCGTAAGTATCCGGCCATCCACCCTATCGATTCCTGGTCCAAGTATGCCGGTATCATGGATACGAAGAAAACCACCAAAGCCTATAACCTCCTCAAGAGGGGCTACGAGGTTGAAGCCATGATGAAGGTTGTCGGCGAGGAAGGTACTTCTCTGGCGGACTATATGATCTATCTGGAAGGAGATTTCCTGGATGCGGTTTATTTTCAGCAGAACTCCTTTGACGCGGTGGACTGCGCCGTGGCCCCGGAGCGGCAGGAGCATGTGTTCGATAAAATCTACGATCTTCTGAATTCGAAACTCAATCTCACCGAAAAGAGCGCCGCCCGGTCCTGGTTCAACCAGCTGAGGCAGAGATTCCTCGACTGGAACAGTGCGGAGTGGGAGACGGAAGAGTACAAAAAGCTCGAAGCGGAAATCGATGCCCATATTGCCGGAATGAAGGCGTAAGGAAGGGAGAACGATGAGAAAAGTATACAGTAAAATCGAGACGATTGCGGGAAACGTTATTTCCGTAAAAGCCGACGGAGTGAGCTACGGGGAGCTGGCGGAAGTAAGCACTTCCTACGGCAAATCCCTGGCCGAGGTCATCAAGCTGGACCACGGCATGGTCTCCCTTCAGGTATTCGCCGGAGGCCGGGGTATTTCCACGGGCGATGAGATTCGCTTCCTGGGCCATCCCATGGAGGTCTCCTTTTCGGAGAACCTGACCGGACGTATTTTCAACGGCTCCGGCGTGCCCCGGGACAAGGGGCCCGAACTGACCGAGAATCTGATCCCCATCGGCGGTCCCTCCTTCAACCCGGCCAAGAGAGTAATCCCCCGGAACATGATCCGGACCGGTATTCCCATGATCGACCTTTTCAACACTCTGGTCGAATCGCAGAAGCTTCCCATCTTCAGTGTTTCCGGTGAGCCCTACAACGAGCTTCTTGCCCGGATCGCCATGCAGGCCGAAGTCGACCTGATCATTCTGGGAGGCATGGGCCTCAAGTACGACGACTATCTCTACTTCAAGGACACCCTGGAAGAGGGAGGCGCCCTGAGCCGGACCATCATGTTCGTGCACACCGCGTCGGACCCCACCGTGGAGTGTCTCATGGTTCCCGATATCTCCCTGGCTGTGGCGGAGAAGTTCGCCCTCCAGGGCAAGAAAGTGCTCGTGCTTCTGACGGACATGACCAACTTCGCCGACGCCATGAAGGAAATCGCCATTACCCAGGAACAGGTTCCCTCTAACCGTGGTTATCCGGGAGACCTTTACTCCCAGCTGGCTTCCCGCTATGAGAAAGCCGTGGATATCGAAGGTTCCGGTTCCATTACCATTCTGGGGGTAACCACCATGCCCGGCGACGACGTAACCCATCCGGTTCCGGACAACACGGGGTACATCACCGAGGGGCAGTACTACCTGAAGAACGGAAGAATCGAGCCCTTCGGTTCCCTCTCCCGTCTGAAGCAGCAGGTTAACGACAGAACCCGGGAAGACCACCGGGCCCTGATGGACGGTATGATCAAGCTCTACGCCGCCTTCAAGGACTCCCTGGAGAAACAGTCCATGGGTTTCCAGATGTCCGCCTGGGACGACAAACTTCTTAAATACGGGGCTATGTTCGAAGCGGTCATGATGGACCTGACCGTGAACATTCCTCTTGAGAAGGCTCTGGACGAGGGATGGCGTATCCTTTCCGATTGTTTCGATCCCTCCGAAACGGGTATGAAAACCTCCCTGATAGAGAAGTTCTGGCCCAAGGAGAAATAAGCCATGGCTAAAGTCAAGCTGACCAAAAACGAGCAGAAAAAGCAAAAGGACGCCCTTAAGATGTACACCCGCTATCTGCCCACTCTCATTCTCAAGAAGCAGCAGCTGCAGATGGAGATACGAAAGGTGGAAGAGCGGGCTGCCGAGGTCAAAGCGAAGAAAGAGGCCCTGGAAGAGGAATTCCGCAGCTGGATCGCCGTTTTCGGTGAGGATGTGGGGCTGGACCATAGGGTCCTGCGGGTAAAGGATATTGTCACGTCAACGGGCAATATCGCCGGTGTCCCCATTCCCATTTTCGAGAGCGCCGAGTTTTATCCCGCCAGTTACGACCTCTTCGAGAAACCCCTGTGGGTGGACAAGGCCGTTTCCAAACTGGAAAAGCTGATGCTTTTCGACCTGGAATATGAAGTCCTGGAAAAACAGGTTGAGCTTTTGAATCAGGAACTGCGCACCACGAGCCAGAGAGTGAACCTCTTTGAGAAGGTGATGATTCCCGAAACAAAGGCCAATATCAAAAAAATCGGAGTCTACCTGGGGGATCAGCAGACCGCTGCCGTTGTCCGGGGTAAGATTTCCAAACGGAAATTAAAGGTGTCCTGATATGGCTATAGTTCAAATGAAAAAGGCCACGGTGATCACCATGGACCATGACAGGGAGAATGTTCTGGACCGGCTCCGGGAAGAAGGGGTCGTCCATCTGCAGAGGGGCAAAGCCCTCTCCTCCCGGGAACTGTCCGCCCTGGAGAACGAAATGTCCGCCTATCAGCAGGCCATGGCTCTTCTCCCCGATGCGGAAGTCCACGCGGATATGTCGGAGAACCGGGAGTATGCCCGCTCCGTGGTAGAACAGGTACTGGAGATTCACCGCAGCGACGAGGAACGGGAAGCCCGCCTTTCCGCTATCAAACAGGAGAAGGAGCTTCTCGCCGCCTGGGATAAAATCGATCCGGAAGATCTGGCCTTTCTTGAAGAGAATGACGTTTTCATCCGGTTTTACAGGATTTCCACGGCCCAGTTCGAAGAGTTTGCCGGTGAGTATAAGCTGATTGAGCTGGATCGGGAGAAGGGATTCGTTTACGCCATGGCCGCAGTACTGAATGCGGATCTCCTGCCTCCCCTGGAGTCGGTGCTCTTTCCCGCCAAAGGAATGGAGGCGCTGGCCGAAGAGGAGAAGCGGATTCGGGATGACCGGAAAAACGGGATTTCCCAGCTGGCCGACCTGGCCCGCAACAAGCCTCTCATGGATTGGTACGGCAAGCTGCTGGACCAGGAGAAGGAGTTCGAAGAAGCCCGTCTCCTGTGCGGCGACGAGGAGGGCATCTCCTATCTGACCGGTTTCGTTCCGGCGGATGCGGCCGATTCACTGAAAGCGGCCGCGGATCGCAACAAGTGGGGTCTTCTTCTGGATGATCCCGGCGAGGAGGATGAGGTACCCACGGAATTGAAGCTGGGGCCTTTCTCTTCCCTGTTGACGCCGGTTCTGGATTTTCTGGGAATCCTTCCCGGATACAGGGAGTATGACATCAGTTTCTTCTTCCTCTGTTTCTTCAGCGTCTTTACGGCCATGCTGATCGGCGATGCGGGCTACGGTCTCATCTTTCTGGGGGCGACCCTGGCGGGAATGATAATCGTGGGAGGCAAAACGGGAAAGGTTCCCAAACTGTTCTTCCTGCCCCTGCTGCTGAGCGTTTCCATCATGGCCTGGGGTACGGTCACGGGAACCTGGTTCGCCAGCCCCAAACTGGGAAGCCTGGCCTTTCTGGACTCCCTTAAGCTTAACGTTTTCCGAGTGGAAGGGGATGAGAGCATCGCCCTGATCATGGGAATCAGCTTCTTTCTGGGGATTGTGCAGCTCCTTATCGGGGTGGTGCAGAACTTCAAAAAGAACTTTCCCAGCCTGAGCAGTTTCGCCCAGATAGGGTGGTTCGCCGTACTGGTGGCGGTCTACTACCTGGTTCTTACCCTGGTCGTAGAAAGGGCCGGTCTGGAAACCTATCCCAAGCAGATGCTTTATCTGCTCCTGGGCGGGGTGGCGTTTATCTTCCTCTTCGGAGGACAGGAGGAGGGGAAGAGCTTCGTTCAGGGTATTCTGAACTCCCTGTCCAACTTCCTGCAGCTGTTCCTGGACGTGGTGGGAACCTTTTCGGACCTCATGTCCTATGTTCGGCTCTTCGCGGTCGGGCTCGCCGGCGTCAAGATCGCCGAGACATTCAACCAGCTGGGGGATCAGTTCTCCGGCAGCTGGATGATTATCTTCGGCATTCTGATTATCGTCATAGGTCACACCCTGAACATCGTTCTGGGGCTCATGGCGATTCTGGTGCACGCTGTGAGATTGAATATTTTGGAATATTCCGGAAAAGTCGGTGTCGAATGGTCCGGATTTAAATACGAGCCTTTTAAGGTTAGTTTAGAGAAAAGTCAAAGATAGAAGGAGAATTGATATGAGTTTTGGTATTATTGGACAGGCTGCCGCATTGGGACTGGCAGCAGTAGGATCTGGTCTCGGATGTGGTACGGCTGCTCAGGGAGCCGTGGGAGCCTGGAAAAAGGCTCTGGCCAGCAATAAGGCGCCCAGCATGCTTCTGGCCGCTTTTGTCGGTTTTCCTCTCTCTCAGACACTTTACGGGTTTCTGGTTATGCTCGTCGTCGTTCCCTCCAAGACCGGCGATATGAAACAGCTGGCCACCGGCGTATTCGGCGGTCTCGCCATCGGTATGTCCGCCTGGCTTCAGGGACAGGCCGCCGCCGTTGCCTGTGACGCCCAGTCTGAAACGGGCAAAGGTACGGCCCAGTACGTTCTGGCTCTGGGTATCGTAGAGTCCGTGGCCATTCTGGTATTGGCATTTCTCTTCCTTATCTAAGATAAGGGCTTGCCAAAAAGTCAATTTAGCTGTCTAATAAAAGGGGCGGTTCCCGAGGGAGCCGTCCCTTTTTTTGCATGAGGCGGTACTATGGGCATTGTCATGAAGAAGTTCACAGAGGAGCATCTGGAACGGGCGGTTGATATTTTCCTTAAGATTTATGCTTACGAGAGGGAGGTCAATCCCCTTTTGCCGCCCCATCTTCTGAACGAGCCGGAGCGGGTGGAGAACTGGCTGCGCCTGCTCATTCAGACAGGTCCCGGGGTGACCCTCTTTCAGGACGGCCATATGCTTGCCTATATGGTGACCGGGGACCGGTTCCGATTCAAGGGACAGAAGGCGGTCATGGTTCCCGAATACGCCCACGGCGCGGAAATAGACACGGAAATCTCCTGGAATATACTCTACCGGGAGATGTACCGGGAATTATCCACCGCCTGGGGACGCCAGGGAATCCAGCTTCATCTCATGGGGTTTCTGGCCCACGACCATGAAGTGAAGGATATTCTTTTTGATCTGGGATTCGGAGGACTATTGGCCGAAAGAATCCGGGACCTTTCCGATTTTCCCTACATCAGTGTGGGACGGGTAACGGTGGAGGAACTGCAGGACGGGGAGAGTCTCATTCCCATCCACCGGGATCATATGGCCTATTACTCCCAGTCCCCCCTTTTTCTTAAGAAGCCTGCCGATCTGAAGGATATCAAAAAGGGCGTTCAGGAGTATTTCGATGATGAGAACCTTGTCCTTGTTGTCAGGGAAGAGGGGGAAATCGGAGCTTACCTCGTGGTGGGCGAATCGGCACGGGGAGCCGAGGGGTTTCTGCTGCAGCAGACCAACACCGCCCAGATTAAATCCCTCTATGTGAAACCGGCGCTTCGGGCTCGGGGCATCGGGGCCAGCCTGCTGATGAAGGGAATCGAATGGGCCCGGGAAGAGGGATTCGATGCTCTTTTCGTAGAACACGAGACGGCCAACACTCCGGGATCCCAGTTCTGGGGCCGCTATTTCGACCCCTATGTTTACTTTGCCATGCGGTACGTGGAAGACACGCTGAGCACTCCATAATATCTACAAAAAAAAGTTGAAACGGTATTTTCTATTCATGATATAATAGGGCTTCGCATTATGGTAATCTTTCGCAAGTCCGATCATGGTCTTATCCTTCACGATCCTCTTACACACATCAAGAGATGTTTGTCCTCCGATGAGAAGGACACCGTATTCCGATTCATCCCCCAGCTTCAGGATCCCCATGTGGAGTCCTGGCTCATTACCGATCTTCCCCAGGAACTGCTGCATCTGTGTCCAGCCCGTTCCTGATCTATTCCCATTGATTCTCCCATAAAAATGGGATAGTTTAGTATTATGGAAAGAGTCATGTTGATAGAAGCGGACATCCGCATCAAGGCCTATGAAATTGATTCCCTGGGTATCGTCTCCAATATCGAGTACATCCGCTGGTTCGAAGACCTGCGCCATCTGTTCCTTGATAAGTACTACCCCTACGACCGTATGGTCCGGCATAAAATCTCCCCGGTACTCCTCAAGACGGAAGCGGAGTATAAATCGGCCCTGACCATTCACGATGCTCCCAGGGGCCGGCTCTGGGTCACCTCCTTCGGGGCCTTCAAATGGGAAATGGCCTTCGAAATTGCCACAGAAGGAAAAATCCATTGCCTGGGCAAACAGAAGGGCTGTTTCCTGGATCTGGAAACTCAGCGTCCCGCCCCCAGTCCCGCCATCCTTCTGGATCGTTTTCAGGAGGAGCTGAAGAGCCTGAGCCGCTGATTTTTATGAGAATCGAAACGGAAAGGCTGGTATTGGTCCATCCCTGCCGTAATGAAGACAGGAGGAACTCCTTTGAATTATGGGGAATCTATATTGAACCCCTTATGCAGGATAGGGGCATCGGGAAGCAGCTGATGGGTTATTGCGAAGAGATTGCCCGGGAAAGGGGCTACTCTGAAAATGTCCTTTGGGTACTGAGGGAAAATGGGAAATCCCGGCGGTTCTATGAAAAACAGGGCTATGTCCCCGATGGTTCTGAAATATATATGGAAAAGATAGATGCCGTGGAGATCAGGTATGGGAAACCCTTACTGTTATTCCCAATCTGACCAGAGGGCGAAGTCCTTATGGCATCATAGAAAATGTGATTACCCATAGGGACTACAGGAAGAGGGGTTTCGGTGAAGCTATCATGAATGAAGCAGTTTCCATCGCAAAGGATAAGAGATGTTACAAGGTCATGCTAATGAGTAGTGCGAAAAGAGTCGAAGCCCATGGATTTTACGAAAAGATCGGTTTTGACGGGAATTCCAAGAAGGGATTCCAGCTCAGATTGAGTTGATTGTATTGAACGAGGGGTTCTGCCACAGGGAGATTCCATGATTCGAATTTTGACAGAGCGTCTTCTTATCCGCGATCACAAGCCGGAAGATTTGAACGGGTATCACTGCCTTATCTCCGATCGGATGACGATGTTTTTTCTTCCCGATCTGCTTAGTGATTCCCTCTCCTGTTCGGAAAAGTCCTTGAGTGATGCGGTTTATGAAGCTTCTCTGGGAAAGAGCAGGAGTAAGTTCTTTTTCGGCATATTCCTAAAAACGGGAGAGTATGTAGGCGAAGTGGGATATACTGCTTTTTCAAGAGATCGGGAAGGGCGAATGTCGGTCCACCTTGGGTATTTTATCCTGCGGGAGTATTGGGGGCGGGGGATCATGACCGAGGCGGTTCAAGCCGTTGTTGATTATGCCTTCGATCATGGTGATGTCGTTAAAATTGAAACGGGTTGCCTGATGGATAATCGAGGATCGGAGAGAGTTATGGTCAAGTCCGGATTTACCAGGGAAGCCATCAAAAAACGACACCAGTTCCTGGGTGAGAAGTGGATGGATCGGGTTGAGTATGGGATCGCAAAGGAAATGAACTAAATGATCCGGATGGGGTATTCCGATGATTCCAGGTAGATCGTTTTTTCCGAAAACCGGGAGAGAAAAGTTTCGAACTCTTCCCGGTTTTTCTCAAATCCGGCGGTCCATTGATACATCATCCGTAACATCTTCAAAGTCGGCCGGTAACGGCATTTCTCCCGGCCCAGAATCTGTTTCAGAAAACGCTGGTATTATCGGTCCGATCCCTCCATCAGCCGGGAGCCGCTTTCGTCTATCTCTTCAAGTACCGTTTTCTGTTCGTCATGGGGGCGGCCGTAATCGGATTTATCGATGGGATGGGCTATCCTGTCCAGTTCGTAGAGAGGCAGGCCGCTTTCTTCTGCCAGTTTTCGGGCCAGGGTCGTTTTCCCGCTGGCCACCATCCCTGTTATGAGGATTTTCCGGGCTGTTCCGAGTTCCTCAATCATGTATCTTCCATCCCGAAATATCTCATTATCTGATTTCTCACCGCCGGATAAAAATGGTAGTTTCCGAATTCAGCGGAAGATATCTCGCCGTACTCGGCCACCTCCGCAGGATCGGGACATATCGCCGCAAAATCATACTGTCCCCGAAAGATAAAGACCACGTCCCGCTTCCCGTCCCGGTAGACGATATCGGTGTGGAGATTCTCCAGATCGGCAACTTCGATCCCCAGCTCCTCCCGCATCTCCCGGCGAATGCAAACATCCGCCGTTTCGTAGTCCTCCATAGCTCCTCCGGGTATTTCCCAATATCCGGGATACCTCTTTTTCACGGCGGCCCTTTTTTGAATGAGGATTCTGTCGCCGCGATACAGGAAAATGGCGCAGCCTACGGATGTTGTCATATTTCCTCCCGGACTTCTCTGAAGAATCGCTTCTGTTCCTTTTCATCGTGAAATCCGTTTTTCCGATAAAAATGATGGGCCCCCGTTCTATGGGAACCGGAATTGACCCGGATCCCGGAGCAGCCCTTCTCTCTGGAAAATTTCTCCAGTTCCTCAAGTAGCAGGGAACCCGCCCCGCCGCTTCTGAAGGACTCGTCCACAACAATTCCCAGAAGATTCAGAACCCTGTCATGGAAAAGAACGTCGTAGATCTGGGCATGGGCGTATCCGATCACCCTGTGGGACTCCCGGTTAAGGGCGACAAAAATGCAATGGTCATCCCTTGTCGTCAGACTCTTCAGCTTTTCCTCGATCCTTTCCTGCGGATAGTCATAGCCCAGCTGACGGGAGAGGGAACAGATTGCCGGGGAATCTTCTTCCGATGCTTTTCTGATTATCATATCGTGTACCTCCTGCCCCGTAGTTTCTTCAGAAGTGATGGCCCGACTGTGTCGGTCCGCCGGCATTTTTATGAAATCAGTCCAGGCAAATCCCCATCTGCACCGAATCGTAGTACCGCCCCTCCTCCATAAAGCCCAGCTTACTGTAGAGAGTGATGGCAGCCCCATCCCCAGTTTCCGCTTCCCGAATTGTACAGGTCATTCCGTTTTTCAGCGTCATTTCACTCTTCATATATCCCATCCCTTCAGGACAGCCAGAGACAGGGTTCTATCCAGTTCAGCCACATCGCCGATATCCTCCCTCAGGTCCCAGAAGCGGGTCGCCCCGATCTCCTCCGTATTCAGGATTTCCGCTTTCCCCTCGACTCGGCAGGTGTAGAGGGCTCCGTACTCCCGGCGCTGTTCCCGGCCCAGGCGCCATTCCATAACCGAGTGAAAGGCCAGATCCACCGGGCTCTTTCCTGTCTCCTCAAACATTTCCCGAATAGCGCACTCCCGGGGGGATTCCTCTTCCCTCACGCCCCCCGCCAGCTTCCACTCTTTTTTCCAGTTGTTGTAAACGAAGAGAACCCGGTCCCCCTGAACGCCTACCACCAGACTGTGGGAGAGGGCGGGGAAGAGATCCATGATTCCCTCCTCCGGGAGTTTGTGCAGGGCCACAAGACGGTTCTCTTTTCTGTCGGTCAGACAGTATAGCTTCTTCTCCAGGAGATGCTTATGATTTTCCAGGCCGATGCTGCCGTAACCCCGATGCTCGTAGAATCCCTTCGCCGGATTGTTGTCCCACACGTGCAGGCGGATCTTGGGAAGGGATCGGTCCAGAGCGATCTTTTCGAAGTAATCCATCAGGAATCCGCCGTAGCCTCGGCGGTGATATTCCGGTTGCAGAAAGAGGCCCTTGATATACAGGGCATCCGTATCGGGGACCGGCTGGTACATGCCTATGGCTTCCCCGTGCAGGAGAAGAAGAGATTTCTGATGGCAGTCTTCGTAGAAACGCTCGTCGAACATGGTTAGATCCGGTTCGAAATAGTCCCTGAGGTTTCTGAAAAGTGTTCTCTCATAGATCCCCAGTACAAAATCCCGGTCCTCCCTGTTACAGGGGCGGGAGGTGAGGCCTTCGGCGGTATTCATGTATAAATAGGGTTCCATAGGTCATACTATCACAGGCTCCCCTTTTTGAAAACGGGGGTTCTCTATTGTTTCCTTACAATATCAAAATGGCCGGAATGTCTGATAATTTCGAGATGGTGAACTCCTTCTGCCAATCGACTTTCCCGCGGCAGATCAGTATGGAATGGACTTGCGCCTCCCTGGCGCAGTGGATATCTTTCTGTTCGTCTCCTATGTAATAGGTCTCATCATTCCTGAATCCCCACTTCTCCTCTGGATCCGGCGGATGCCGTTAATCTCCGGTTAGCGATGGCCCACTTCGCATGATGTGAGTACGTAATCTATGCTGCCGGATAATTCACCCAGATCATCCATAACAAAAGTTTTGGGCATGCCGTAGGGAACATCGGTAAGCACAGCCGTCTTATGGCCCATTGCTCTAAGCATTTCAAGGGTTTCCCCTTCTTCGATTTCGAATGTGCGGAAATTGATTCTTGTATTGTAGAACATTGGAATGTCCTTAGCCGAATCCATCCGCTTATCCGTATAGCCTATACCCTGTTGCGACAGAGCTTCCGACAGGGCCTTTTCATAGTGTTCGGACCAGTTTAAAGAAACGCCCCGATATCTGACAAGGGTATTTCCTAAATCGAATATCAATAGTTTCCCAATAGCATTCTTCCTGTTTCGGCTCATCGGAACATGATCCTTTCCATGCGGTCCCCGTTCCTGTGAAAGCCGAACCGCTCATAGAATTTATGGGCCGTCTGGGTAAAGAGAACGAAGAAAGTGTCCTTGATCTCCCCATCATTGAGAATGCTCTCTACGAGAAATGTGCCGTATTTCCGATTCTGATACTCGGGGAGGATAAAAAGGTCGCTGATATAGGAGAAGGTGGCGCAGTCGGTGATGACCCGACTGAACCCTATGAACCGGCCCTCATCTATAAGGGAGAAACAGAGGGAGTTCTCTATGGATTTCTCGATCTTTCGGGGATCCCGGTTCCGGGCCCAGTAGGACTCCTTCGTCAGATAGTTCACTACTGCGGCCCGGTCAATCCTGTCTTTATCTCTTGTTATTTCCATGCTTATCTTTCCTCAATTTTGATTAGGATTACGACAAATTTCTTCCATATCCATAGCGACGAGATCGAGCCACTCCGTTCTCTCTTTTTCAGAGCTGTCCGCGACTATCCGGAACATCCTGCGTCGGTACATTTCCATACCGAGGAAACCGAATATACATTGCTTCCATATCTTCTCCAGGGGGTCCCCGAAATAGTTCTCCTCCCGGTCGGCATCCGTATTGGATGTGTTGTAGACCAACCCGAGTTTGCCGCTCAGCTTCTCTATGGGCAGTCCCCCATCTCCGTCCGCTGGAAAATCATAGGCATAGGGGGGACGAATCACCCGGTCGATATAGCCTTTGAGTATGGCCGGGGGCTGACCCCACCAGTTGGGATGAATGAAAATGAGATAATCCGAGACGGTCAGCTCTTCGGCATAACGGTTAACCATGGTATCGCCGGATTTGTCCGTACCCAGTTCTTTCTTTGAGAGAACCGGATCGAAGCCTTCATCGTACAGGTCATGGGCAAATACTTCCGCCCCATTCTGTCTTAAGGTATCCGCTGCTGTTCCATAGATGGCATGGTTAAGGCTTTTCGGGTAAGGGTGGGCCAGTATTACGCTTGCTTTCATAACACCTATCATATAAGGGTTATTCCCTGTTGGCAATATAGTAAATCTTGCTTCTCCCCCAAAGCGCTCTTTCTCCACTTTTTCCTTCATCAAGGCGAATTTTGCTCTCAGGGCGAGCTTTTTCCGTCCCATCCCCCGGGAATCCCCTTTTCTCGGCGTGGGAATCTTATTATGTCGCCCATGACTTGACATTTTGTCGGCGACGAAATTTTTTCCATCGGCGATAAAAAGGATAAGTGTCGCCGATAGTCTGTTCAGCTCTCGGCGACAAGAAAAATTCTATCGCCGATAGAATCTCTGTTTTTTACGGCGACAAAACGAGGAAAAGGGGGAGGGGAAATGGCAAGATATGCAATATGAACTGCCCTTAGCCCGGGGACGGGTCCCGATTTTTACTGACCTGTGAAACTTCTCCCCTTATCGTATTCTACGGCAGGGGGATGGTTTTGGACGGGAGCAGGAAGCGGAAAAGGCTAACGGCCTGATACTCAATCATCTACGCGAAGGTATTTCTCCTCCTTCCCGTCACGGAAACGACCGGTCATGCCCGGCTGTTCCGCATAGACCTTATCTTCCTGCTGCTGTCCGCTCTCATCGGGAGCGTTTTCAACTATTTTACGAGCATGAGCCGTTACAAGCCTATTCTGCAGCAGAGAGAGCTGCGCCGCCTTCTCAAGGGGGAGATCCCCTGCGACGGGGAAACGGACAGGAGACTGGAAAAGCTGAATCTTTCCTGCCTCCCATCACCTCTACCCCGGAGGAATCGGAAGATCTGGCCACCATCATGGCGGAGATCAAAACCTACCGGGAGGAGATGGTATTCAAGTTTCTCACCGGCCAGGAACCCCTTTCCCAGTTCGGAGCCTTTCAGGAGCGCCTGCGAAAGATGGGAATTGACCGGGTCATCGAAATCAAGCAGGCTGGTCTGGACAGGTTCAACGCCCGCTGATCACTGCTTTTGTGCCGGCCCGGATGCAAACGGGCCGGCTCGCTCAAACAGGAATGGACTTACCATGAACAATAAAAACAGAACCTACGCCCGGAAGCTCAAAAGGGACTTCCGAAAAAACAAATATGTCTACCTTATGGCTCTTCTCATGAACGAAATCAGAAGCAGCCGGTACAAAAGGGTGGTTCTGAGCCTGACCTACATACCGCACTTCATCTCCGTGGTGGTTTGCGGGCTTCTTCTGGAGTTCAGCTGGAGCTACAGTACCGCGGTGGGACTTTTCAACTCGGTTATCAACTTTACCCTGCTGGTTCTGACCAACAGGATCAGCCGCAGGCTGAGCGAAACCAGCCTCTGGTAGGGAGTACAATATGCCCGGTTTAAACAAGCAAAGGGCAGGTGAAAAAGTATTCGACCTGTTTAACGTTCTCTTCCTTCTCTTTCCGGGGCTGCTGGACACCTACTGGTCGGTGATTCTGACCTTTGCCATAAGCACCTACAATATGATCATCATGAGAACCTGTTTTCTGGGAATCCCCGATTCTCTGGAGGAATCGGCGAAGATGGACGGGGCCAATGACTTTACGATTCTCTTTCGCATCATCCTTCCCGTTTCCATGCCCGTGGTGGCCACCATGATCCTCTTCTACGGGGTATCCCGCTGGAACGGTTATTTCTATGTGATGATATTCCTCAGGGACCGGATCAAATTTCCCATCTCCCTCATCCTGCGGGAAATCCTGGCGGCCAATTCCACGCTACCCATTCTGTTCGTCTATCCCTTTCTTCAGAAGCATTTCGTCAAGGGAGTCATGATCGGTTCGGTCAAGGGCTGAACGCACCCTTTCCATTCTCCCCCATCTGTGCTAACAATAGATGGGGGTACGAAACAATGCTGATCATATTCAAACGTGGATGGATTCCCGTCCTGTTACTTATCATAACCAATATTTTCACATCACTATGGAGCGAGCAGGTCTCCTCTATTCTGATCGAAGGACCGAAGCGGACCCGTGAGGAGACCCTTCTTCAGATTATCGCTGTCAAACCTGGCGATGAAATAGATGAGACCTTCCTGGAGGATGTGGAACAGAGACTCCGCAAGTCGGGACTCTTTCAGGAGGAGATGGATATCTCTCTGGTCCCGCAGGAAAAGGGGACTGAACTTCATATAACCGTTTATGACCGGTGGACTCTTCTGGGTTTCCCCATTTTCTCCGCTTCCGACGGCAACTGGTCCGCCGGGCTATTCTTTATCGACAGCAACCTGGGAGGCCGGGCGAATCTTCTGCTCTCCTCGGTCATGTACGGCAGCGAGGGGAATCTCTACGCCTTCGGTGTCTTTCGGGATCCCTCCTTTCTGGAGAGCGATTTCGCCTTCACCACCCGCATCTCCGGCGGTCGGAACAGGACGCAAATCACCGATCTGGCCGAGGAGGAAGTGCGGGCCGATTTTGTCGCCGACTCGATGGTTCTGGGCTTCGGCACGGGTCAGACCATAAGGGACAGACTGGATTGGAGAGTCTCTGTGGAAGGGGAGTACCTGAATATGGTGAACGCGGAGGTTGTCACCGGGGAACTTCCCGAAGACGGGGGCAGTCTGAATCTGGAAGGTCGCCTCTCCTTTGACGATCAGAAAGTCTCTGCTGTCTTTGCGCGGGGGGTAAAAGCATCCATCCAGGGGAAAACCTTCTGGAGTCCCGGTGACCGGCCGGAGCTGAATCTGACCGGGG
>JAFGPQ010000143.1 GCA_016936115.1 Spirochaetales bacterium | reverse complement strand
ATCTGCCGGTGGTTCAGATCCTCCTCCATGGTTGAGCCGGACTTCATCCAGTAGCTGCCCATGGGATGGATGAGCAGGATATCCCGCTTGACGCTCCCCCGGGTCACGCACTCCGACAGGCGGGCGAAGTAGTCCTCCATTATTCCGTTTCGGTCCCACCAGTTGTTGTGGTAGTTGAATGAGGGGGGATAGTCCCTTTTGCGGCAGCCCGAGAGGGAGTAGAGGGCCAGATGCTGGCAGCGCTTGTTCACCCCCATAACGAACTGCCAGTCCCCCACCCGTTTCTGCCCGGCGAAATCGAATTCCCAGCCGGTGCAGCCGTAGGTTTCGGAGAACACCGTCTCCCGGCCGAACTGATTGGCCACGCTGGTGCACTGTTTCACGGTCAGATACTCGGTGCGGCAGTCGCCCAGCAGATCGATTCCCGGAGCATGCATGTACCGGTAATGGGGCATGGCCGCACCACAGACGCGCACCGAGTAGCCCAGATCGTTCTCATAGAGCACGTGTCCGGTCAGTTCCAGATCGTTCCGGTCGCACCACTGGTAAATCTGTTTCATATAGGAGCTCTGGAACAGCTCGGTCAGGGTCAGCCAGAAATCGTGGCGCCCCTTCTCTTCTCCGGGCCCGTGATAAAAGAGCAGAGGCAGGATATCCAGAGGGGAGTAGCCCCGTTTTTCCTCGAAAAAGTTCAAAAAAACCGAAGACCAGGGGAGCCAGGGGCGGTTCGGGGTGAAGTGGGAGAAGAAATCGCAGAAGTTGGGTTCGTCGGTGAAGAAGCCGCGCACCGCCTTTCCGAAATAGCTGGAAAAGCGCTCCCGATACTTCTCGTGGGTCATGTCCAGAAAGCATTTGACGCTGCGGGGATTCAGATTGTCCGGGGGGGCCAGGTTGTTGTACCACTCGCTGGGGCCGGAGGTTTCCACCCGGCAGATCAGGAGGGGATTCCCAGTAGGGGCAGGGGAATCGGAGGCAAGGCGACGGAAATCCTCGAGCCGACCCGGATCCTCTTTGCTCAGACGCAGGGAGTAGGCCGCGAGAACCGCCGCGGGATCATATTCACCGGAGGAAACCAGTTCCGCCGTGACCGCCTTCGCCGTGAATTCCCCTGGCTCCACCGTGCTGACCAGGCCGCCGGCGCTGCCCGAGGGCCATTTGTCCTCGTCGTAGATCCAGGCTTCCATCTCCAGGCGGTCCGCCTCTTCCAGGGAAGCCTGAACGCAGTCCATCCACTCTTCCGAGAGGTATTCCGTCTCCAGGCCCTCCCGGGAGTGGATGATGAATCCCCCCATCCCCTTCTCTTTCATTTCCCCTATCTGACGTTTCAATTCCGCCGGGTCCAGGCGGTCATTCCAGGCCCAGAAAGGGGCGGATCGATAAAAGGAGGAGGGCTTTTTCATGGGTTCCCTGCCTTACATGAAGTTGTCCGGGATCCACATGACGATCTGGGGGACATAGGTAATGAGAATGAGCAGAGCGATCATGACGGCTATCATGGGTATGATTTCCCGGATAACCCCGCTGATTTTCGTCTTTCCCAATCCCGCCACGATAAAGAGGAGCATCCCGAAGGGAGGAGTGGAGAGTCCGATCATCATGTTCAGGCAGATCACCACGCCGAAATGTACCAGGTCGATCCCGAAGGCGTTCACCAGGGGAAGGACCATGGGGACGAATACCAGCTGTATGGTGCTCACGTCCAGGATACAGCCCAGAAGAAGAAAAATCACGTTAACAACCATGAGGAAGACATACTTGTTTTCCGTAATTCCCAGAACCAGAGCCGAGACAGCCCGGGGAACCTGCTCCAGAGAGATAATATAGGAGAAGAGCATGGAAGTTCCCGCCAGAAGGGCGAGAGTGGCCGTATTGGCGGCGCTTTTGTGAATGATTTTCCAGAATTTTTTCCATCCGAAGTTCCGGTAGATCAGGATGGAAATGAGAATAGCGTAGGCCGATGCCAGGGCTCCCGCTTCGGTGGGGGTTACCACGCCCAGGTAGATGCCTCCCAGAAGCAGGAGGACCGTAAACAGGGCCGGAAAGGCTTTTACTGTGACTTTCAGGAGTTCCCGCAGGACCATCTGTTCGCCCCGGGGGTATTTGCGCTTGACCGAAATGACCGCCACGTAAGCCGCCAGAAGCAGGGACAGGATGATTCCGGGAATCATGCCTCCCATGAAGAGCTTGCCTATGGAGGCGCCGGAGAGCATGGCGTAGATGACCATGGGAATACTGGGAGGAAAGATGGGCCCCACCGTGGCCGATGCGGCGGTCAGGGCGCAGCTGAACTCCGGGTCGTAGCCCTCTTTCTTCATCTGGTCGATCTCCATGAGCCCGATGCCGGAAGCGTCGGCGATGGCCGAACCGGTCATGCCCGAGAAGATCAGGGAGGCGGCCACATTCACCTGGGCGGTGCCTCCCCGCAGACGGCCGAAGAGACCGTTGCAGAATTTAAAGAGCCGGTCCGTTATCTCCCCTTCGTTCATGACGTTCGCCATGAAGATGAAGAGAGGGGCGGCGAGCATGGTATAGTTGGAGAACATGCTGCCCGTCATGACGGAGAAGACCTGTCCCAGGTCCCTGCCGGACATGACAAAGTAGGCGATGGAAGCCACGAGCATGGACAGGGATACGGGGATACGGATAATGAAGGCCAGAGCCAGCACAGCGAAAAGCAGGAGTACAATCATTCGGAGACCTCCAGGGGGGCTTCGTAATCATCCTCAACGCCCTGTTTGATAACCTTGACAAGATCGAGGACGCTGCGGTAGATGATATCGGCGAACATAAAGAGCAGGGGGGCGAAAATCACGGAAAAGGGGAGTTTCAATACACCGGTCACCATTCTTTTGGAAAGCATTTTCTGAAAGGAGGGATAGAGGACCACAGTCATGAGAATGATAACAATGGCATCCCCCACAATTCGGAAAATGGCCTTGCTTTTGGGACTGATATGGTCGTAGACCAGTCCGAAGACCACATGCTCCTGCTGGCTCATAGCCTTACCGACACCGAAAAACATGGTCCAGATATAAGCGAGTATGCTGATTTCATAGGCCCAGGTCACCGGAGCCTTAAGCACATAGCGGGACACAATGGTGAGACTGAAGGTTATGAATATGATAAGAAAGGTGATATTGGGAATAATGGTTCCGAGAACGTAACCGATTCCCTTCCAGATTTTTTTCAAGGCACTCTCCTCCGGTGAACAAAGTCCCAACCGCCTGCTGGGGAGACGGCCGGGACTGAAGATTGATTTATAATGAGTCCTGTTTATGGACTATTTGGCCATGGCCTGTACTCTATTATACAGATCCATATCCCATGTGGAAGTCATGGCGGGGTTTGCCTTGTAGGCAGCCTGCACGTGGCTTCTGAAGTCGTTGATATCGGGGTGGGTAACCGTAAGGCCTTCCCCTTCGAAGAAGGCTACCAGTTTGCTCTCGCTTGCGATACGGGCTTCGTCATTGAAATTGATGGCATACTGCATGGCCTCTTTCACGGCGTTCTGCTGTTCCGTGGTCATGGAGTTCCACTTGTCCGCATTCACACAGGGCATGATAGAGTCGATCACGTGGTTGGTGATGGCGATGTATTTGGTGACTTCGTAGAACTTGGCCTTCTCGACGGTGGGAAGGGGGTTGTCCTGTCCGTCAACAGCACCGGTCTGAAGAGCGGTATAGAGCTCGCTGAAGGAGAGGGGGGTGGGGTTGGCACCCAAGGCTTCACCCAGGAAGAGCCATGCTTCCGAACCGGGCATACGGAGCAGAAGACCGTTCATATCGGCGTAGCTGTTGATTTCCTTGTTTCTGGTGTTGATTTCCCGACTGCCGAGATACATGCTTCCCAGGGGAACCAGGTTAAGTTCTTCGGTAACACGGGGCCAGATGTCCTGCTTGGCGATTTGTCCGTTAAGGACAGAGGTCATGTGAGCGTAGGAGCTGAAGAAATAGCCCGAACCGAACATGCCGAACTCGGGGATCTGGGTGGCGATGGTGGGAAAGGAGATATAGGCCATATCCGCTTCGCCGCTGACAAGGGCGTCAAACTCGTTCTCCTGAGTAAACAGGGTGCCGTTGTCGTATACTTTTACTTCTACGCTGCCGCCTGTAAGCTCTTTCACCTTATCGGCGAAAACATACATGGCTTCCGTGTGGGAGTCACCGGAAACGGAGACGGAAGTGAAAATCAGTTCCACCGGTTTTACGCTTCCCTCGACATCCTTCTGACCGTTAGCACAGATAGTACCGGCTACAACCGTCAGGGCAAGAAAAAGAATCATCTTTTTTTTCATAACATTCCTCCATTAGAATTATGAATTTAAAACCTTTTCAGGTTAAATCACTTAGTTAAAATATTCTGTCTTATATAATTAACAGATCTCCTCAGTTGTTCCACCTCCAACTGCCGGCTGGATGTCAGACCGGAGAAATCCTGAACCCGGCTGAACAGATTGATGTTCAGACCCTCCAGCTGCATGTGGAACTTGGCGTTTGTCGGATAGAGCTGACACTCGATAACGCTGGCCAGTCCCAGAAAATCCTGTACCACAGCGGCCTTTTCCGGATCCTTGTCAAAGTTCTGACAGAGCCATTCGTACATGTCGCCGTGAAAGTTTGCCATGACCCCGGAATACCCGGCGGCCCCCGCCTTCAGGCTCTCAAGCAGGGTGGCCGCATTGGCATTGTAGATTTTCAGGCTGCTCCCTTCTACGGCCTTAAGCTTGGCCTTGATCTCATTGATGTTGCAGCAGGTGTCCTTGAGAAAGGTGAAATTTCCCGTATCGGCGCACCACTTGAGCAATTCCGGAGAGATCAGCCTCTTGTAGGGGTGGGGACATTCGTAGATACCGAACTTTCCCTCCGGAATCCGGGAGAGCAGGTTCTCAATATTCTTTTTGACAACATCTTCCCCCTCATCCTTTTTGGCGAACTGATTGGAGATGAAGACGTAGGAATCCACCCCGTACTCGATGATCTCCCGGGCTTCGGCGGCCTGATCCTCCACACTCTCGGCCACATGGCCGGAGACGATCACCCCCTGGTTCTTTCCCTTGTTATCGATGACGAACTTGGCCAGGGCCATCCGCTCCTCACGGGAAAGATAGAACATTTCGCTGGACTGGCATACGGCGAAAATGCCGGTTACTTTCTGTTTCTCGTACCATGCCAGAATTTCGGCGACCCCGTCAAAATCGATTTTGTTATCCGCCGTGAAAGGCGTTATCATCACCGGCCAGACACCGTTACTGATTGCTGTATCCATCAGGTCTTTACCTCTTTGCTTTCAAATGAAAAATAGGATTACTTATTCGTGATAGATGTACTATAATGGGAGATATCCATAAGCACATTCGACATAATATTTAATACGATTTTATACAGGACGGGGATTCAGATATTGGAAATCATTGACCAGTTCTGCTGGGAAGAGCACAAAAAAGTCATTACTCACGATAAGCATAAAATACAGGGGCTCAAGAACTTAGCCTATTGGAATTTTTCCACGGCCATCCCCCCCACCCCGGTTCATCATCATACGGACATAGTGGAGTTCCACTGCCTCATTAAGGGGAAACGGGTCAGCCTGGTAAACGGAAAGGACTATACGATCACGGGGAACGAACTCTTCATGACCTTCCCCGGAGAGGAGCACAGCAACGGCAGCTACCACCAGAGTCCCTGCTCTTTTTACGGTTTCCAGCTAGATCTGCGGGACAGAAAAAACCTGCTGGGATTGAATGAGGAGTACAGCGCGGCCCTATACGAAATCCTCAGGTCAAGCGAATACCGCCACCTGCGTTTCGAGCCCTCCGACCGTCTT
>JAFGPQ010000142.1 GCA_016936115.1 Spirochaetales bacterium | reverse complement strand
GCCCTGGCCCTGGAGGCCGGCTGCGACATCAACTGCGGGTGCACCTATGACTATATCCTGAGCGCCCTGGAGCAGGGACTGATCACGGAAGAGCTGATTGATACAAGCCTGCGCCGAGCCCTGGAAACCCGCATCAAGCTGGGGCTTCTGGACCCGCCGGAAGAGGATCCCTGGAAGGATATCTCCGAGGATGTGATAGACTGTGAGAAGCACCGGAAACTGGCCCGGAAAGCGGCGGCCCGTTCCGTGGTTCTCCTCAAGAATAAGGACCATGTTCTTCCCATCAGAGAGGATGTAAAGAAGGTGCAGGTACTGGGGCCGAACGGCGCCAATATGGAAGCTATGCTGGGGAACTACTACGGGAGCAATCCCCGCATCGTTACAGTTCTGGAAGGGATTGCGGGCAGGGTCTCATCCGGGGTTACCGTGGAGTATCGGCCCGGCGTCATGATAGACCATCCCAATGCCAATCCTCTGCACTGGGCCGTCTTCGAGGCGGATAATTTCGAATACACCATAGCGGTCATGGGCCTGGATCAGCGTCTTGAGGGGGAAGAGGGGGATTCCATCGCCTCGGACATGATGGGAGACAGACTGGATCTGAAGCTCCCCGGGGAGCAGCTGGATTTCCTTAAAAAACTGAGCGCAAAGAAATCCAAGCTGATTGTGGTGGTGGTTTCGGGGAGCCCCCTGATTCTGGATGAGGTTCACGAACTGGCCGATGCGGTCCTCTGGACCTGCTACCCCGGAGAAGAAGGGGGCAGCGGCATAAGCGATATTCTCTTCGGTGATGAGAATCCCTCGGGAAGACTGCCCATCACCTTTCCCCGTTCCGTTGATGATCTCCCTCCCTTCGAGGAGTACTCCATGAAGGGACGCACCTACCGCTACATGGAAAAGGCTCCCTTCTATCCCTTCGGGTTCGGTCTTTCCTATACGGATTTCTCTTACGGGCAACCGGTCTGCAGCAGTAAGGAAATAAGCTCTGATCAGGATCTGGCAGTCTCCGTGCCGGTGACCAACGGGGGCTCCAAAGGGGGCAGCGAGGTGGTGCAGCTCTATCTCACAGGGCTGGATATGCCCTTCCGGACTCCCCTTTTGACCCTGAAGAAGTTCACAAGGATTTCCCTAGAACCGGGAGAGACGGTACAGGTTGAATTTATCCTCAGACCGGAAGACTTCCTTCTTATCAACAATGAGGGTACGGAGGTCAGACAGCCGGGAAAATACCGGATTGCCCTGGGAGGGGCCGCCCCCCTACCCCGTACGGAGGAGCTGGGCGGAGCCCGTCCGGCAAGCGTTGAAATCACTTTGAGATAATCCAGGGGGGGATGGTCGGAATAAATCTTGACATCCCCCCCTACTTACCCTATAATTGGTTGATTGTTTAAACCAACCATAGGAATCAGGAATGCCGGCGAATCAGTTCTCCAGTCAGATTAATGGAAACCGTCTCCTTCGGGAACTCTGGATTAACAGAGGACTCAGCCGGATACAGCTGGCTCAGAGGCTGGAATTGGATAAATCAACAGTCTCCCTACTGGTGAATCCCCTGGCAAAGGCGGGCATACTGGAGACTATTTCCGAGGGATCCGCCTCCTCCCGGGGGGGACGTAAGCCCCTGGCCCTGGGAATCCGGGGGGAGTACACCTGCTTTCTGGGGCTGGAGATTCAGCCTGACGGTATATATCTTACCCTGCTGGATCTTCGGGGGCGGGTAAAGGAAACGCGCCGGATTCCGGAAGATCTGGCCGGACCCGGTTCGGCGGCACGCCTGGGAGAGAGACTTCTCTCCCTCTACTGGGAATATGAGGCCCGCTACCCGCTCATGGCCATGGGAGCCGGCCTCTCCGGCATTGTGGATACCCGGGAGGGCCGTATTATCAAGGCCATGCTTCTGGACATAAAAGAGGGATGCACCGCACAGGAGCTTGTCCCGGGAGGGCTCCCCTGCCCTCTCATAATCGAGAATGATGCCAACTGCTGCACCTGGGGGGAATTAATGCTCAATAGGGAGGGGGAAAAGGAGAATATCCTGTTCCTGCTTCTGGAATCGGACTATTTTCAGGGCCGGAGTGAATACCGGGGCCGGTTCTCTCTGGGGATGGGCCTTTCCCTGGGCGGTCGGGTCCATCGGGGGCGTCAGTTCGGCGCCGGAGAATTCCGGAGCATTCTCTGGGGGGGAGAAGCGAAGAGCCAGTTCTCCCTGAGCCACGGGGATCTTTCCCGGCTGGGAGAGAATCCGGCGATAAGGGAGAAACTGTTCCGGGAAATAGGCAGGAATATGGCCTTTCTGAATAATGCCCTGGATCTGGACCGGATCTGCGTAGGGGGGAATATCGAAAAGTACGGAGAGGAGTTCCGATCCATACTGGCTGCTGAACTCGCCTCTGGTCGTTCCTACCACAGCCGGGAGGAGTGCCCCATCACTCTCTCTTCCCTGGGTGAGTACGCGGTCTCCTTCGGTGCGGCGGCCATGCTGCTTATGGAACTGTTCAATACGGATCAGTCCCAGGATAGGAAAAATGCCCTCCAGGGCCGGGAAGCCCTGGAGAATTTCAAACATAAACAAGGTTAGGAGGAATGCCATGACTTACGGCCACTTCGACGATGAAAACAGGGAATACGTTATCACCGATCCCCGGACACCCTATCCGTGGATCAATTATCTGGGAAATGAGGACTTCTTTTCCCTCATCTCACACACGGCGGGGGGGTACTCCTTTTACCGGGATGCGAAATTCCGACGTCTGACCCGCTACCGCTACAACAATGTCCCCACCGATGACGGGGGCCGGTACTTCTATATCCGGGACGGTGAGGCGGTCTGGTCTCCGGGCTGGAAGCCGGTTAAGACCGAACTGGACCGGTACGAATGCCGCCACGGTCTGAGCTATACCCGCTTCGATTCGGAAAAGGACGGGCTTCGGGCGCAGACTCTCTTCTTTGTTCCCCTTGGTTTTCACGGAGAAGTTCAGAGGATCACCCTGACCAACAACAGCTCCGAACCGAAGAAGGTCACCCTCTTCTCCTTTCAGGAGTGGTGTCTGTGGAACGCCGAGGACGATATGAACAACCTTCAGCGAAATTTTTCTACCGGGGAAGTGGAGGTAGTTTCCGGGGCGGAAGACACGGTAATCTACCATAAAACGGAATACAAGGAGAGGCGGAACCATTATGCTTTCTCCAGCGTAAACGCCCCGACCATGGGTTTTGATACGGACCGGGAGTCTTTTCTGGGACTCTACAACGGATTTGACGATCCCAGGGCCGTCAGGACGGGGAAGCCGGGAAATACGGTGGCCCACGGCTGGTCGCCCATCGCCTCCCACTGCCTCGAACCGATACTGGCGCCGGGGGAATCGGCGGATTACATCTTCCTTCTGGGCTATGTGGAGATGAAGGAGGAGGAGAAATGGGAATCCAAGGGGGTGATCAACAAGGAGAAGGCTAGGCAGATGATCGCCCGCTTCTCCACCGGGGAAAAGGTGGACAAGGCCTTTGAGGAACTGCGTCACTACTGGGACGATCTTCTCTCCCGCTACGTGGTGGACTCGGGAGACGGCAGACTGGACCGGATGGTGAATATCTGGAACCAGTACCAGTGTATGATCACCTTCAACATGAGCCGGTCCGCCTCCTTCTTCGAGACCGGCATCGGACGGGGCATGGGATTCCGAGACTCCAACCAGGATCTGATCGGCTTCGTGCACCAGGCGCCGGAGAGGGCGAAGGAGAGGATACTGGATATCGCCGCCACCCAGCTGGCGGACGGTTCGGCCTACCATCAGTACCAGCCCCTGACAAAACGGGGGAACGACGCCATCGGGGGAAACTTTAACGACGACCCCCTGTGGCTGATACTCTCCACCGCCTCCTACATCAAGGAGACCGGGGATTTTTCCCTGCTCGACGAATCGGTGCCCTTCAATAACGACGAGAACAACCGGGCTCCCCTGTTCGATCATCTGACCGCGTCCTTCGAACACGTGGTAAATCATCTGGGCCCCCACGGGCTTCCTTTGATCGGACGGGCCGACTGGAACGACTGCCTGAACCTGAACTGTTTCTCTAAGGACCCGAACGAATCCTTCCAGACGACCGAAAACCAGGAGGGGGGCACGGCGGAGTCCCTGATGATCGCCGGGCTCTTCGTGCTCTACGGCCGGGAATACGCCCGCCTCTGCCGCCTGCGGAACAGAGCGGAACTGGCGGAAAAGGCTCTGGAACAGGTAGATGCCATGGAGAAAGCCGTTCTGGAACACGGCTGGGACGGAAACTGGTTCCTCCGGGCCTACGACTTCTACGGCAACAAGGTGGGAACCCATGAGGCGGAGGAGAGTAAAATTTTCATCGAATCACAGGGTTTCTGCACCATGGCGGAGATAGGGAAAGAGGAAGGATACTGCGTGAAAGCACTGGATGCGGTCAAGGAGAATCTGGACTGCGAATACGGCATTGTCCTGAACAGTCCCGCTTTTACCACCTACCGCATCGAATACGGGGAGATCAGTACTTACCCGGCGGGATACAAGGAGAACGGAGGCATTTTCTGCCACAACAATCCCTGGATCATGATCGGGGAAGCCCTGGCGGGCCGGGGGGACCGGGCCTTCGAATACTACCGCAAGATCTGCCCCAGCTACCTGGAGGAGATCTCCGATCTGCACCGGATGGAGCCCTATGTCTACTGTCAGATGATCTCGGGAAAAGAGGCCTGGAAGCCGGGGGAGGGAAAGAATTCCTGGCTCACCGGAACGGCGGCGTGGAACTACTACGCCATCACCCAGTACATTCTGGGAGTACGTCCCGACTATGACGGCCTTGTTATCAACCCGGTTGTCCCCGCCGATTGGAATAGTTTCACAGTTTCCAGGAAGTTCCGCGGCACGAAGGTCATTATTGATGTGAAAAACAGCGGGAGGGGCACGGGAGAGGTATCCCTGTCGGTCGATGGTATCACTCTGGAGGGGAACCTCCTGCCCCTGGAACTGATCCGGGGAGGGGAGATTCATGTTACGGCGGAGTTGAGGTAGGGATTGCAGCGGTTACGGCCCGGCGGTCAGGGCGACCCGGATGGGAAGCCCGGTAAAGACCGCCGGTCAGGCCGTTCGAGCGGAAAGCGCGGTTGCGGCTGAGTCGCAAACCTCCCGGCTTCTATAAAACCCGGTTCTCCCGAATAACCCGGCTGTAGTAGCGTCCCGACTCCTTGACGGTCCGTTTCTGGGTGTCGTAATCCACCCGGACGATACCGAACCGTTTGGAGTACCCGTAGGCCCACTCGAAGTTGTCCATGAAGGACCAGAGGTAGTAGCCCTTAAGATTGGCCCCGTCCTCAATGGCCCGATGGCAGCTGCGCAGATGGGTTCTGAGGTACTCCACCCGGTCCGTATCCTGCACGGTGCCGTCTTCCTCCACCCTGTCCGGGGCGGCCATGCCGTTCTCGGCGATGTAGACGGGGATGTCCCCGAAGTAATCCTTCGTGAAGAGTAGAGTCCAGTAGAGGGCATCCGGGGTGATGGGCCAGTCCATGTCGGTGCGGGGATAGGCTTCGGGCATGGGAACCGTTTCGTATCCCGCCTCATTGCCGGCCTGCCGCACGGGGGGGCTGCTGTAGTAGTTGTAGGCGATGAAATCCATGGGCTGGGAGATGAGATCCATATCACCCGCTTCGATTTTCGGAAGGGGTCCTGCGTGCCGTTCGAATCCCTCCCGGTGGTATTCGCCGGTAAAGAGGGGAAACAGGCGCTGGGCGTTCATCTCCTTCCAGGCCTTGCGGGCGGCCTGTATATCACTCTCCCGGTTGTAGTAGGGCCAGACCGCATTCAGATTCTCCACAATCCCCACCTTCGCCTCGGGGGAAATCTCTTTTATGACTTTGAGAGCCATGCCGTGTCCCAGGAGGGCGTTATGCACAGTCTGGTTGGTAAAGGATTTGTCCCTTTTGCCGCCCGGGGCATGCCAGTCCGCCTCATGGGCCAGAATGGTGAAGCACATGATCTCGTTGATGGTGGCCCATCGCTTGACCCGGCCTCCCAGGGCGGTGACCACGATGCGCACGTAGTCGGCGAAGAGTTCCGCCGTCCGTCGGCTGCCCCAGCCTTCGTATTTCTCCTGCAGCGCCTGGGGAAGATCCCAGTGGAAGAGAGTCACCAGGGGTTCGATTCCCGCCGCCAGCAGTTCATCCACCAGGTCGGAGTAGAAATCCAGCCCCTTCTGATTGACCTCCCCTTCCCCTTCGGGAAGGATGCGGGGCCAGGCGATGGAGAAGCGGTAGTTCTTCAAGCCCAGCTCTTTCATGAGAGCCACGTCCTCCTTATAGCGGTGAAAATGGTCGCACGCCCTATCCCCGGTGTGGCCCTCATAGATACGTCCCGGCTCCCGGGAGAAGACATCCCAGGTGGAAAGCCCCCGGCCGTCCACGTCGCAGGCACCCTCTATCTGATAGGACGCGGTGGCCGCCCCCCAGAGGAAATCCCGGGGGAACTG
>JAFGPQ010000141.1 GCA_016936115.1 Spirochaetales bacterium | reverse complement strand
TGCTCTATAAGCAGGATGCCCTCCCCGCGGGTTTGCGGGAATGGTATGAGAAAAGGAACTCTCCCTTTGCCGCCTATCTTGTCTGCGAAAGGACCCTGGCTGAGAAAAGAAATGAAGCCCTGACCGCTCTGAATACCTATCTGAAGGATTATCAGCCGGAGGATCTGTTCCTTCTGAGCCGCCTGGGCCGATACAGCCTGGCAGGAGTCGGGGAGACCCTTAACAACTATATTCGGGGAACCGATAAAACACTGCTCTACGACAGGGATGATGATAGTTTTCCCGAAATGTCCCTCTCGGCGGATAAAATCCTTTCCTATGACCGGAGCGGAGACGGAATTCATGATCGCCTGATCCGTCTTGACAGCAGGGGAATGCCCCTTGCCTGGCAGCGGATAGACAGCAGCGGCTCATTGGAAATGGATTTTTTCGCTTGGCCCTTTGTCAGCCGGGTAGTGCGAACGGGTAACGGCCGGGAACAGGATTTTGATTATCTCTATCCCCGGTTCTCCCTTATCTCAGAGAATCTGATTCCCCGCAAAGCCTTTTCCGATCCCTCCGTTCCGACGCCCCTTGAATGGGTGGACTTCTTGCAGACCGAAGATCTGAATCCCCCCTTTCAGATACTCCTGGGAAACTGCCGTTTTATCGAAGAGAGCCGGGAAGGTAAAATCGCCCGCATTTACCACATCGTTAACGGGGAAGTCATGGGTATCGAGGAGGATACCGAAGGTGAAGGCCGTTTCAGTCGGCAGGTTCTTGTCGATAAGGGGGAAATCACCGCCGCCCGTCGGGATCTGGACGGGGACGGTGTTTTCGATTTGTATGAATACTATGAGAAGGGCGTCTGGAAGGGCTATGCCATCAATGCGGACGGAGAGGGGAGATCGGAGTTTTTCGAAGACTGGTCCCTTATTCCCCTGAAAATATGGGATTACGACGGGGACAGTTTCATGGACGGTTATCTGACCGGTACCTATGGAGAGAATAGGGTCACCATTGTTCCCCATCGTGACGACCCACGGGATGTGGGCGACTACCTGAAATGGGAGAGGCAATTTGAATCGAAGTGGTATCGCTAATACTATAATAACCCTTATCCTCGCGCTTCTGGCCTTTGGCTGCGCCACGGCGGACAGGGGAGCCGATTATGTATCGGAAATCGGGAAGACCGAATATGATCAGGACTATTTCAGCCGGCTGATCTCAGAAGAGGAGTATCAGACCGCTTATCTGAGTTATTACTCCCTCTACCCCCGGGGAACCGAAGGGAAGGACTGGGAGCTTTTAGCATCCCGAATAACCAGGGGGCTGGAGGATAACTTTCACGATGCCCTGATAAATAACGATTACGGGAAGGCCCTCTCCCTGTACCGCAGTCTGGAGAGAACAGGATCCGGAGAAAATCTGGGAGAAGGGAAGGATGACCTGTACGGAAGATACCTTGATTATCTGATGGAGCAGGGTTTCGCCGGAGCGGCGGGAGCTCTCTTTCTGGAAAAGAAGGATCAGATCCTCCTGGACAGGGGCCGTTTCACGGAACTGGAAGCCTATTTTCTCCAAAACCGTCTCTATTCCCCCCTTGAGACACTCCTGGCCATGGGACCCGGGCAGACGGGAACTACGGAAAGTCAGGCCTATCTTCAGGAGAAGAGATCCAAAAGGGATATGCTCCAGGGAACGGTGACGATCTGGGTTAACAGGGGCATCCGGCTGGAGAAGGGAGTCGGTCTTCCTGACCGGGTCATCGGCAGCGGCTTTTTCATTGATCCGCACGGGTATATCCTTACCAATTACCATGTCATTTCAAGCGAGGTGGATCCCACCTATGAGGGTTATTCCAAGCTCTATATCAAACTGTATGAGAATGAGTCGGAACGGATTCCCGCCACGGTGGTGGGATATGATCCTGTACTGGATCTGGCACTTCTGAAGGCGGAGATTACCTCTCCCTACCACTTCACCTTTGCCCCGGAGGATTCCTATGACCTGGGGGACAGCATCTTCGCCATCGGATCCCCGGGGGGACTCTCCAATACGGTGACCAGCGGTACCATTTCCAATACGGGTCGGGCCCTGCAGCCCATGGGGGAATCCCTGCAGATCGACGTTCCCATCAACCCGGGGAACTCCGGGGGCCCCCTGCTGAATCAGAACGGGGAGATCATCGGAGTGGTTTTCGCCGGTGTGGAGGAGTACGAAGGGGTGAACTTTGCCATTCCCGCCTCCTATGTGAAGAAAATACTCCCCCGATTGTATGAACCGGGCAAGGTGACCTACGGCTGGATGGGGCTGGTCCTTTATCGGGAGTTCAATAGGGTGATGGTCCGTTATACCGTGCCCGGATCGCCTGCGGAATTGAGTCAGATCGCCGAGGGGGACCGCATCACAGGGATAAACGGAGAACCGGTAAACCGGATAGAGGAGCTTCAGGAGAGGATGTTCTCCACGGTTCCCGGGGAACTTATCAATCTGACCGTCATGCGCGACGGGGAAGAACTGATTCTGCCCGTGGGGACGGAAATCCGCCCGGAATATCCGATCCAGACCCTTCTGAACCGGGATTCCCTTGATAATCTCTTCGCCCCGCTCTTCGGTATGAAGACCGTGCGCATCAACAGGAATCAGTCTTTCCGGCAGTACCGGGTTGAAGAGGTATTCCCCGGTTCCATCGCCGATGAGGCGGGCTTTGTCACGGGGGATTCCTTTACCCTCAACCGCTGGCTGAATCAGGAAGAGGACCAGGTTCTCCTTATTCAGATCGTCATAAAAGCCCGAAAATCGGGATTTATGGAAAGCGGCCTGCAGCTGGGCGTCTGGTACGGTCTGAACTCCTTTCTTTAAGGGCGCTCCCGGGGGGCCATCTTATTGAAGAATTCACTCAGATCATGTATAGTGGTCCCCTATGAGTAAAGAACAGGAAAAAGTCAGGAACTTTTGCATTATTGCCCATATCGATCACGGTAAGTCCACCCTGGCGGACCGCTTTCTTGAGAAAGCGAAAATGGTGACCGAACGGGATTTTCATAACCAGATGCTCGACTCCATGGACATAGAACAGGAGCGGGGCATTACCATAAAGTCCCAGGCTGTCACGATTAATTACGAAGCCGCCGACGGTCAGATATACCGGCTTAATCTTATCGATACCCCGGGGCATGTGGACTTTTCCTACGAAGTTTCCCGGGCCATCACCTCCTGCGAGGGAGCCCTTCTTCTTATCGACGCGTCCCAGGGCGTGGAAGCCCAGACCCTTTCCAATATGTACCTTGCCATGGAACACGACCTGGAGATCATCCCGGTGGTGAATAAGATGGACCTTCCCAGCGCCGATCTGGAGAGGGTGCGTGAGCAGGTGGAACATGACCTGGGCCTGGACGGGGATCTGGTCTACCCCATCTCGGCCAAAACCGGCCTGGGAGTGGATGAGCTTCTCGAGGGAATCGTTGAGTGGATTCCCGCTCCCACCGGTGAAAGCGCGGCTCCGGCCCAGGCGCTTATCTTCGATTCCCACTACGATGCCTATAGGGGTGTTGTGATCCATATCCGCCTCTTTCAGGGTACCATAAAAGAGGGTGATTCCATTCTTCTCATGCATAACGGCTCCGAGTACAAGGTGGAAGAGGTGGGGCATTTCCGCCTGCGCCTGGAACGGACCGGTGTTCTCCATGCGGGGGACGTGGGTTATATTATCGCCGGCATCAAGGTGATCTCCGATATCCGGGTAGGAGATACCATCACCGGTAAGACGAATCCCGCCAAAGCCCCTCTTCCCGGATTCCGGGAGGTCAAGCCGGTGGTGTTCTCATCCATATACCCGGTGGACACCAATCAGTATGAGGAACTCCATTCCGCCATTGACAAGCTTAAGCTGAACGATGCCTCCCTCATCTACGAGAAGGACTCCTCCGCGGCGCTGGGATTCGGTTTCCGCTGCGGGTTTCTGGGACTCCTTCATCTGGAAGTGGTGCAGGAGAGACTGGAAAGGGAATTCGGCCTGAACATCGTGCTCACATCCCCCTCGGTACGATACCATATCAATCCCCAGAAGGGGGAAGCCTACTATCTGGACAATCCCCTGAATTTCCCCGAACCGGGGACGATAATCAGCGCGGAGGAGCCCTATATCACAGCGGCCATCATTACTCCCACCGACTTTCTGGGAAATATCATGACCCTGTGCATGAACAAGCGGGGCGTTCAGACCCATATGAATTATCTGGATGAAAAACGGGTGGAGCTGCGTTACGACATGCCCCTGGCGGAAGTCCTGTTCGACTTCTATGATAAACTCAAGTCCGTCAGCCGTGGATACGCCTCCTTCGATTACGAAGTGAAGGGGTATCAGGAGACGGATCTGGTCAAGATGGATATTCTCGTGAACGGGGAGCCGGTGGACGCCCTGAGCCAGCTGGTCTTTCGGCAGAATGCCCAGGCCCGGGGCAGGGGCATCTGCAAAAAGCTGCGGGAAGAGATTCCCCGGCAGCAGTTCAAGATTCCGATCCAGGCGGCTATCGGAGGATCCATCGTCGCCCGGGAGACCATCAGCGCCCTCAGAAAGGATGTAACAGCCAAATGTTACGGGGGCGATATCACCCGAAAGAAGAAACTCCTGGAGAAGCAGAAGGAAGGAAAGAAGCGCATGAAGATGGTGGGCAATGTGGAACTGCCCCAGTCCGCCTTCCTTTCCGTTCTGCGTACCGACGACGAGGATTAATCTCTCTTAAGAGAAAATCTCCCCCTGCAAATAGGAAGCCCAGACCCTTTCGAACCAGGACTCATCCTCGGGAATGGGGCGGCAGGTTTCCCATCGGCTGGTGATGCGTCCCTCTTCCCATCTCAGATGCTGAATGGAATTTTTCAGTTTACCCCCATCGGTTTTGCTGCGCCACTCCTCCTCCAGCTTGTCATGGAGGGGGATTCCCGTGCTGTCTTTGACGATGTAGGAACCCCGGCTTCCCCCGTCTTTTGCCAGATAATCCCGGATCGCTTCCAGATAGAAGAGCTGGGCCAGGGCCATATGGCGGTTGCGAAAGGCATTGGGAAGCTGTTGGGACGAGGATACTCCCATATCGGGAAAGGTTTTAAGCATAGCCTCAGCTTCGGCGCAGGCCCGGTCTATCTGTGAGGCATCCCTGACAAAGGCGGCGGCCCGGCTCATGCGGTTCTGCAGTTCCTCCCGAAAGCGTTTCTGCCCCTCCTCATTAGTTTTCCCGGTAAGGACTTCCCTGATACTTTTCATTTCATCAAGTGCTGTGAGACAGGCTTTTTCCGCGGTGACCCTGTCCAGGGAGACTTCCCGGTAGGCATGGGCGATCTTCTGACCCGCCCGGAAGGCTCCCACCTGTCCCGAATTGAGGGCGGTTCCCCCGGGGCGGTATACCCCATGGGTTCCGTTGACTTCCCCCACGGGAAAGAGGTGCTTCACATTCAGGGACTCCCACCAGATATCCCCGGCCAGCCCCCCGTTGTTATGTTGGGCGCAGACTCCGATCTGCAGGGGCTCCCGGGAAAGATCGATATTATGGTCTTTATAGAGTTCAATGGCTCCGGGATTGAGCTGTTTCAGCCTCTCAAGGGGCGTTTTTCCGGTCAGACCGGACTGTGCCCAGTACTCCCGGACCTCTTCATCCAGCTCTTCGGGACTAAAGTCATCCCGCCGTCCCTCCCAGGGATTGGACAGGAAATCCATGTAAACGTCCCGGCCCAGGATCTCCATCTCCCGGTAGACGAGAATATCGATGAGAGAGGATCCTTCCCTTTCCACTTTAAGGGGATCGAAGGGCCATTGGTAGCCCTTGAGAAAAATGGCCCTAGTCTCGGCTTTGAGGGAAGAGAAGAAATCAGGTAAAAAAGAGAATTCCTCCCCGGTCTCCCTGTCCCGGCTGAAGTAGCGGGGAAGAACCTGCTGATAACTGCCGGAGAGATTCCACCGGAACTTCACCGATCCTATCCCGTACTGGGACTCGGTAAGATTGGCCGTTTCCGCTCCTATTTCCAGGGCGAGGCCGATGGCTCCCACGTGTACCGGGGGATAGACGGACGACTTGTAGAGCCCCCCCGGTCCGCCCACGCCGAATATCAGGTTATCGCAGAGAACGGCCGACAGGGCCTCGTCATCACGGGAGAGCTTTTCCCGATCCAGAAGGATCAGTCCGGCGATACGTTTCTCTCCCTTCTCTTCCACGGTGCCCAGGCGGATGCAGTCGTGCCGATCCCAGACGGGAATCTCCAGGCGCTTCACTTCCTTTTCCAGAT
>JAFGPQ010000140.1 GCA_016936115.1 Spirochaetales bacterium | reverse complement strand
CTCCTGGGACTGGCCTGGCTGGAGCAGTTCATCGCCGGCTATCCCGGAGCGGTGCTTATCGTCTCCCACAACCGCTACCTTCTGGATAAAACATGTACCCATTTGTTGGATATGTTCGCGGGCAGGCTCACCCTCTTCACGGGTTCCTACTCCTCCTACCGGCTGGAAAAGTTCCGCAGCGCCATCATTCAGCAGAGCGAATACGAGGCGGACCGGAAGGAGAGGGATCAGCTCGAAAAGAAAATCCGCCAGCTCCAGTCCGTTGCCACGAGCCAATATAATCCCCCCGCCTCAGTCATGAAGCAGCTCGGAGCGGCCAAGTCGAAGCTGGAACGGCTCAAAGCAAAGGGACTGGAACGGCCGCAGATCGAAGAGAAAGGGATCAAAGTGGACTTCGGGGAGGAGAACACCCAGTCCCGCATCGCCCTGCAAATCAAAGATTTTTCCCTGCGCTACGGGGACAACATCCTCTTCGACGGAGCGGAGATGGAGATTCACAGCCGGGAGAAGGTCGCCCTGGTTGGGCCGAACGGCTCTGGAAAAAGCTCCCTTTTAGGCGCCCTTATGCGGGAGGGGGACTGGGACGGGGAAACCCTGCGCATCGGTCCCAGCCAGATCATCGGCTACCTCTCCCAGGTGCCCTCCTTTACAGAGGGGGCTGTTACTATAATGGAGGAAGTTCGCAGCTGGGGCCCGATCAGCCAGGAGGAAGCCTTCAAACTGGTGGCTCCCTTCTCCTTCGCCTTCGAAGATATGGACAAAAACCTGGAAGTGCTGTCCGGAGGGGAAACAAACCGGCTGCAGCTGGCCCGGCTCATGTATAAAAAGACCAATTTCCTCATTCTGGACGAGCCGACTAACCATATGGATATCGCCAGCCGGGAGATTATAGAGGAGGCGGTGAGTCAATTCGCCGGAACGGTTTTCGTGGTCTCCCACGACCGCTACTTCCTGGACAAACTGGTGGACCGGGTCGTGGAGATCCGGGAGGGCCGACTCTTCTCCTTCGAGGGAAATTTCTCGGAATACTTCAGAAACCGCTACCCTGTTCTGCCCCGTCTTTCGGGAAACATCGACACCCGGGGTCGGGAGCGAAAGGAGTCATCCGGGTCCTCGGGCCCCACCGGGGGCATTCCCCTTGAGATCCGCATTCAGGAGTGCGAGGACGAGAAGGGCAACTGGGAGAAGGAACTCAAGAGGGCTCTGGCGGCGAACGACCAGAAGGAGGGCCGTCGGGCGGCGGTCAAACTGGAACAGCTGAACGCCCGGCTCGAGAAATTCTATCGTGAATGGGAAGAGCAGGAAAACTGAGGGAAAAGCCGCAATTCCGCCCGGAAAAAACCTTACGACCGGGGCATTCCGTCCACATTCGTTCCCTATTCTTTCCCCATGGAAGATAAAATCACCCTTAAAATCAGCAAAAGAGATGTGACCTGGCTTCTGGGGCTCTACATTATTTCCGCCCTGTACCTTCTTTACTTCAGCCCCTTTTGCGGCCGGGCGGTCCCCCACCGGTCCCTGCAGCCGGTTCCCTTTAAAACGATCCGGGAACAAATGACCATACCCCACGGCGCCGACGCCTTTCTGGGGAATATGGCGGGAAACGTCATAGTGCTTCTGCCGGTGGGGTTTTTCCTGGCTCTCCTGGGCTGGAAGGCCAGGCTGCTCCGGGCGATCCTTTTCTTCTTCGTCCTGGCCTTTCTCGTGGAACTCTTCCAGTACCTCTTCTGGGTAGGCTGCATGGACGTGGACGATATCTGGATGAACGGAGCGGGAGGTCTTCTGGGGTTCTTACTGGGCAGGAGAATACTGGATTGAAGGCTAGCTGACGGCATCCCAGAAGCCGAGTTTCACCCCATGGGCGGGCACCTCAAGGGTAAGCTCCCCGCCGGTAAAAACATCCCTCCCCGATCCGCAATCCTTCGGCAGTTCCAGAACATCCATCCGGCCGGAGAAATACCCCGGCTCCTCGGAGAGGTTGAAGACGGCCCGGTACTCCCGGCTCTCCCGGCGGGCTTCCCAGACGATAAAGGTCCTGTCACGATAGATTTCCCGCCCCTCGCGGGATTCCTGGTTCAGAAGAAGCAGTTCCCGGTTACGTAAAAGGGTTGTAGGAGGTTTCGAAGGCCTTCGGTTCATACCACTGGATGTCCACCACCACGTACTCCCATCCGAACTCCTTCAGATGGCCTCTCATATAGGCGGCGTTATCAAGCACTTCCTGTTCCGTAACCGATGCGCCGAAGCAGTCCCAACTGTTCCAGCCCATGGGGGACGTTGGCGATGCGTTTCTTTTCATAGAAGGACTCCCTGTCGTCACCGGGCCGGGCGCATGAAACACCGATAGAAACGGTAACACCCAGGAGCTCTCCGTTCACCGTAAGACAGGACTCCTGCACCAGAATCCGGATCCGCTCCATCAGGGCCGTGGATTCATCACTGTCATACATAGCGGGAAGAATAAGGAGAAACCGCTCCTCGTGACATTTTCCAGCAGGTCGTCATCGAGAAGAATATTGGAGAGGGTTCTGCCCACCATCCTTAAAATATCATCGCCCTGCTCCGGGCCGTATTTCTCAATGAGGTCACGAAAACCGTCGACTTCACACACCGCGGCGGTAAAGGGGACCCCGTGTCTGTGAAACTCGACGAGACACTTATCCTGCTCCTTTTCGCAGAAACGGCTGTTGCCGATTCCGACCAGGGTATCCGTATACATTTTCTTCCAGCGGGCTTCCACTTTCTCATAGGAGATTCGCCTTTCGGAAGTATCCCTGAACACTTCAAGAATCCCGATGGTGCAGAAAGAGGTTCAACTCCCTTTTCTGACCTGTCTTTAGGATGTTGGAGAGAGGGCACAAACTGCCGCAGAGCGATATCCCATGTTCATTAACATGGCAGAGAATATCTTTGGCACAGGCTTTCCCGAACCCGTCGGTCAGATAGACCCCTTCCTCAATATTATCCAGAACGGTATGTATCATCTCATCGCATAACGAAATTTTCATAAAAAAAGCCCTTTCTATCCTATAAGGGAATAGACCGGGCTTCTCCAACACATTTCTTTAGTTATGAGAAAATAACCCTCTTCTTACCGCTCCCCCCAGACTTCCCGGGCCACATCTTTAATAAAGCGCAGCTTGTTCCATTGCTGTTCTTCAGTAAGAAGATTCCCCTCTTCGGTAGAGGCGAAACCGCACTGAGGACTCAGAGAAAGCCTTTCCAGAGGAACATACTGGGCCGCCTCAAATATGCGGGATATGATTTCCTTTCGGTTTTCCATCTCACCGGTTTTGGAGGAGACCAGTCCCAGAACAACTCTTTTATCTCCATTGATATGGCGGAGGGGAGAAAAATCTCCCGATCGTTCCGTATCGAACTCCAGGTAATAGCAATCCACGTTCTCCTCTCCGAAAAGCACCTCTCCCACCGGTTCGTAACCTCCGGACATGGCCCAGGTGGAGCAGTAGTTCCCCCGGCAGACATGGGTGGTAACGGACATATCCGCCGGTTTTTCCGCAATGGCCCCGTTATTCAGCTCCGCGTAAAGTCTGGCTGTATCATCCGCACTCAAACCGGCCTTGTCGTAAAATCCCCTGAAACGGCTGTCGCACAAAAGGCCCCAGGTGCAGTCATCCAGCTGGAGTTGGCGGCAGCCTTCATGATACAGGGCGGTGATAAATTTCCGATAGGAAATAATGACGTCCTGTTTAAGCTTTTCCAGATCGGGATAGATCCTGTCCAGGGACTCCCTGTTTTCCTCCCGGACCACTTCGGCCCATAACTGGGAAGGGGCCGGAACTGTCTGCCGGGCCTGGCAGTTCTCTCCGGCGTTTTCCTTTAAAAAACGAAAATGCTCAAGAAAGGGATGAGACTCAAAGCGAATCGGTCCGGTGACGCGTGCCGATTCACTCCGGGTTTCCACTCCCTCGAACTGATACCCCCTGGGAAGGGTGACCTTCTCTATACCGGAAAATCCCCACATAAAATCCAGATGCCACCAGGATCTTCTGAATTCCCCGTCGGTTACGCTCCTCAGGCCCGCTTTTTTCTGTTTTTCCACCAGGGCGATAATCTCCCTATCTTCGATCTTCGTAAGCTCTCCGGCGCCGATCCCTCCCCGGGCGTACTCTTCCCGGGCCCTCTTTAGATTGTCAGGCCTGAGAAAACTGCCTACCACATCATATTTGCTATAACCCTTATCCGTCATAAGTACCTCCTCTTGACGGACACAGACTACACCCGTAGTATCTATTATGAATAATGATAGTTTTTCATCTATTTATGATTAATATTTATGTATGATTAATAAGATCCATCTGCAGATACTGTACGAAGTTGATAAAAGGGGAACCCTGACCGAAGCAGCGGAGGCCCTATGTCTCACCCAGCCGGCCCTGACCCATACCATTAAAAAGCTGGAAGGCGAACTGGGAACGGCTCTCTGGGTCAGGGACGGAAGGCGCATCAAACTAACCCAGAGCGGCGAATACCTTCTGGGCACGGCGAAGCGGCTTCTGCCCCAGTTCGAGCACACCGAAGAGATCCTCCGGCGGTATGCCCGAGGCTCCCGGGGTCTTTTGCGCATAGGCATGGAGTGCCATCCCTGTTACAACTGGCTCATGCTGGTAACGGAGCCCTACCTTGGTAACTGGCCCGATGTGGACATTGATATAAAAAGGGAATTCCAGTTCGGGGGAATAAAGGCGTTGGAGGATCACGATATTGACATACTGGTCACTCCCGATCCCATTCGCAGCGAATCCCTTACTTTCTACCCCGCCTTTGATTACGAATTGGTTCTGGCTGCCGGAGAGAGCCATCCCCTGGGTAACAGGCCCTTTGTGGAACCGGAGGATCTTCTGGACCAGACCCTGATCACCTATCCGGTGGGACAGGAGAAACTGGATGTCTATACGGGATTCCTTATCCCCGCCGGATGCGCTCCCTATAAAAGAGAAACCATAGAAACCACGGATATCATGCTGCAGATGGTCTCCGCAGGCAGGGGTGTCACAGCCCTGCCCTTCTGGCTCATAGAAGAGTACGGACAGAAACTTCCCCTCCGTTCATACAGGCTGGGCCGGGAGGGGATACACAAACAGATCAACCTGGGGTTCCGGACAGAGGAGGGGGCTCTGGATTATCTGATGGGATTTCTGAGCGAAGCCGGTCTTTCCGACTTATCAATAAAAACCGCAGTCCCGGAAGACTGCGGTATAAAGTTACACGAAAAAGCCCCTTAAGCCTCCGGATTGCACCGGTACAGCTTATCAATTTTAGCCTGATCCTCCGGCGTGCAGGGCAGGGTCAGATCCATCTCGCTCGCCATGGCCCGGAAGGCCTCAATGGTGGTCTGGATCTCAGCGTCGTTGTGGGCCGCCGTGGGGATCATCCGGAACATACAAAGTCCGGGAGGAATCACGGGGTAAACCACGGCGGTGACGAAAATCTTTTTGGCCCGCAGGTACTGAACCATACGCGCCCCTACGCCGCCCGCGTCATCCGCTTTACCGGTTCCCACGGGACAGAAAACGGAGACAATAGGAGAGTCCCCGGGCCCGATGGCGAACCCTTCGTTCCGCAGGCCGTCCTGTAGCTTTTTGGAGTTTTCCCACATTTTGTCACGCAGGTCCTGTCTCTCGATAACCAGGTCCAGGGTCTTGTCCAGGGCTTTTACATAAACCATGGGCAGGGACTTGGCGAAAACCTGGGTCCGGGCATTGAACATGATCCAGTCCCGCACGTCCTTGTCGCAAGCGCAGAAACCGCCGATCGAGGCGAAGGACTTGGCAAAAGTACCGAAGTAGATGTCGATCTTGTCCTGAACACCGAAGAAATCCGCTGCACCCCGGCCCTTCTCGCCCATAACGCCGATACCGTGGGCGTCGTCGATGAAGAGGCGGGCGCCCCACTTATCCTTCACTTCGCAGATAGAGGGAAGATCGGCCAGATCGCCGGTCATGCCGTAAACGCCCTCGGTCAGAATCAGAACGCCCCCGTCGGGATGGGTCTTGTTTACGCTCTCCAGAACCTTGTCCAGATCCTGGGCGTCGTTGTGCTTGAAGTAGCGTACGTTGGCTCCGGCCGCCTTGGCCATGCCCGCCGCATCCAGGATACAGGCATGGGCCAGCTTGTCCACAACCACAGTGTCGCCCATGCCGGCCAGGGAGGAGACGATACCCAGAACGGCCATGTAACCGTAGTTGAACAGGAAGGCCGCCTCTTTCTGAGCGTATTCGGCGAACCGTTTCTCCAGAGCCAGGTGATAGGGCGTATTACCGCTCATCATACGGGAACCCATGGGATTGCTGGTAGAGAACTCCTTCACCGCTTCCATAGCCGCGGCGCGCACCTCTTCATTATTGGCCAGGCCGATGTAGTTATTCACAGACCACATGATGTACTCTTCCCCGTTGTGCAGCATCTTCGTGCCCGAAACGGGATCCATCACCGGTCGGGTCAGCTCATTCTCGCCCATGTGACGGAACGCACCGAAGTACCCCCCGTCGCCCTTGCATTTATCAAAAATATCCGCCATGTCACTACTCCTGTAATATTAATTACTAATTTCTAGAGCATCTTTCAAAACTTAGAAATAACGTAATTTTATTAATGGATAGAAAGCTCAATCTTTTATATGATTTGTTT
>JAFGPQ010000139.1 GCA_016936115.1 Spirochaetales bacterium | reverse complement strand
GTGCCCTTTATCGCCCGTTACCGCAAGGAAAGAACCGGCGGGCTGACCGATGAGCAGATTATCGATCTTCGTGATCTCAACGGCCGTCTTGAGGAACGGGAAAAGCGCCGCACCTATATCCTGGAATCGATTGAAAGTCAGGGAAAACTGACCGGCTCTCTAAAAGAGGCTGTAGAAAAAGCCCGAACCCTGGCCGAACTGGAGGATCTGTATCTTCCCTATAAACCGCACCGCAAGACCCGGGCCGACAAGGCGCTGGAACTGGGTCTGGAGGGCCTGAAAAAAGAGATATACAACCGGGACAGCCCCGGGATCGACAGTCTGAGCCGGGAATACGCCCGCAAAGCGGGTATCACCGCGGAAGAAGCCGTTCAGGGGGCTCTGGATATTCTGGCTCAGGAGATAAGCGAAAGTCCGGAGACGAGAAAGAAACTGCGTGACCTCTTCTCCCGCCGTTCCCTCATTGTGACAAAGGTGAAGAAGAAAGACCTGGATGAGCAGGGCAAGTACGCCGACTATTACGATTGGTCGGGAAAAGCTTCCCAGGCGGCGTCCCATACGCTGCTGGCCCTCTTCCGTGCCGAGAAGGAGGGAGTGCTTTCGGTACAGATCCGCCCGGACCGGGAGGAGGGGCTCGATAAGATAGGATATTTCTATCTGAACCGCTGCCGGAACAATAAGGATCTGGTGGAAAAAGCCCTGGCCGACAGCTACAAGAGGCTGCTGGAACCCTCCCTCGAAAAGGAATACCGCCATCTCCTCAAGGAAGAGAGCGATCTGAAATCCATCGATATCTTCGCGGATAACCTGCGGGAGATGCTCATGGCTTCCCCCCTGGGTGAAAAGCGCATTCTGGCTCTGGATCCGGGATTCCGCACGGGGTGCAAACTGGTTGTTCTGGACCGGGACGGAGCCCTTCTCTACGATGACGTGATCTATCCCACCGCTCCCCATAACAAAACCGGGGAAGCGGCGGTTCTCCTGGAAAAACTGGCCGGAAAACACCGTTACGAGGCGGTGGCCGTGGGAAACGGCACGGCGGGCCGGGAGACGGAGGCCTTTCTGCGGGATCTTCCCTTTCTGGAGGGCATTCCTGTCATCTCGGTCAACGAGAGCGGCGCCTCGGTCTATTCCGCCGGGGAAGAGGGGCGCCGGGAGTTTCCCGATAAGGACGTCACCGTGCGGGGAGCCGTCTCCATCGGGCGCCGTCTCATGGATCCCCTATCGGAACTTATCAAGATCGATCCCCAGTCCATCGGGGTGGGGCAGTACCAGCACGATGTGGACCAGAAGGCCCTGAAAACCTCCCTGGACGATATGGTGGAGGAGTGCGTGAATCGGGTAGGGGTGAATCTGAATACCGCCGGGGAGGCCCTTCTGAGCCATATATCCGGCTTGAACAGAACCCTTGCCGGGAGAATTGTGGAAGAGCGCCATGCCCGGGGCGGCCGTTTCGATAACCGGAATGACCTGCTCAAGGTGAAGGGGATGGGTAAGAAGGCCTTTGAGCAGAGCGCCGGATTCCTGCGTATCAAGGACGGCTCCGAGCCCCTGGACGGGGGATCGGTCCATCCCGAGAGTTATGACATTGTCGAGAAAATGGCCCGGAGCCTGGGAGTCGGCCTCATCGACCTGATGGGGAACGAGGAGCTGCTGGGCCGTCTTAAGCCGGCGGACTTCACCGACGAAAAGCGGGGGCTGCCCACTGTGAGCGATATCATCGGGGAACTGCGTAAGCCCGGCCTGGATCCCCGGGATCCCTTTGATCTCTTTGAGTTCGACGAATCGGTTCATACCATGGAAGATCTCTATGAGGGGATGATCCTTCCGGGCATCGTCACCAATGTCACCGCCTTCGGCGCCTTCGTGGATGTGGGGGTGCACCAGGACGGCCTGGTCCACGTGAGCGAAATGGCGGACCGCTTCGTCCGGGATCCCTCGGAGATCGTCCGGGTGAACCAGCGGGTCAAAGCCCGGGTCATACAGATCGACCTGAAACGAAAACGGATAGGACTGTCCCTCAAGGGAACGGAATAGTAATTGTATAGAATAAAATCATTTATCTTGATAAGGAGGAGAAATGATCTGGTTTCTCATTAAAAAATCTTTTTGGGACTATTGGGACAGGATGGGGCTGATGCTCCTGTTCAATCTGCTGCTGCTGGGAGCGGCGGCCCTTTGCTTTTATATCCCCTGGCTGCTGGTTCAGGCGAACCAGCCTTTCCTGTCGGTACTGTCCCTGATCGTTTTCGGGGCCCTCTTCTTTCTGGTTCTGGGAGCCAACAGCCGCATGTGCAGCGAGATCGCCTATTTCCGCAGTCTCTACTTTCGCAACTACTGGACCTTCATGAAGGAGAAGGCGGCCAAGACCCTGTTCTTCTACCTGGTGATTGTGGCCCTCTCCTTCATTGTGTACACGGCGCTCAGCTTTTACGGCAATGCGGGGGGGAACCTGATCTCCCTGGCGGCGTTCTTTTTTATTTTCTGGATCGCCATTCTGCTGCTTTTCTCGGCGGGGTATTACTTTCCCCTCTCCAACATTATGGATGATCCCTTTAAAAAGAATCTGAAGAAGTGTTTTATACTCTTTTTTGACAATCCCGGCGCTTCCATCGCCGTTTCCCTTCTGAGCCTGATTCTGTTCGCCGTCTCCCTGGTCTCCGCCCTGATTATTCCGGGAATCTCCGCCATAGCCATACTGTGGGAGAATCTCCTGAAATTCCTCATGCTCAAATACGATTACCTGGAAGAGAACAGTGAAGCCAACCGAAAGAAAATCCCCTGGGATGTGGTCCTGCGGGATGAGCGGGAGACAATCGGCACCAGAACCCTGGGCGATATGATTCGTCCCTGGAAGTAGTCTCAGAGCATGGCCAGGAGAATCGACCCGGCGGTCATCAGGGCGGCCGATTCGGTTCTCATGACCCGGTCGCCCAGGGTGACCGACTGGAATCCCTGATCCGCCAGCATATCCCTCTCCCGGTCGGTCCAGCCCCTTTCCGGGCCTATGGCCGCCACAGCCTTCCGATCGGCCGGCCAGTTTCCGGTCAGGGCGTCGCTCAGTTTAGGGCCCCCGGGAAGATCGGGAACCAGGCGGGTTTCTCCCCCTTCCAGGGATTCCAACGCCTTTTTCAATGAGAAGTACCGGTCCACCGGGGGGATCTGTGTGCTTTTTCCCTGCATGGCACCCTCCCGGAGGGCTCCCTCGTAGAGTCCGTCCCGCCAGAATCTTGCCTGGAGATAGGATTTTTCATTCAGATCCGTATCGGAAAAGACGAGCCGGCCCACTCCCAGGGATGCCAGGTCTTTTACTAGTCTTCTCGCCGTGGGGGGGCGGGGACAGCCGATGATCATGGTCAGCGGTTTCAGGGGCGCCTCCTCCCGATCCCCGGGAAGGAACTCGTACTCAATCCGGTCCGGGGCGATGGTCTTCAGAACCACGATTCCCCTTTTCCCGTTAACCACACCCGCATCGAGGGTATCCCCTTCCTTTGATTTGAGAATGGTTTGTATATGGATGAACCGGTCATCTCCCCTCAAAAGAGGGGATCCCACCTCTTCTTCATCAAAAAGCAGCAAATTCATGGGGCTATTGTAAGAGGGGCTCCGGAATTTATCAATTGCAAATATCCGATTCGGTCACATAGCGGTTAACCTTCTCGAATTTTCTTTCCACCATGGTGAGCAGGACCGGGGGGACAATCTGTCTCTTCACCTTGTCCCGCAGTTCCTTGAGGAGGAGATTGATAACCTCTTCAGGAGTTCCGAAATCCGCCGGGTCGAGCTGTTTCAGCTTATGCCGGATTCCGTCCACATCAAAGATCTCCTTTTTCAAAAGGGCGAGATTCTCCCGGTAGACATAATCGGTGATTTCCCGGTGATTCCGGCGAACCTCCGAATCGGCCATTATGAGCTGAATGTCGTCCTCCAGATCCTCTAATTCTATTTCGAGAATTTTTATGAATGCGGCGGCGGGGTTATTCATGGCGGCCTCCTTTACTAATTTTAAAACAAATCCCGCCATTTGCAACTGCAAATCGGTCAATTCTTGTTTATTGCCCGGGATAATGGTATAATCCTGACGTATGAACAGAAACAGCCGATCCGTGCCCATTGGCTCCCTGCAGATGGGCGGGGATAATCCGATCATCATACAGACCATGTGGGATAAACCCCTCTCCGCCGATCTTAAAGAGGAGAGGGAAGCACTGGAGAAAATGGCCTCCATGGGCTGCGGCCTTGTCCGTTTCGCCGCGCCTAACATGGCGGCGGCGGAGCAGCTGGGCCGTCTGGCGGAACAGACCGCAATGCCCCTGGTGGCGGACATTCACTTCGATTACCGCATTGCTCTGAAGTGCATGGATTACCCCCTGGTCAAGATACGCATCAATCCGGGGAATATCGGGGAGAGCTGGAAAACCGAGGAAGTTATCCGCAAGGCCGCCGACAGGGGTATCGCCCTGCGTGTGGGCGCCAACGAGGGCTCCCTGCCCAAGGAGCTGCGGGGGGCGCAGAACCGGGCGGCCGCCATGGTGGAAGCGGCGGCTGAACAGCTGGATATCCTGGAGAAGCTGAACTTCCGTAACGCGGTTGTCTCCCTGAAATCCTCCGATGTGGAGATCTGCCGCCAGGCCAACCGGCTGTTCGCGAAGGAGTGCGATTACCCCCTTCACCTGGGTGTAACCGAAGCGGGTCCCCTGATTCCCTCCCTGGTCAAGAGTACCCTGGCCCTGGGGGATCTTCTGCGGGAAGGCATAGGGGATACGATCCGCATCTCCATATCCGATTCCCCCTTCAAGGAGATTATGGCCGCCCGGGAGCTGCTGGCGAATCTGGGACTGGGATTCCGTCCCCATGTGAATATCGTCTCCTGCCCCAAGTGCGGGCGCACCACCTTCGATACCCACCAATTCGTGGAAGAGATTGAAACATCTCTTTACGGGATAAATAAAAATCTGACCATCGCCGTTATGGGCTGCGTGGTCAACGGACCGGGGGAGGCGCAGCATGCCGACCTGGGCATAACCGGGATGGGGGATCAGATAGCCCTCTTTCACAAAGGCGAGATTATCGGGAGGGCGCCCCTTTGCGAGGCAAAAGAAGCTTTTTTACAAGAACTGGACAAGTTGCTCTAATCCTGATCCTGGCCCTGGGAGGACTCTTCCCCGCCGCGGCGGAGGAACTGACCGACGAGGATAAGGCCCTGCCCGTTTGGGTGCTCATGGAGAAGGGAATTTCCGCCTTCCGGGAGGGGGATTTCGCCACGGCGCTCACCCTCTT
>JAFGPQ010000138.1 GCA_016936115.1 Spirochaetales bacterium | reverse complement strand
CCTGATCACGGATATCCAGTATGGTGTAGAGAATCTGATTCCCCACGGTGGGAGCCTGCAGGGCCGCATCGAGAAGCAGGGTCCGGGTCTCTTCGTCTATGTCTCTCTCCTCAAAGGACCGCACCGATTTTCTCTCAAAGAGGCTTGTGATTATGTGATTCATATTTTTCTCCCTAGATGTAGGAGACCCGGTTCTTACCCCGGGCCTTGGACTGGTAAAGAGCCCTGTCCGAACGTTCCAGAAGCTCCGTCTGAATGTCCCCGTCCGAATCAAGCAGCCGGGCGCATCCCATGCTGACTGTCACGGCGGTGTCCATTCCCTCCAGAGAGGCTTCCTCCTCGATGACCCGGCGCACCCGTTCGGCCACTTCTATGACGGCATCCTTTTCCGTATGGGGCAATATCATAAGGAACTCCTCCCCCCCGATACGGCAGAGGATATCCGATTTCCTTAGTTCCCGCTCCGCCAGGGAGGCGACCTTTTTGAGCACCCCGTCCCCGGCCAGATGGCCGTAGGTATCGTTGATATTCTTGAAATCATCAAGATCCATCATGATCACCCCCAGTTCGAACCCGTGCCGGCGGGAGGACTCGCACTCCTTCTCCAGTTCGCTGAGCATCCTTCTGCGGGTGTAGCATCCTGTCAGGGGATCGGTAATGGCCATTTTCTTGGTCTCTTCGTAGAGCTGGGAATTCTCAAGGGCGATGGCTATATGATTGGAAAAAGCCTGGGCGAGCCGCTTATCCGCCGGAGTATAGGGATCGTCCCGGAGCCTGTCAAAGGTCATCATCCCCAGAAGCCTGTCCCGGCTGATAAGGGGAACCCCCATCCAGCAGTGGATATCCGCATAGGCGTGGGCGGCGAAATCATGGTAACCGGCGATCTCCTCATGGGAAAGGACAAGGGTTTTCCTCTCCTCCATGATACGGGAATTGGGGGTAAGGCCTGTCATGGGAAAGCGGGCCCCGATGGGATTCTTCTCCCGGGGAAACCCGATACCCCCCACGATCATCATCTCCGGAGCACCTTCCCTCTCCTCTACCAGCTGAACCGAAGCACTGTCGAAGGAGATAACCCGGCCCGCCTGTTCCAGGATGGCCCCGATAGTATGGGGCAGATCCAGCCCCACGGCGGTAATGGCGGCGCTCGCGGAAATAAGAGTTTCCGCTTCTCTCAGGGCTTTCTCGGCCTGTTCCCGGGCGACTATCTCCTGGGTGATGTCATGGTCGAAGCCCACATACTCCAGAACCTGCCCTTTCTGATCCCGTTCCACAGCCAGGCAGGAAGAGAGGATCCAGTGCCAGTTCTCCTTCTTGTCCTTAATGCGGAAAACGATGCGGGAGAATTCCTCATCTCCCCGATTGAACCGGTCCGTGGCCTTTTGGACGTAATCCCGGTCGTCGGGATGAACAAAGCTGAGATACCCGTATCGCGTCATCTCTTCCGCCGTGTAGCCCCACTCTTCCCACAGGAGATTAGGATAGGATTTGTCGTGCTTCAGATCCTGGATAAAGAGTCCCAGCTCCCTGAATTTATTGATAATTTTCCTGTAATTCATATTACCCCGGGATCACCCCACAAATTACCCTATAAACAATACTATAATACCACGTTTTTTCACTTCTGCCGAACTCTTCTTGACCCGTCGGCGGGAAGGACTTAACATTAGTATATGAGAAAGTCCCTTCTCCTGCCAGTCTGTCTGATGACTTTTCCCCTTATCTGGGCCGAAAGCGGTAAGGACAAAGTTCTTCTTCTGAACTCCTATCACAAAGGATTCCGGTGGAGCGACGAGATCACCCGGGGAGTGGAAGACTCACTGAAGACGGGCCAGGCGGAACTCTACATCGAATACATGGACACCAAGAGGCTTTTCCACGAGTCCTATCTGGACCATCTGTCCCAGCTCTACGAGGACAAATACGGCGAGACCACCTTCGATCTTGTCATAACTTCCGACAACAACGCCTTTGATTTCTTCCGCCAGAGGGGGAAGGAACTCTTCGGGGACGTACCCCAGATCTTCTGCGGGTACAACTATCTCAAACCCTCCGATCTGAGGGGAATGGACCGGGTTACGGGCATTAACGAACAGGCGGACCTGGAGGGGAACCTGAATCTTATCATGTCCCTTCACGGGGATACCCGGAAGATCATAATCCTTACGGAGAATACGGTTTCCGGGAAGAGGGTTCAGGAGGAGTACCGGAGAATCAGAGACAGGGCTCCTCCCGGACTGCCGGAGCTGGAACTCTATTTCGACACCACCCGGGACGAGCTGATTCAATGGGCCCGGGATCTGCCCGAAAAGACAGTCGTCCTTATGACCTTTTTCTCCGTTGACCGGGAGGGAGAAACCTACGGGACCGAAGAGATAGCCTCCCTTCTGAAGCAATACTCCTCCGTGCCGGTCTACGGCTCCTGGGATTTCACCTTCGGCTACGGAATTGTGGGCGGATTTCTCATCGAAGGATACGACCAGGGATTCCGGGCGGGCAGCATGGCCCTTCAGGTACTGAACGGCACTCCGGTAAAGGCAATACCCGTGGAATACGACACCCCGCAGCACCTGAAATTCGACTACCGCCAGCTGGAGAGATTTGAAATACCCCTCTCCCGGCTCCCCCCGGAAGGGGAGATCGACTTCCGCCCCCGGACATTCTACAGCCGCTACCGCCAGGCCATCTGGATCGGACTGGCCATCTTCACTTTCCAGAGTCTCGTCATCCTGTACCTGATCTCCCTGAACCGGTCTAAGAAACGCATCCAGAATCAGCTTGCCGAACAAAAGGATCTGTTGAAACAGGTCATCAATCATATACCCCACCGGATCTACTGGAAGGACAGGGACCTCTACTTTCTAGGCTGCAATATCGCCTTCGCCCAGGCTGCGGGAACCGCGGAATCGGAAATCATCGGGGTAAAAGCCCCCTTTGCCGAAACGGAGGAGGAGGAGACCCTGCTTTCGGGAATTCCCCTCCTGGACAGGGAGGAAAAACATCCCGGATCGGACGGGGCAGCCCGATGGATTCAGAAATCCCGGATACCCATAGAGGGGCCCGAGGGAAAGGCGGTCGGGGTCCTGGGAATCGATACGGACATTACGGAGAGGAAGAATGATCAGCTCACCGTGGAAACGGCGGAACGGAAGCTCCGGGCCACCATGGATTCCATCGAGGAGGGGGTGATCTCCACCGACTGGGAAGGGCGCATCGTCCAGATGAACCGCCGGGCGGAGATTCTGACCGGTGTTCCGCGCAAAGAGGGGGAAGGGGGATCCTGTGCCGACATCCTGCCCCTTACCCGGAACAGCGGGAAACCGGTATTTCCGGTGGATGAGGTCCTGAGGGAGGAAAGACGGAACCGGATTTTCGGGAATCTCCTTTTTCAGGACCCCCGGGGCAAAGAGTATATCCTGGCTCTCTCCTGCTCCCCTATCCGGGACGGATCGGAGAATATCCGGGGGGCGGTTATGGTTTTCCGGGATATCACCGAGGAAAAGCTGATTCAGAAGCAGCTGATCCATACGGAAAAGATGGATACCCTGGGCCAGCTGGCCGGGGGGATCACCCATGACTTCAACAATATGCTCGGGGGAATCATGAGCTCCGCCCAACTCATCAAGCCCTACCTGCGGACCGATGAGAAGGCCGCCGGTTACCTGGATATGCTTATCAGTACGGTCCGCAAGGCGGGGGATCTGACAAAGGAGCTTCTCCTCTTCTCCCGCAAATCGGATGCCTCCACGGCCCCCTTTGAAATCACCCGGGAAATCAATCAGACCATGAATCTTCTCGGGCGGATTCTGGACAAACACATTACCATCAATACCAGCCAGAAAGGGGAAAACTGCCTGATCAACGGGGATCCCTCCCGCATCCAGAGCGCCCTGATGAACCTGGGGATCAACGCCTCCCACGCCATGCCCGGGGGAGGGACGATCGATGTGGTGACGGATATCATCGATTTGGATGAGGATTTCTGCCGACGAAGCCCCTTCGATCTGAAGCCGGGTCGCTATTTCCGTATACTTTTCGCCGATACGGGAACAGGAATCCCCGACGCTTATCTGGGGCGGATTTTCGAACCCTTTTTCACCACCAAGGAAGAGGGAAAGGGAACCGGGCTGGGCCTTTCCACCGTCTTTCGCACCGTGGAGCAGCACGGAGGATCCATCGAAGTGGAAAGCCGGGAGGGGGAAGGAACCGCATTCACCCTGTGCCTGCCCCTGATCTCGGGGGAGGTCCTTTCGGAAGAGGAGAGCCCCGGGGAGTCCCTGAACGGAGTAGCACAAATCCTCCTGGTGGACGACGATCCGGTCATGCGCGTAACGGGAGAGGAGATTCTGAAACATCTGGGGTACGGGGTGGCCCTGGCCGATGACGGGGAGGATGGTCTGGAGTATTACCGGTCCCACTGGAATAGCATCGACCTGGTTATTCTGGATATGATCATGCCCAAAATGAACGGCCGGGACTGCTACATGGCCATGAGAGAGATAAATCCCGCCATCCGGGCTATCCTGACCTCGGGATTCACCACCACCGAGGATGTGCGCCGCCTCAAAGAGGAGGGGCTGGCCTATTTCTGCCGTAAGCCCTACACTATAGCCCAGTTGGGTTCTGTCATAGAAAAGGCGATGAAACAGGAATGATTCTGACAAAAGAAGAAGCCCGGGCTTATCTCATTAATTACCAGGGACTGGCCGGGGAGAAAACACCCTCATCGGGGGAAAATATCCTTACCCATGTCAGGAAGGCGGGCTGTATTCAATACGACCCGCTGAACCGGACGGGAAGAAATGCGGACCTGGTTCTGCAGAGCCGGTTCGCCGGCTACCGGGAATACCATCTGGAAGATCTGCTCTACCGGGAAAGGGCGCTGATTGACGGCTGGGACAAGATGATGGCCCTGTGGCCTAAGGAGGACTGGCCCTGCTTCGCCAGGACGAGGGCCCGCTTTGAAGAAAGGTACCGGGCCCGGGCCCGGGATTTTGACGGGGTGCGGGAGAAAATCATAGCCCATCTGTTAGAGAAGGGCCCCCTCTCCTCCCGGGAGATACCCTCCCCTACCCGGGTGGACTGGGCCTGGGGACCGACAACTATCGTGCGGGCCGTTCTGGAGAGCATGTACCACCGGGGAGAACTCCTTGTTCATCACCGGGAGGGAACCCGCAAATTCTACGGCCTGACCGAAGATTGCCTGCCCCGGCACATCCGGGAAGCCCCCGATCCCTACCCCCGGGACGGGGACCACTGGCGCTGGTTCGTCCGCCGCCGGGTCGCCTCCCAGGGACTTTTATGGAACCGCTCGGGCGACGGGGCCTGGCTGGGAACGCCCATGAAAAAGCCGGAAAGGACCGGGGCTATACGGGAAGCCCTGGACCGGGGGGAGATAGAGGAGCTGCGGGTAGAGGGAATCCCCTATCCTCTCTACTACCCCGCCGGGGAAACTCCCGGATCGATTCCCTCCCGCAAGGGAAGGATCTCCTTTCTCGCTCCCCTGGACAACCTGCTCTGGGACCGCATCCTGATCAGGGATCTCTTCGGCTTCGATTACAAATGGGAAGTCTACACTCCGGAGAAGGAGAGAAAATACGGCTACTATGTGCTGCCGGTGCTGCGGGATAACCGTTTCGCCGCCCGGGTGGAGCCGATTTTCGATAAAAAAAGAAAGATTCTGAAGCTGGAGAATTGGTGGTGGGAACCGGGAGAAGGCCAGGACGGCCGCTTTCAGGAGGATCTTGTCGAGACGCTTCGGGACTTCGCCGGATTTCTGGGAGCCCAAAAGATCACACTCTCCCGTCGAAAGGCGCTGAAAGAGTTCGCCTGGGTACGGGATATTACCCTCTAGAACGGTCCGCCAAAGCTTCCTCGGCCAGATAGGAGGAACGCACCAGGGGCGCGGAAGCCACATAGGAGAATCCCATTTCCCTGGCCCGGATGCCGTACTCGTCAAAGGCATCCGGGGTCACGTACTCCTTTACGGGGTAGTGATCCGCCGAGGGGGCGAGGTACTGGCCCAGGGTGAGCATATCGCAGCGGTTTTTCCGCAGATCGGACAGGGAGGCGAGAACTTCCTGCTGCTCTTCGCCCAGGCCCAGCATCATCCCCGACTTGGTCAGGATCCCGGGAGCCCTCTCCTTGACGCGCTTCAGAAGTTCCAGGGACCGCTCGTACACCGCCTGGGGCCGGACATGCCGGTACAGGCGGGGCACCGTCTCGATATTATGGTTGATGATATCAGGAGCCGCGGCAATCACCCTGTCCAGATCGTCGGAACTGCCCTTGAAATCGGGAATGAGCACCTCAATCGTCGCCCGGGGCAGGTGTTTCCTTATCGCGTCCACGGTCAGGGCGAAGTGGGCCGAACCGCCGTCGGACAGATCGTCCCGGGTGACCGAGGTCACCACCACATGGCGCAGATTCAGTTCCGCCGCCGCCCGGGCCACATTTTCCGGCTCCTGCGGGTCAAGGGGACCGGGCTTGCCCGGATTCACATTGCAGAAGGCGCAGTTGCGGGAACAGACCGCCCCCAGAATCATAAAAGTGGCGGTCTGCCTCTGAAAACACTCCCCCCGGTTAGGACAGAGCGCCTCATGGCATACCGTATTCAAATGGAACCGGGAAAGGGTCCCGGCTACCCGGTCCTCCTCCCCCCTTATCTCGGCGGGAATCCGCACCCGCAGCCAGTCGGGCTTTCTCAGTCTTTTGTCTGCCATATCATATCATCCTCAAAAATCTCGCCGAAAAGGCTGACCGTCCTCTCCTTAACCAAATCCATATCCTGTGTCCGGCCGGTCAGTTTCTCCAGGGATGTTACGCCCCGGTCGGCCAGACCGCAGGGGACGATCCACTGAAAAGGGGCAAGGTCCGTATTCACGTTGCAGGCGAACCCGTGGTAGGTTACCCATTTCTTCACGGCTATGCCGATGGCGGTCAGTTTGTTATTTCCCACATAGACCCCGGTGTATTTGCCCGTATCCCGATCCGCCGGAATGGCGTAGTAATCGGACAGAAGGCGAATGAACACCTCCTCCAGACGGTCCACGTAGTTATGAAGGTCCGGCTCCCGTTCGGCCAGATTCAGAATGGGGTAGCCCACCAGCTGGCCCGGGCCGTGGTAGGTCACGTCGCCGCCCCTCTCCACGTCAATCACCTTGATCCCCAGGGATGCGAAATATTCCAGGGGCAGGGTGATATGCTCCGCCGCACCCCGCTTGCCCATGGTAAGCACCGGGGGATGCTCCAGAAGAAGAAGGGTATCCTCCCCTTCTCCCCGGATCACCGCATCCCGGATCTCCAGCTGCCGGCGGTGAGCTTCTTCGTATTCCACGGTTCCCAGGTCAATGACTCGGATCATGGGGACATTGTAAGGAAAACCCCATTCCCTGTACAGAGACAACTTAGAATCCACCCTTTCGAATAAAAGCATCCCGGATTTCCTACAGGAAAGAAGGTTTGCAAATTTCCGAAGCATTCTACGCCCTTTTCGGGTAATGGCACGGCCTTTGCATTATATTAGTATGCAGGTAATAACAGGAGGAGCTAATATTATGAATAATGAGAAAAGGTTACAGATACTTTGTCTGATGCTGCTCTCCACAGCCCTCTATACCAGGGAGCATCCCCGTAAAAGGGAAAAGCCCGCCGACAATCCCCTGACGGGAAAACTGCTCCTTCCCCCGCCTTCCGTTTGACCTGTGAATATTTTCACAATTAAAACTTGCTCAAAAAAATCTCCCGTGCTAGGGTAAACCATGCCTGGAAAGACGGACCCGGCTCAAACCCGGCTGACCGAACTTCTGACTCTTCTCCCTCAGCTTGAAGAGGAGGAGGAGAATCTGAACTCCCGCCTTATCGGACGGTATCTGGGCACATCGGCCGATTCGATAAGAAAGGACATCAGCCGGCTCGACCGCGGGGACAGGAACGGTTCCTACCGGGCGGACAAACTGGCCGACGACATAAGGGCAAGCCTGGGACTCGATAGGGAAGTCAGGGCCTGTCTTGCCGGGCTCGGCCCCCTGGGGCTTCACCTGATGGAATATTTTTCCGAATCGGACGACGTGGCTCTGACCGCCGCCTTCGACGGGAAGCTGAACCGGATGGAACGGCTGGACGTTCCGGTGAAACTCTATCCCGCCTGGGAGATGGAAGAGATCATTCCCCGCCTGCAGATTGGCCTGGGAATCATCGCCACCGAACCGGAGGAAGCCCGGAAGACCTACCGGCGGATGGTCCGGGGGGGCATTAAGGCCGTATTGAACCTGTCCGGGTACTACATTCCCCGGGAGAAGAAGGGTCCGGCTGTAAAAAACGTAAACATCGGCGCCATGCTCCTTGAGCTGCTGTGCCGTTTATCCTAACAACAACAGAGAGGTATGAACCATGTACAGTATTCAGACATTGAATAAAATTTCCGCGAAGGGCCTGGACCGGATGGACCGGGACAACTACGAGATCGCTTCGGAGATTTCCCATCCCGATGCGATTCTGGTCCGCAGCGCCAAAATGCACGACATGGAGATCCCCTCCACGGTCAAAGCCATCGGACGGGCCGGAGCGGGAGTCAACAACATCCCCCTCGAAGTCTGCACCGAGAAGGGCATCGTGGTATTCAACACCCCCGGGGCCAATGCGAACAGCGTGAAAGAGCTGGTACTGGCGGGATTACTCCTCTCTTCCCGTGACATCATCGGCGGGGTGAACTGGATACAGGGCGAAAAGGACAAGGGGGACGAAGTGCCCCGGATCGTGGAAAAGGGCAAATCCGCCTTCTCCGGACCGGAAATCATGGGCAAGACCCTGGGCGTTATCGGCCTGGGAGCCATCGGAGTCCGGGTGGCCAACGCGGCCAGCAGCCTGGGTATGGAAGTCATGGGCTACGACCCTTTTATTTCGGTGGACGCCGCCTGGGGACTCTCCCGGGCCGTCACGAAGGCCATCAGCCTGGATCAGATGCTCAGCCAGTGCGACTACATCACCCTGCACCTGCCCCTGAACGATAAGACCAAAGGCCTGATCGGGGGGGAGAAGTTCGAAGCCATGAAAACGGGAATCCGCATCCTGAACTTCGCCCGGGGGGGCCTTGTGAATAACGAGCAGCTCCTGGAACAGCTGGAAGCGGGCAAGGTCGCCGGCTATGTGACCGACTTTCCCGAAGCGGAACTGCTGGGCAACCCGAAAGTGATAACTATCCCCCACCTGGGAGCCTCCTCCCCCGAAGCGGAGGAGAACTGCGCCGTCATGGCCGTGGACCAGGTGAAGGATTATCTGGAAAACGGGAACATCACCAACTCGGTCAACTTCCCTGCCTGTTCCATGGAGCGGTCCGGCGATCAGCGGCTCATCATCGCCAACAGGAACATTCCCGATATGCTGCGCCAGTTCCTCGCTGTCCTGGCCGACGCGGACATTAACGTGGACAACATGACCAACCGCAACAAAGGGGATATCGCCTACAACATCATCGACGTGCCCTGCTGCGGTATCGATAAGGAACTGCTCGATAAGATCGAAGCCATCGACGGGGTTATCATGACCCGGCTGATCGGGTAGTTTTAGAAAAACCCGGCTGGAGTCCAGCCGGGATGTCGAAGGCTCGATTCTTATCAGTTATCCTTCGGAGCATCAACCCAATAGGTTACCACGGTGAACTCCTGGTCCCCATCCTCCACAGGGTACGCCATCATTCCCCAGCTGAACAGGAGAGAGGACCGGGAGATTTCGGGTGGGATATCCGGTACTTCTCCCGATATGGCGACTCCGGCAGGCGTACTGTGAGTATGACTATAACCGATATGAGCGGCCACCCCAGGGGCAAAGCCCCGAGGAGTACAAGCGGAAAGCCAGGCCAGGATGCATGGCCGCGCAGCAAACTAACGGTTTGCGACCAGGCCCCGGGCGCGTCCTGCCATGCCGCATGTTTCATTTCTCTGTTCTTCATTCTACATTGCGCCCTTTGGGCGCTTCTCCCGGGGTTTTCCCAATCCCTCTCCTGTGGTATACTGCCTCCGTCGCGGTTTACTAAACCGCTTTTTTAAAAATCTGCGCCCGCCGAGAGCGGTGCTTAAGGAGGAAAGATGAACAACCGTCCCAAGGGATTTCTTTTTTTTACTATGGTGTTGTTCATAACAGTTATTATGTCTGCATGCAGTAACAGCTATCAGGATCTGGCCGACGGCCTATACGCGGAAATCAATACGACCCGGGGCACTATTCTATGTGAACTGGAATATGAAAGAACCCCCCTTACGGTATGCAATTTCGTCTCTCTGGCGGAAGGCACTATGGATACGGATGCCCGGGAAGGCAAATATTACGACGGCCTCAAATTCCACAGGGTTATCTCCGATTTCATGATTCAGGGCGGAGACCCCCTGGGCAACGGAACCGGCGGCCCCGGATACCGCTTTGCCGACGAAATCGATCCGGCTCTGAAGTTCGACGCTCCGGGCAAACTGGCCATGGCCAACGCCGGCGCCGGCACCAACGGAAGCCAGTTCTTCATCACCCATGTTCCCACCCCCCATCTGGACGGGGCCCATACCATCTTCGGCCATGTGGTGGAAGGTCAGAAGGTCGTGGATACGATCAAACAGGGCGACGAAATCAAATCGGTTACCATTATCCGCCAGGGCGAGGCGGCGGAAGCCTTCGCTACCGGTCAGGAAGCCTTTGACAAACTGAACCGGGTCATCGAAGAGAAGCTGGCCGCCGAGAAAGAGGAGAAGGCCAAGGAAACTCTGGCCAAGATCCAGTCCCTTTTTCCGGATATCCAGAAAGACGGCAACGGGGTTTACTACGAAATCAAGCGGGAAGGAACCGGCGATCTTCCTAACAAGGGATCCATCGTCAAGGCCCACTACAAGGGAACCTTCCTGGACGGACGGAAGTTCGACTCCTCCTATGACAGAAACGAACCCTTTGAGTTCCAGGTCGGCATAGGCCAGGTCATTCCCGCCTGGGATCTGACTCTGCTTCAGATGAAGAAGGGCGAGAAGAGAACCATCGTCTCTCCCCCGGAACTGGCTTACGGCAGCCGCGGAGCGGGCGGGGTCATTCCTCCCGACACCTGGCTGATTTTCGAAATCGAACTGGTGGATTTCCAGTAGGAACGGGGGGTCAGGGTGAAACGATTTTCCTATGCGGCAGCGCTTCTGCTTCTTCTGCTCCTGCCTCTTACGGCGGTTGATCAGGAGTCTCTGAATCCGGGGCTCTATGCGGTTATGGACACGAGCAGGGGCGAAATGGTTTTCGAACTCGACTTCACCCATACCCCTCTGACGGTCACCTCCTTCGCCGGTCTCGCCGAGGACAGCATTACCCGGCAGGCCCGGGTCAATCAGCCCTACTTCGAGGGTCTCTCCTTCTACCGCAATATCGAGAATTACGCGGTGTTCTCCGGGGATCCCCTGAACAACGGCAACGGTGATCCGGGTTACACCATTCCCCGGGAGAGGGATTTCACCCTCACCGCCGGGGAACCGGGTGTCCTTGTCATGACCGGTCTTCCCACGGAATCGAACGGTTCCGGATTTTTCATTACCAAGGGTCAGGGTGACGCCTTTCTGGATCGGCTCTACACCCCCTTCGGAAAGATCGTTTCCGGAGAAAAGGTTCTCGCCCGCCTCACCACGGAGGATACCCTTCTGGGCGTCACCCTTATCAGACGGGGGGCCGAAGCGGAAGCCTTTGTCATAGACGACGCCAGTTTTGCCAGCCGGTACGCACAGGCCCGGGACGCGGAACTGTCTCTGCTGGAAAAAACAGCCCCCGAGACGGTTTCCGTGATCCGCAGCCTGCCCGAATATAAAAAGACCATGTCCGGGATGTTTTATTACACCCAGTACGAAGGTTACGGTGACACGCCCAAAATGGGAAACACGGTTTCCGTACACTATACGGGCATGCTCACAAACGGGACCGTCTTTGACAGTTCCGTACAGAGGAATCAGCCATTCTCCATAAAGATCGGCACCGATTCGGTAATTCCCGGCTGGCTCGAAGCGATTCTGAGTATGAAAACCGGTGAAGTACGCACCATCGTGATTCCTCCCGAACTGGCCTACGGAGAAAGAGAAGTGGGGGGCATTATCCCCGCCAACAGCTGGCTCGTTTTTCAGATTCAGCTTCTTTCCATCGAGTAGCGCCCCCTTTCCATGGCGAAGGAAAAGACCCAGTTCCTCTGTAAGGAGTGCGGTCATACCGAACCGAAATGGCTGGGCCGCTGCCCCTCCTGCGGCAGCTGGAACAGTTTTACCGAATTCAAAGAAGCGAAGGCGGGCAAGGCTCCCCGACAGGCTCTGGCCGGAGGGGAGGCCCTTACCGTCCGTAAGCTGTCGGACGTGGAAGAGACAGCCCATGTCCGCATTGACAGCGGCTACCCTGAACTGAACCGCTTGCTGGGATCGGGCATCATGTCCGGATCCTCTATCCTTATCGGAGGGGAACCGGGGATCGGCAAGTCCACCCTGCTTCTGCAGCTGGCAGCCCGGGCTAAAACGGAGGGCGCCGTTCTTTATGTTTCCGGAGAGGAATCGGCGGAGCAAATCAAGCAGAGGGGAAAGCGCCTTAAAATCGATCTGGACAAGCCCCTAGTCCTGACCACGTCCCGGCTGGAGGAGATCCTTCCCGTTCTGACAAAGGAACGGCCCTCCCTTATCATTATCGATTCCATACAAACCCTTATGACCGACGCGGCGGGAGAGGTTCCCGGTACGGTCAGCCAGCTCAAGCTCTGCTGCTACGAACTGATTCAGGCGGCCAAGGCCCTGGGGGCGATTCTCTTTCTGGTGGCCCATGTCACCAAGGAGGGAGCCATCGCCGGTCCCAAGGCGATTGAGCACCTGGTGGATACGGTTCTCTACTTCGAAGAGTCCGGCAGCGATCTGCGCATGCTCCGGGCCCAGAAGAACCGGTTCGGCTCCACCGACGAACTGGGCCT